>DATAUN010000113.1:0-15394 GCA_036268235.1 Gaiellaceae bacterium
GACACGCTGGAGCAGGCGTTGCCCGAGGTGCTGCTCGCGCGCTCGGGTCTCCCCGTCGTCGATGCCGACGATCAGCAGGTCGTCGGCTGGCTGACGCAGAGTGACGTGCTCCGCGCCTATCACCGCCGGATCAGCGGACAGCCGGCACCCCCCATCGCAGGGATGCGACCACGCGGGAGCCGGGCTACCGTCTGACGCAGTGGTTCGGGGGGTGCTCGTACCGCACGGCTTGCGGCCGCTCGGCCTTCCCGTGCGGCTCGCCGGCACACGCGCGTTTCTCGGCGAGAACGGCCTCATCGTCGCGGTCGTCGCGGCCTGGGCCGCCGTCCTCTGTGTGTGGCTGCCGCATCTCTTCGTCAGCGACACGTGGCTCGCGCTCGTCGACGGCCGGCTGATCGCGCGGCACGGTGTCCCGCATCACGACACGCTGACGTACTGGACGCTCGGCACGCACTGGGTCGACCAGCAGTGGGGTGCGCAGCTCGTGCTCTACGAGCTCGACCGGATCGGCGGTCTTCGACTCGCCGCCGCGCTCGCCGTCGTCGCCGTTGGTGTCACGCTCGCGCTCGCGGCCGTCGCTGCGCGCCGCCTCGGAGCGTCGGCACGCAGCACGGCGCTGGTCGCGCTGATCGTCGTGCCGATGGCGCCGTGGCTTGCGCAGCTTCGCACGCAGTTGTTCGCGCTTCCGCTCTTCGCGATCGCGTTCGCCTTGCTGGCGGCCGATGCGCGCCGGCCCGGCCGGCGCGTGTTCCTCGTGCTGCCGCTGCTCGTCGTCTGGGCGAACCTGCACGGCTCGGTGTCGCTCGCTGCAGGCCTAGCCGCGCTCTACGGCCTGACGCTGCTCTGGAAGCGCGCGTTGCGCGGGCTCCCGCTTCTCCTTGCGCCCGTCGCGCTGCTCGTCTCGCCGTACGGCTTCGGGCTCTTCGGCTACTACCACCTGATGCTCCTGCACCCGCCGTTCGCGCGCGTGGTCAAGGAGTGGCAGCCGATGCGCGTCGGCGGCGGCACGGCTCTTTTCTTCGCGGGCGCGCTTGCGTTCGTTGCGCTCTGGGGACGGCATCGGAGAACACTGACGTCGTTCGAGCAGTGGGCGCTGCCCGTGCTGCTCGTTGGCGCACTCATCGCTGTGCGCAACGCGGTCTGGTTCGAGCTCGCGCTGGCGGTGAGCCTGCCGCGGCTGCTCGACGCCGCGTGGCGGCCGGCGCCCGCGACCGTCGGTGTCCGGCGCATCAACGTCGCGCTCGCGGCGCTCGGAGTGCTCGCCGCGGTCGCCGTGCTCGCAACGCACTTCACGCGGTCACCGTCGTGGCTCGACCGCGCAGGCTCGCCGGCCGCCGCCGCGGCCGTCGCGCACGCAGCCGGCGCACACGGCGTGGTTCTCGCCGACGACCAGCACGCGGACTGGCTGCTGTGGGAGCGCCCGGAGCTCGCCGGTCGCGTCGCGTATGACGTGCGCTTCGAGCTCTTCGACGCACGGCAGATGAACCAGATCGTCCAGCTCGACGACGCGCATGCCGCCGCCTGGCGCCGATGCGGTGCGACGATGTCCGTCGTCACCTACGGGTCAACCAAGCAGCAGAAACTGCTCCTGCAGGAGCGCGTTCTGAATCCGGACGCCCGGCTCGTCGCGCGCAGCGGCACGTTCGGGGCGTACGCCCAGGCGCCGGCGGCAGCGCCGTGCCGGCTCTGAGACCCGCCTAGGCGGCGAGCGCGGCGAGCACGTCGTCGGCGTGCGTGTCGGGCTTCACCTTGTGCATGACGCGCTTCACCGTGCCGTCTTCCGCGATCACGAAGGTCGAGCGGTCGACGCCCATGTACGTGCGGCCCATGTACTTCTTCTCGCCCCAGACGCCGTACGCGTCGGCGACCTCGTGGCCCTCATCGGCGAGCAGCGTGAACGGGAGACCGTACTTCTCCTTGAACTTGACGTGTGAGCCTTCGCTGTCCGGCGACACGCCGAGCACGACTGCGCCGGCGCGCTCGAACTCGCCGTACGCGTCGCGAATTCCGCACGCCTGGGTCGTGCAGCCGGGCGTGTCGTCCTTCGGATAGAAGTAGAGGACGACCTGCTTGCCGCGCAGCGACGAGAGCGTGACCTCGTCGCCCGCGTCCGAGCGCAGGGTGAAGTCGGGAGCCTGGTCGCCTTCGCCGATCACGCGACGAAGCCTAATCGAGGGCAGGCAGCCCGCGGGGTATGGTCGGAGCGTGTCCGCTGCGGCGCCTTCATCCGACGCCCGGCGCGCGCGCCGCGCGACCGCGGCCGTCTTCGCAGTCCACGGCTGCGTGACCGGAAGCTTCGCCGCGCGCGTTCCCTGGATCGCGGCCCATGTCGGCGTCGACGTCGGCCAGCTCGCACTCGCGCTGCTCATGCCGGGGATCGGCGCGATGCTCGCGATGCCGTTCTCCGGCCGCCTCGCGCACCGCTACGCCTTTCGCCCGCTCATCGCCGTCACGATCGCCGCCTGGTGCGTAAGTCTCATCCTGCCGGCGCTTCCGTCGTCGCTCGTCGTGTTGTGCGTCGTCCTGCTCGCGTTCGGGGCTGCCGCCGGCCTCGCGGACATGGCGATGAACGCACAGGGCGTGCTCGTCGAGAAGGCGTACGGCCGCTCGATCATGTCGAGCCTCCACGGCTTCTGGAGCGTCGGCGTCCTGACGGGCTCCGCGGTCTCCGCGCTCTCGTCGCACGCCGGGATCGACGCGCGCATCCAGTTCGCGGTGACGGCCGTCGTGCTCGTCGGCGCCGGAACCGCCTTCGCGCGTTTCGTCCTCGAGGACGCCACCGCGAGGGAAGCGGTTGCGCCGCCGGCGTTCGCGCTCCCGACTCGTCCGATCCTCCTGATCGGGCTCGTCGGCCTGTGCGCCGTCTTCGGCGAGCAGGCGGGAACCGACTGGTCGGCGTTCTTCATCCGACGGGAGCTCGGCGGCTCCGCGGCGACCGCCGGGTTCGCGGTCTCGGCGTTCGCGGTCGCGATGGCGACCGTCAGGCTCTTGGGCGACCGCGTGATCAGGAGGCTCGGCCCGGTAACGACGGTGCGCGTCTCCGGGACCTGCGCCGCCGCCGGCGCGATCGCGGTCGTCCTCGCGCCCGGCCTCGCCGTCGGCCTGGCCGGATTCGCGCTCCTCGGGACCGGCGTCGCGCTCGTCGTACCGCTCGTCTTCGCGGCCGCCGGCCGTGTCGGCACCCATCCGGCGCGCAGCATCGCGGGCGTCGCAGGCGTCGCCTACGGGAGCGGCCTCGTCGCGCCCGGCGTCATCGGCGGCATCGCCTCGGTGTCGTCGCTGACCGCCTCGTTCTGCGTCGTCGCCTGTCTCGTCGCGATCATGGCGCTCGCGGCCGGCGTGCTCGACGGCAATAGCTGAACCGCGCGGTGCTTGAATGGCGTTGTGGCGTCGCGGGTGACCATGGCCCAGATCGCGGATCTGGCGGGCGTCTCGATGGCGACGGTGTCGCGCGTCATCAACGGCCGCGACGGCGTGTCCGAGGAGAAACGTGAAGCAGTCGAGCGCGTCGTGCGCGAGCACGGCTACCGCCCGGCGCTCGGCGCGCGGAGCCTGTCCGCCGGCCGGACCGGTCTCATCGCGGTCACCGTGCCGTGGATCGCGCCGTCGTACTTCACGCTGACGATCGCGGGCGTGACCGCCGCGCTCGACGAACGCGAGCTCCGCGCCGTTCTGTGTCCGACTGCCGAGCGCCGGGGGAGCGAGCTTGCGGCGCTCGGCGAGCTCCTGCACGGGACGGCCGACGGGGCGGTGCTGATCCTGCCGAGCGCGTCGGCTCCTTCGCTGCACGATCTGCAGGAGGCAGGGCACCGGTTCGTGATCGTCGACCCGGTCGAGCGCGTCGGCAGGGACATCGCCGCGGTCTCCTCCGCGCACGCCGCGGGTGCGGACGAAGCGGTTCGGCACCTGCTCGAGCTCGGTCATCGCCGCATCGCGGCGATCACCGGTCTGCCGGTCCGCGTCGCAACCGTGCAGCGATTGCGCGGCTACCGTGCGGCGCTCGCGAGCGCCGGCCTGCTCGCCGACGACGAGCTGATCGTCGAGTCGGACTTCATGATCACGGGCGGCCGGACTGCGGCGACGCGGCTGCTCGACCTGCCAGAGCCGCCGACGGCGATCTTCGCGTTCAACGACAACCTCGCGATCGGCGCGATGCAGGTCGCGCGCGCCCGCGGGCTTCGGCTGCCCGAGGAGCTGTCGGTCGTCGGCTTCGACGACACCGGCGAGGCCGAGCTCGTCACGCCGGCGCTCACAACGGTGCGCCAGCCGCTCGCGGAGATGGGGAAGCTGGCAGTCGCGCTGCTCGCCCGGCTGCTTGCGGGAGAGCAGCCCGATGCCCTCCAGCTCGAGCTCGCGACCGAGCTCGTGATCCGGGAGTCGACGGCGCCTGCTCCTTGACGCTTCGCCGAAGGCATGAGACCCTGAGCTGGGAGGGAAAGCGCTTTCGAAAGAGTTGCAAGGGGGAAGAAACTCGTGATCAGCCGCAGATTGTCGCGCCTGGCCGGCCTCGCCGGCCTGGCGGTGCTCCTCGTCCTCGCCATCCCGTTCGGGGCGGGAGCAACCGGGCCGGGCCACACGCTTGCCGCCGGTACGCGGTTCTTCACGCCGCCGCCGTCGAGCGGTGCCGTGAAGCAGGGCCTCCAGCTCCTCGCCACCGGGAAGGCGAAGGACGCGCTGTCGCTCGCGAAGATGGAGGCGACCCCGCAGGCGGTCTGGTTGACCGGCGGGACGCCGGCGCAGGTCCGTCAACAGGTCAAGGAGACGATGCTGGAGGCAGCGCTCGAACGGGCGGTGCCGGTGTTCGTCGTCTACAACGTGCCGTTCCGCGACTGCGGGCAGTACTCGAGCGGTGGGGCGTCCGACACCGCGTCGTACGAAGCGTGGATCGACGGCGTCGCCGCGGGCATCGGCAGTAGTCAGGCGGTCGTGCTCGTCGAGCCCGACGGGCTCGGGATCATCCCGTACAACACCGACATCAACGGCAACGCCGAGTCGTGCAAGCCCGACCTGACGGGCACCGGCTTGACGCCGGCACAGGCAAATGCCGCCCGGTACACGCAGGTGAACTACGCCGTGACGAAGCTGGAGCAGCAGCCGAGCACGAGCGTGTACCTCGACGCCACGAACAGCGCGTGGCTCTCCGTCGGCGATATCGCGCAGCGCCTGGTCCGGGCGGGCGTGCAGCAGGCGCAGGGCTTCGTCGACAACGTCTCGAACTACCAGTACACCGGCAACTCGACGTATTTCTCCACGTGGGTCTCGGACTGCATCACGTACGCGACGTCGATCAACCCGGGTGACTTCTTCGACTGCCCGAACCAGTACTGGAACGGCGGGCCGCCCGACTGGGTGGGCGTCGCGCTGACGCCGTACGCCGTGTGGAGCGACACCGCCACCGAGCAGGACCTCAGCACCGCGGGCATCGACGCGCGGTACGCGGGCATGCTCGGCTCGACTGCGGCGACGACGCATTTCGTCATCGACACGAGTCGCAACGGCCAGGGTCCCGACGACATGAGCGCCTACGCGGCTGCGCCCTACGGCCAGTCGGCGAGCACCGTCTCGGTGCTCGAGGCGGGCAACTGGTGCAACAACCCGCTGGCGGGGCTCGGCAACCGCCCGTCGTCGACGACCGGCGTGCCGCTGCTCGACGCGTATCTGTGGGTGAAGACACCGGGCCAGTCGGACGGCCAGTGCGACGCGGCCGGCGGCGTGCGGGCCTGGGACTACTCCGCCTACACCCAGCCCGGTTGGCCGACGACTGCCGCCGCGCAGGCGCTCTTCGACCCGCTCTGGGGCCAGGTGAGCCCCGCCGCGGGCGCCTGGTTCGGCTCGATGGCGCTGGCGTTGCTGCACAACGCCAGCCCGTCGATCGGCTAGCCCTCGAGGCGGGCCGGCCCCGACGGGCCGGCCCGCCTCGGTAGGTTTCGGTCGCCGATGCTCACGGTGCACCACATCAACGCGTTCCTCGTGATCGGCGTCTGCGTGCTCGCGTCGGCGGCTGCGTTCTGGGCGCGGCGTACGCGTCCGGGCACGCTCGTGTCCCAACTGCTCGCGCTCGCGCAGACGTTGATCGTCGGCCAGGTTGCGCTCGGGCTGCTCCTGCTCTCGCGTCACTACCGCGCCAAAGACCATCTCCACTACGCCTACGGGACGTTCTGCCTGCTCGCGGTGCTCTCGCCGTGGCTCTACGCACCGTCCGAGCCGCGCGCGCGGCTGCTGTGGTTCGCCGTCGCGATGCTCGTCGCGGCCGCGCTCGGCGTGCGCGCCTTCATGACCGCATGAGGAACGTGAACCCGTTCCTGCGCAACCTTGCGATTCTCGCCGTGCTGGCGATCGTGATCGTCGTGCTGAACCAGGAGACCGCGCTTGCGACGGCGGGCGCGCTCGTGCGGGTCGCGTTCATCATCGTGATCGGCGTCGTCGCGTACTTCTTCTGGCGCGACTTCGGCCGGCGCGAGATCGAGACGTGGCCGTCCCGCACGGCGGCGGTGTTCTACGCCGCGGTCGCGCTACTCGTGCTCGACATCGGCTGGTACATGGTCGTCGGCGTGACGGGGCGGGACGCGCTTGCGTTCTTCGTCGTCGCTGCGATCTGCGTCTACGTCGGTGTCAGGACGTGGCGCGAGCAGAAGTCGGCTCTCTGACAGCCAGTCCATCGAGGCGGTCGAGCGCCTCGCGGAGCGGCATGTGCTGGCCGACGAAGATCGGTGTGTCGCGCTCGGTCCACCTCGACGCCTCGGAGTCGCGCAGCCGCAGCATGAGGTGCATGAAGTCGGCGGGCTCGTCGCACTCGAACGCCGTCATGAACTCCTCGTCGTCGATCCCGAACGAGTACGACGTGTGGTTCTTGATGCCGGGGAACTCCTCGCGGCCGATGCGGATGTGCTCGTCCATCGCGCGCTGGCGCTCTGCTTCCGTCAGCTCGTACCAGGGCCGCACTTTCACGAACGGGTAGACGACCAGATAGCGAAGATCGTGCGGCGTGATCTTCCGCGGCTTGCGCGCGGAGGTGTACTGCGACGCGCGCGTTGTCGCGAGATAGGAGTACGGCGTCTCGAGCCATGCAGCCAGCGGTGTCGCATTGAGCGCCGCGCCGAGCTCGCCGAGGTCCTCGTACCGCTCGGTGATCTTCCAGAGGAAGAAGTCGGTCTCGGGCCGGACACCGGTCGTCGAGTAGGCGCGCAAATGGTCGAACCGCGCGGCGTGCTCGTCGACGACGTCGGCGAACGCGTCCTTGGCCGCGGCGCGCTCCTCGACCGGCAGGCGCCGCCAGGCCGGGTCGATCCGGAAGAACGAATAGGCGACGTACTGACCTTCCACGGCGCGAAGGTTAGCTGCGGCACCGTGGGTGCTCGATCGCGTGGCGAACCGCGGCGAGGCTCGCCTTCGGAGTGCCGTCGGCGTAATAGACGCCGCTCTGCAGTCCTGCGAGCTGCTGCTCGTCGAGCACGTGGAAGAGATAGATCGCCGTGACGTCCGGCTGGCACGAGGCAAGATTGATCGCCTCGGTGTAGTAGCGCGCCTGCGTGGCCGCGCTCACCGGCCTGACGACCTCGTGGCCCGTGTAGTGCGCCAGCTCGGCGGCGGGAACAGTCGTCTCGACGCCGTACTCGCCGTAGACGATCGGCAGCTCGGTCCCGAACGCCCGCTTCACGAGCCGGACGAGCTTCGCGTAGTCGGCGATGCCGATCGAGGTCGTCCGCGGATGCGCGAGCGTGGGCGGGATCCGGGGCGACTCGCCGTAGACGTGAACCGAGAGCTCGTCCATCAGCGGCCTCGTTCGCTCGCTCGCGCGGTAGGCGAGCCCGAGATCCTCGAGGAAGCGCGTGGGCGAATGCGTCGGCCGGCTCGCAGACGGGTCGTCGCCGCCGCGCGGTGCGAGCCCGCCGCCCACCACCGTCAGCTTCGCGTTCACCGCCTTCAACGCGTCGTAGGTGGCCGCGAGCAACTGCTCGTACGACTGCGCCGCAGCATCGCCGCCGTCGGCGCCGAACTGCGGCTGCCAGAAGAGATTGAGATTCGGCTCGTTGCCGACGATCACCGTGCGCACCTGTGGCAGCGCGCGGGCGAGCCCGGCCGCGTAGTCCGCGAACGCCTGCCGGTCGGCCGCGCTCGTCGGCGTGTTCGAGCTCAACTGGTACACGGCGAGCACCGGCTGGATGCCCCCGCGGGCAAGCGCCTGGACAGCCGGCGCGAGCGTCGTCGCGTCGTGCGCGGCGGCTGCGCCGCGCGTCCAGACGGCGCTCAAGACGTCCTGCTCGAACCCCGCGGCCTTCGCCTTCGCGACCGCGTCCGGCTGCCACTTCGGCGCGTCTTCGACGGCGCCGACGACGAACGGGCGGCCGTGCCCTCCGCACCCGGCGAGCACGAACGCGAGCACGAGGATCGGGCCGAGACGGCGCATTCGAGCCTCCTGCCCGGACGAGGCCCGCGAGTACCCTGCGCGTTCGATGGCGTCCGAACGGCTCGAGGCCCAGCTGAAGCGCGTACCGGCGGCGCCGGGCGTCTATCTGTTCCGCGACGCGGACAGCGACGTGCTCTATGTCGGCAAGGCGAAGTCGCTGCGCTCGCGCGTACGCTCGTACTTCCAGGCGGGCTCGAGCGACACGCGGCAGGGCATCCGCCAGATGGCGAACCGCGTGGAGACGATCGAGACGATCGTCACCTCGAGCGAGGTCGAGGCACTCCATCTCGAGCAGAACCTCGTCAAGCGCCATCGGCCGCCGTTCAACGTGCGCCTGCGCGACGACAAGTCGTTCCCGTACATCGCAGTGACGGTCGAGGACGACTACCCGCGCGTGATGTTCACGCGCGAGCGACACCGGCGCGGTGTCTGGTACTTCGGTCCGTACGCGAACGCCAAGAGCGTGCGCGAGACGCTCGACGTGCTGAACCGCGTCTTCCGCTATCGCCCCTGCGAAGGCCCGCAGCCCGGTCGGCACAGCGGCATCCCGTGTCTCGACTTCCACATCGAGCGCTGCTTCGCGCCGTGCGTCGGCTACATCTCGAAGGAGGATTACCGCGAGCTGATCGACCAGGTGATCGAGTTTCTCTCCGGCGACGACAAGCCGATTCGCCGGCGGCTCGAGCAGGAGATGCGCGAGGCGGCGGCCGAGGAGCGCTTCGAGGACGCAGCGCGCTACCGAAACCGGCTGCACGCGATCGAGCGGCTCTCGCAGCGGCAGGCGGTCGAGCGCCCGTCGACGGGCTCGGTGGACGTGATCGGCGTCGCCGTCTCGACCGAGCGCGCCGCGGTGCAGCTCTTCCCGCTGCGCGAGGGGCGCATGGTCGACCGGCATTCGTTCCACCTCGAGAACGCGGCCGGCGAGGAGGTCGGCGAGGTGCTCGAGCAGTTCTGCCTCGAGTACTACGGCGCCGCGCCGTCGATCCCGCCGCAGATCCTCGTGCCGCGCGGCTCGGGCGACCTGAGCGCGCTCGAGCAGTTCCTGTCCGAGCGGCGCGGGGCGCACGTGGAGGTGCGCGCGCCGGAGCGCGGTGAGAAGCGCCGCCTCCAGGAGCTCGCGCAGCAGAACGCGCAGCTCGCCCTCGAGTCGGAGACGTTCGTCGCCGAGACGAAGCGCGCGCGCAGGCTCGAATCGCTTGAAGAGCTGCGCGAGACGCTCAACCTCGAGTCGCTGCCGATTCGAATCGAGTGCTTCGACATCTCGAACATCCAGGGGCAGGAGGTCGTCGGGTCAATGGTCGTCTTCGAGGACGCGGTCGCCAAGAAGTCGCATTACCGGAAGTTCACGGTGCGCAGCCTCGACGGCCAGGACGACTTCGGCGCGATGCGCGAGGTGATCGCGCGCCGCTTCACGCGCCTCGGCGCCGATCCCGCCTCCGATGAGTGGAACGAGTCATTCGCCGCGACGCCGAACCTCGTCGTCATCGACGGCGGCAAGGGCCAGCTCTCGGCCGCGCTCGCGGCGATGCAGGAGCTCGAGCTGCCACGCGTCGCGGTGATCTCGCTCGCGAAGCGGATCGAGGAGGTGTTCGTCCCCGGTCGAGCCGACCCGATCCTGCTGCCGCGCGAGTCGCCGGCGCTCCAGCTGCTCCAGCGCATCCGCGACGAGGCGCACCGCTTCGCGATCACGTTTCACCGCCAGCGCCGCGACGCGGCGGCGCGCGGCTCGATGTTCGATCAGCTCGAGGGCGTCGGCCCGGTGCGGCGGCGGGCGCTGCTCCAGCACTTCGGCTCGGCCGAGCGGGTCGTCGAGGCGACGCAGGAGGAGCTCGAGGGCGTGCCGGGCGTGCCCGCGAAGACCGCGCGCCGGATCTATGCGCAGCTCCATCGCACCGGCCGCGCATGAGTACGCTTGCCCGCGTGCGCAGACTGCTCCCGCTGCTCGTCGCCGTCGCGCTGCTCGCCGCCTGCGGGTCATCGCCCAAGCCGACGACCACGACGACGGCCGCCAAACGACCGGTCCCGCCGGGCACCGTCCTCTACGAAGGGGCCGCCTGGGCGGTCGCGGTCTCAGGCCCGAAGGCGACCGCCTATCACCTCGTCGGCGGCGCCTGGCGTCCCGACCGCACCGGCCAGGTGAAGATCGACATCCTCGGGCCGAAGCCGAGTTCCAAGGGCAACGCGGCGACGCCGCAGGTCGCGTTCGAGATGACCGGCAAGTCCGCGCTCATCGACTCGGCGCTCTGGGTCGACGGCACCGAGCTGCTCACGAAGGGTGGCGGGCTCGGCCCGGATCAGGGCACGGTCTACGGCGCCCCGAACGCGCCGCTGAAGAAGGGCCTGCACGTTGCGGTCGCCTATGGGCGGACCGCGACCCACGCGACCGCGGTTGCGTGGGTCTTCCGCGTGTGAATCGCGTGTGAACCGGCCGCCAGGCCTTGAACGCCACGCAGCCTCCGTGTTGGATGCGCAGTGCAGCCGGAGCCTCCGTGTCAACCCCCCACCGCACATGGAGGCGCCGGTGACCCGCTGCGGCCCGCGAGGACTGGGCTTTACCGGGTTTGCGAGGCGGTCACGGGATGCGGCTTCTCTCTCCCCGTGGCCGTCTCGCTGCGCTTACGTCCCGGCGGTGTCCGGCTCGTCGTCCATGAACGGGTAGCGGTAGTCGTGCGGCGGCGTGAACGTCTCCTTGAGCGAGCGCGGGCTGACCCAGCGGATCAGGTTCCACATCGAGCCGGCCTTGTCGTTCGTGCCGGATGCGCGCGCACCGCCGAAGGGCTGCTGGCCGACGACGGCGCCGGTCGGCTTGTCGTTGACGTAGAAGTTGCCCGCCGCGTAGCGCAGCTTCGTTCTCGCGTCGTCGATCGCCGAACGGTCCTGCGAGAACACCGCCCCGGTGAGCCCGTACGGGGCGGTCTTGTCGATCAGCTGAAGCGTGTCGTCCCAGTGGTTCTCGTCGTAGACGTAGGTCGTGAGCACGGGACCGAAGAGCTCCTCGCGCATCGTCCGGAACTCGGGGTTGCGCGTCTCGATGATCGTCGGCTCCACGAACCAGCCCCGCGAGTCGTCGGTACCGCCGCCGACGACGATCTCCGTGTCGTCCGCCTGCTGCGCGTCGCGGATCGCCGCAGCCTGCGTCTCGAACGACGAGCCGTCGATCACCGCGCCCATGAAGTTGCGGAAATCGGAGACGTCGCCCATCTTGATCGTCGCGACCTGCTCCTGCAGCCGCTCGCGCAGCGCGGGCCAGAGGTTCGACGGCGCATAGACGCGCGACGACGCCGAGCACTTCTGCCCCTGGTACTCGAACGAGCCGCGAACGATTGCGGTCGCGAGCGCGTCGACGTCCGCGGACGGGTGCGCGACGATGAAGTCCTTGCCGCCCGTCTCGCCGACGATGCGCGGGTAGTTGCGATAGCGCTCCATGTTCTCGGCGACCGTGCGCCACATGCCGTTGAACACGGGGGTCGAGCCGGTGAAGTGGATTCCGGCGAGGTGCGGGCTCGAGAGTGCCGCGTCGCCGATCGTCGCGCCCGGCCCGTAGACGAGGTTGATCACGCCGTCGGGCAGGCCGGCCTCCTGCAGCAGGCGCATCAGGTAGTGGGCCGAGAGCATCGCGGTGCCGGCCGGCTTCCAGACGACGACGTTCCCCATCAGCGCGGCTGACGTCGTGAGGTTCGCGGCGATCGCGGTGAAGTTGAACGGCGAGACCGCGAACACGAAGCCCTCGAGCGGCCGGTACTCCATGCGGTTCCAGACGCCGGGCGAGGACTGTGGCTGCTCCGCGTAGATCCGCGTCATGAACTCGACGTTGAAGCGGAAGAAGTCGATCGACTCGCACGCGGCGTCGATCTCGGCCTGGTGTGAAGTCTTCGACTGGCCGAGCATCGTGGCCGCGTTGAGCGTGTCGCGCCACGGGCCGGCGAGCAGTTCGGCAGCGCGCAGCAGCACGGCGGCGCGGTCCTCCCAGGGCCAGCGCGACCAGTCGTTCCACGCGGTCGCGGCGGCGTCGATGGCGAGCTGGACATGCTCGGCGCCTCCCTGGTGCACGTCGGCGAGCACGTGCTCCTTGTCGTGCGGCATGACGGCCGGCTTCAGGTCGCCGGTCGTGACGTCCTTGCCGCCGATGACGAGCGGCACTTCGATGCGCTCGCTGCGCATCCGCTCGAGCCGGCGCTGCAGGCTCAGGCGCTCGGGGCTGCCGGGCGCGTAGTCGTGGATCGGCTCGTTGACGGGGGGCGGCGGGCGGAAGATGGCGTGAGTGGACATGCGTCGTACATTACGGCCGTGGACCTGTCACACGTCCTGTGGATCGGCGGGCCGCAGGGAAGCGGGAAGTCCTCGATCGCGCGGGCGCTCGCAGATCGATTCGCGCTTCAGCTCTATCACGTCGATCTGCGCGTCTGGGTGCACGAGCCGCGGATGCCGTCGACCGAGTTTGCGTCCCTGTCGATGGACGAGCGCTGGGTGCACGCGGACACGCGCAGCATGGTCGGGTGGTTCGTCACGACGTCGCGGCACCGGTTCCGGCTCGTGCTCGAGGACCTGCGCGAGCTGCCGGACGAGCCGGCGTGCATCGTCGAGGGGCCGCAGCTCTTCCCGACTTCGGTGTCGGCGGTGCTGCGCTCGCCCGACCAAGCGCTCTTCCTCATCCCGGAGCGCGCCGAGCTGGAACTACGGCTGCGGGCGCGCGGACCGATCGAGGGAACGTCGGACGGCGAGCGCGCGCGGGAGAACGCGGTCGCGCGCGATCTCCAGCTCGCGCAGACGATCGAGCGCGAGGCGCGCGAGCTGCGGTTGCCGACGCTTCCCGTCGACCGGCCGCTCGACGGGATGATCGAGCGTGCCGCCGACCACTTCGCGCCAGTCGTCGAGCGGCTGCCCGGCGGGGGAGACCTGCAGTCCGTGCGCGCGTTCGAGAAAGACGTCCGCAAGACCCAGATCCGGCTGCACAAGCAGTGGCTGAAGCGCGCTAACGCCGCAAAAGGTACGTCGCGGTGACGACGACCCACACCATGAACCCGAGCGACGAGGCGAACACGGTGTCGCCGGCGAGCTTCCAGTTGGCAGCGCCCTCGACGACGCCCACGACGAGCACCGCGATCCCGCCGGCGACTCCGGCTTGACCGAACCACTTCGGAATCTTCCGCGCGCGCCACGCGGCGAAGGACGAGCCGATGATCACGGCGGCGGCGGACGCCGAGGACGGGGCGGCGAAGCGCGTCGAGCCGGTCGCGATTGCGGCCGCCTGGAGGGCAAGGAACGACGCGCCGCCCATCGCGACGACGCTGGCGTAGAAGCCGTCCGGGTCGAAGCGCACGACCTGCGCGCGCAGGCTCGCGATGAACCAGAGGTACGCGAACGCGGCGCCCGTATAGAGGGCCGAGACCGCGCCGCCGTGCCCGAGCCCGAGAATGAGCGCCGGCAGCATGAGCGCCACGTACACGTATCCGAGTGCCGGCAGATGGGCCCGCGTCACGCGGCGAAGCTACAACATCGCGAGATGAAGCCGAAGCTCGTGCAGTACGACGCGCCCGGCTGGGGCGTGGGGGAGGTGTGGCTCGACGATCGCGGGCGCGTCTTCCACAGCGAGCTGCCGCGCCAGACACGGACGCGTCTCGAAACGACGGCGTCTGACCCCGGTCAGGTCCTGGCGGGACGGTTGGTCGCCTGGTTCGCGGGCGAGCCGGACGACTTTCGCGACGTGCCGCTCGTTCTGCCTGCCGGGTTCCACGGCGACTGCGCGCGCGTACTGCGCGCCGTGCCGCGCGGGGAAGTCGTCACCTACGGTGAGCTCGCGGCGCTCGCCGGCCGGCCGCGCGCCGCACGCGCGGCCGGAACGTTCTGCGCCCGTTGCGACCTCGCGCCGTTCCTGCCCGTGCACCGGGTCGTGAGCGTCGGCGGCATCGGCAGCTGGGGGAGCGAGGGCGTCGAGGTGAAGCGGCGCCTGCTCGAGCTCGAAGGCGTGGTCTTCCCATGACGCTCTCCGACGACCTTCGCGACGAGCTGGCGCAGATCGATCCCGCGCGGCGCTGCTGCCGGCTTGCCGAGCTCTCCGCGCTGTTCCACGCCTCCGGTGCCTGGCACCTACGCGATGGGACGATCGCCGTCCACCTCGATCTCGTCAGCTCGTCGGGCGCGCGGCGCGCCTTCGCGCTGCTGCGCGACCTTGGTGTCCGGTCGGAGATCCGGACGTACAAGCGCCGGGCGTTCGACACCGCGACGCGCTACCAGCTGCACGTCGCCGTCGACGAGCGTGCCCTGGTCGTGCTCCGCGATGCAGGCGTGCTCTCTCCCTCCGGTGCGCCGCTCGAGGCGCCGCCGAAGCGCGTCGTCGGACGCTCGTGCTGCCGCGGCGCCTACCTGCGCGGCGCCCTGCTCGGCGCCGGCTCGCTTTCCGGCCCGCGGAACCCGCACCTCGAGCTGCGCGCTGCGTCACTCGACGGCGCGCAGTTCATCGCCGACGTGGCGCGCCGTGAGGGGATCGAGCTCTCCGTCGCCGAGCGGCGTACGCACGCAGTCGCCTACGCGAAGGGGCACGAGGCGATCGCCGACGTGCTCGCGGTCGCCGGCGCGGGGGACACTGCGCTGCAGCTCGAAGAACACGCGGTCGTCGCCGCGCTGCGCGCCGACGCGAACCGGCTCGCGAACGCCGACGAGGCGAACCTCGAACGCGCGGCGCGCGCCGCTCACCGGCAGCTCGAGGCGATCCGCGCCATCGGCCTGGACGCGCTTCCCGCCGAGCTCGCGGAAATCGCCGAGCTCCGCCTTCGCCACCCGTCCGCGTCACTCTCCGAGCTCGCCGCGAAGGCCCGCCCGCCCCTCACGAAGTCGGCCGCGCATCGTCGGCTACGAGCGGTCTTGAAGCTCGTTGAAACCTAGTGTTGCCTGGGTTGCAATTGCTCTAGCGAAACCGGAATCCCCTTCCCATACTCCTCGTTGGCGGAGCCGGGCCCGGCAGACGGTGGATACAGACCCCGTCCACCG
>DATAUN010000114.1:0-4071 GCA_036268235.1 Gaiellaceae bacterium
ACACGACCATTCGCGGCGATCCCGACGCGCTCGAACGGGTCCTCCGCAACCTCATGGACAACGCGCTTGCCGCCATCCAACCCGGGGGCCGCGTCGACGTGCAACTCAGACGGCGCGACGGATGCGTCGAGGCGCTCGTCACCGACGACGGGCCCGGCATACCGGAAGACCAACGTCAACGCATCTTCGAGCGCTTCGTCCGGCTCGACCCGGGCAAGCCCGGCCACGGCCTCGGCCTCGCCATCGCCCGCCGCATCGCGCAGCAACACCACGGTGACCTCACCTGCGACGAGAGCGCGAGCGGAGCCAGCTTCACCCTCCGGCTCCCCGCCGAGCCGATGTCTTGACGCGCGCGTAAGCGTTGGGTAGTTTATTTATCTAGAGATCTAGATAAAGCAGACAATGATCAACTTTCATCTCGAGACACGTTCGGGCGTTCCGACCTACCTGCAGCTCGTGCAGCAGGTGCGGCAGGCGGTGCGGCTGGGCATCCTGCGGCCGGGCGATCAGCTTCCGACCGTCAAGGAGGTCGTCGCGCAGCTGACGATCAACCCGAACACCGTGCTGCGCGCCTACCGCGAGCTCGACCTGGAAGGGCTCGTCGAGGGTCGGCGCGGTGTCGGCACGTTCGTCGCGAGCGGCCAGGTGCCGTTGCCGCCGGATGATCTGAAGGCGCTTCGCTCGTCGCTGCAGCGTTGGCTCGAGCGTGGGCGCGCGGCGGGCCTCGACGACGACAACCTGGCTGCGCTGTTCTCGGACACGCTTCGGCCGCCGTCGATCTCGAGGGTGGCATGAGCGAGACGCTTGCACTCGAGGCGAAGGCCCTCGGAAGGCGCTACGGCTCGAACTGGGCGTTGAGCGACTGCAGCCTCGAGATCCCGGCCGGATCGGTGACGGCGCTCGTCGGCCCGAACGGCGCCGGCAAGACGACGCTGTTGCAGCTCGCGGTCGGCCTGATCCAGCCGACCACCGGAACGATCTCCGTCCTCGGACACGGTCCGCGCGCGGAGCCGCTCCAGGTGCTTCCGCAGGTCGGGTTCGTCGCGCAGGACCATCCGCTGCCGCGACGCTTCACGATCGGTGAGACGCTGACTCTCGGCCGCAAGCTCAACCCGAGTTGGAACAACGCGATTGCCGAGACGCGGATCGACGAGCTCGGCCTCTCACGCCGTCAGCGGATCTGCACGCTCTCCGGTGGACAGCAAGCACAGGTCGCACTCACGCTCGCGCTCGCAAAGCAGCCGCAGCTGCTGCTGCTCGACGAACCGGTGGCCTCACTCGATCCGCTCGCCCGCCGCGAGTTCCTCACCGGCGTGGTGCAAGCGGTGACCGAGACCGGAATCACCGTCGTCCTCTCCTCGCACATCGTCGCCGATCTCGAGCGCGTCTGCGATCGCTTGATCATCCTCGCCAACGGCCGCGCGCAGCTCGTCGGCCCGATCGAGGAGCTGCTCGCCGGACACCGTCTGCTGACCGGCCCGCGCTCGGACGCCGCATCGGTCGCGCGCGTCCACCAGGTGATCCGTGAGAGCCACACGGAGCGGCAGACGACATTGCTCGTGCGCGCGAACGGCCACGTCTACGACTCCTGCTGGGAGATGCACGAAGTCGACCTCGAGGAGATCGTCCTCGCGTATCTCGGCACGACGAGAGGGGCCGCTCGTATGGAAGTGCCCGCGGGAGTGGCGCGATGATCTGGGTCGGCTGGCGCCAGCAGCGCGTCGAGACGATGATCGCCGCCGCGATGCTCGCCGTCCTGGCCGCGGTCGCGATTCCCGTCGGGATCCACATGGCGTCCGTCTACTCGCACGACGGTCTCGCCGCCTGCGCAGGCCCGCTCGATCCGGTCTGCGGCAACGCGCTCGGCTCGTTTCAGTTCCGCTTCAACGACCTGAACATCCTCTTCGCTTGGGCGACGATTGTTCCGGTGCTGACGGCGCTCCTGTTCGCAGCTCCGTTCTTGGTCGATCTCGACAACGGCACCTATCGCCTCTACTGGACGCAGAGCATCACACGACGCCGCTGGATCGTCACGAAGCTGGGGCTGGGTGTTATCGCGTCGGTCGCGCTCGCCGCCTTGTTCATCGTGCTCGCGACGTGGGCGCGTACGCCGCTCGATCACCTGAACGGCCGGATGGCCAGCAGCGTCTACGACAGCGAGGGGATCGTCCCGGTCGCCGACGCGCTGTTCGTGCTCGGTGTCGCCGTCGTGATCGGAGCGCTGTGGCGGCGAACGGTTCCGGCGCTCCTCATCGCATTCGCGGTCTACGTCGTCGGGCGCGCGTTCACGGACGGCTGGCTGCGGCAGCGGCTGCTCTCGCCGGTGACGACGACCTGGCTTCAGGGGAGCTCGAGCGGTCCGAACCTGAACAAAGCCCTGGTGATCAACGAGTTCATCAGCGACAAGAACGGGCACGAGCTCGCCGGCTTGCCGAACGGTCCCTGCGTTCAACACGCCGGCAGTCTGTTCACCCACACGGCCCAGTGCGCGCGGCCGAACCCGCTCGGTGCGCACGTGTACACGACCGCCGTCTACCAGCCTGCAGGCCGCTTCTGGGAGCTGCAAGGAATCGAGTTCGCGATCGTCGCCGGCGTCGGCGTCGCGCTCATCCTCTTCGCCGGCTGGTGGACGAACCGCCGCATCGCCTGACTTTCAGTCAGGATCGACCGGCGATGAGCTTCACCACGCGTCCGGAGCTGCGCGGCACGTTCGGCATGGTCGCCTCGACGCACTGGCTCGCCTCTGCGGCGGGGATGGCGGTGCTCGAGCAGGGCGGGAACGCCTTCGACGCCGCGGTCGCAGCCGGCTTGACGCTGCAGGTGGTGGAGCCGCACCTGAACGGGCCGGGCGGTGACCTGCCCGCGCTGCTCTGGCGCGCGGGCGAGGACGTACCGATCGTGCTCTGCGCGCAGGGGCCGTCGCCGCGCGCGGCGACGATCGCCCACTACCGGGACGAGCTCGGCCTCGGTCTGGTTCCGGGCACCGGCCCGCTGGCGGCGGTCGTCCCGGGCGCGTTCGGCGGCTGGCTGGCGATGCTGCGCGACTACGGCACGCTGCGGTTGCGCGACGTCATGCGCTTCGCGATCGGCTACGCCGACGACGGCTACCCGATGCTGGCGCAGATCGGCGACGCGATCGAGCGCGTCTCCACGCTCTTCCGCGACGACTGGACAACGTCCGCCGACGTGTACCTCCCGGTGTCGAAGCCGGGCACGCTCGCGCGAAACCGCGCGCTCGCGGCGACCTACCGCCGCATCCTCGAGGAGGCGGAAGCGCGTTCGCGCGACCGCGACGAGCAGATCGAGGCGGCGCACGACACGTGGTACCGCGGCTTCGTCGCCGAGGCGATGACGCACTTCTCCGAGCAGGCATGGCTCGACAGTTCCGGCGAGCGCCACCGCGGCCTGCTCGCCGAGGACGACCTGCGCGACTGGCGGCCGCAGTATGAGCAGGCGCTCGTCGTCGACTACGCGGGGCACGACGTCTACAAGGCGGGCCCGTGGAGCCAGGCGCCCGTCTTCCTGCAGCAGCTGCGGCTCCTCGAGGGCTTCGACCTCGAAGCGGACGACTCGATCCACACGATCACGGAGTGCGCGAAGCTCGCGTTCGCGGACCGCGAAGCGTGGTACGGCGATCCGGACTTCGTCGACGTACCGCTCGAGACGCTGCTCTCCCGCGCGTACGCGGACGAGCGCCGCCGGCTCGTCGGCGACACGAGTGCTGCGGAGCTCCGGCCCGGCGCGCCCGACGGCCGCACGCCGAGGCTGGCGAGCGTCGACGCAGAAGCGGAGATGCAGGAGGCAGCCGGCGTCGGCGAGCCGACGCGCGCCGGCACGAAGGGCGACACCGTCCACCTCGACGTCGTCGACCGCGCCGGGAACATGGTCTCAGCGACGCCGAGCGGCGGCTGGCTCTGGGGCGCCCCGGTCGTGCCCGAGCTGGGCTTCTGCCTCGGGACGCGCGCGCAGATGTTCTGGCTCGAGGAAGGTCTGCCGAACTCGCTCGAGCCCGGCAAACGCCCACGCACAACGCTGTCGCCGACGATCGTCGGTCGCGAAGGTGAGCCGTAC
>DATAUN010000115.1:0-15294 GCA_036268235.1 Gaiellaceae bacterium
GTTTCCGTTTCGGCTCAAAAAACAAGAAGGCCCGCCGGAGCGGGCCTTCAAGGGGATGGGGGAGGGTTACCTTCCACCTATCGGCCGCGGCCGGGTGCGACCCATCCCTCGAACGAGGGACTGCTTCGGCTAGAAGCCGTAGCGCTCCTCGGCCCACGGGTCGGCGTTGTTGTTGTAGCCGTAGCGCTCCCAGAAGCCGGGCTTGTCGATCGACGAGAGCTCGAGGCCGCGCAGCCACTTGGCGCTCTTCCAGAAGTACTTGCCCGGGATCACGAGCCGCAGTGGGTAGCCGTGGTCCGGCGTCAGCGGCTCGCCGTCGCCCTGCATGGCGAGCAGCGCATCGTCCGCCTCGAGGAACGAGAGTGGCACGTTCGACGTGAAGCCGGCTTCGGCGTGCGCGACCACGAAGTTCGCAGTCGGCTTCGGCTGCGCGAGCTTGGCGAGCTCTCGCCAGTGCACGCCCTCGAACTGCGTGTCGAACTTCGACCAGCGCGTGACGCAGTGGATGTCCTGCACGTTCGAGCTCTGCGGCAGCTCGTTGAACTGCTCCCACGTCAGCTCGAGCTCGTTCTCGACCTCGCCGAAGATGCGCAGCGTCCAGGTCGAGAGGTCCTCGTAGTGCGGGACCGAGCCTGCGTGCAGGACCGGCCACTTCTCCGTCAGGTACTGGCCGGGCGGAAGCCGCGCCGGGTCGTACCCCGCGTCGCGCACCTTCTTCTCCGCCTTCGACCGGAACACGCGATCTACTCTAAAGGCATGGAATCGGCCCGCCGCGACCGCGCCTACGTCCGCGTGCAGGGGACGGACGCCGTCGACTACCTGAACCGGATGCTCTCGAACGACGTGCCCGAGTCGGGCTCGGTCGACGCGCTGCTGCTGACGCCGAAGGCGCGCGTGATCGCGCCGCTTCTCGTCTGGCGCCGCGGCCCGGACGACGTGCTGCTGCTGACGGAGCCGGAGCTCGGTGAGACCGTGCGCGCACAGCTGACCCGCATGCGCTTCGCAGCGAAGTGCGAGATCGAGGCGGAGCAGCACGTCTCGACTGTGGTGCTCGGCGAGGGCGGCGACGGTGTCGGCATCTCGAACCGCGACTACGGCGTACCGGCGCGCGAGGTGCTCGACAGCCCCCTCGAGGGCGACGCCGATCTCGAACGGTTGCGGATCGAAGCGGGGACGCCGCGCTTCGGCGCGGAGATCGACGACCGCGTGCTGCCGGCGGAGGCGGGCCTCGACGAGCGCGCGATCTCGTTCAGCAAGGGCTGCTATCCCGGGCAGGAGCCGATCGCGCGGCAGCACTTTCGCGGCAAGGTGAACCGCCGCCTGCGGGTGCTCGCGGTCGAAGGCGACTCGCCGGCCCCCGAGACGCCGGTCGTGCACGGCGAGAAGGAGGTCGGCCGCGTCACCTCGTCCGTGCCGGGCCTCGCGCTCGCCTACGTGCGCGTCGAGGTGCCGGACGACGCAGAGCTGACGGTCGGTTCCGCCGCTGCGCGGCTACACTGGCCGACCAAGCGCCCGTAGCTCAGGGGATAGAGCACCAGCTTGCGGAGCTGGGGGTCGCACGTTCGAATCGTGCCGGGCGCATCTGGGTTAGCGGACGTTCTCAGTGGTGAGAACGGGGTCGTGGCCGCCGCTGACGTTCCCGACGGGCTGATCCTCAAGCGTCACCGCGACCTCGAGGGTCTACACACGCGACCCTGGCCGCGCCGCGTGATCCTCTCGATCCTCGCGGCGTTCCTCGTGGCCGGCGTCCTGAACGTGTTCGGCCAGCGCCCCGTCACGTCGTACGCCGCCGGGCCCGAGGCACAGCTGAAGCTCTACGCGCCGACGCACCTCCGCGGCGGGCTGCTCGCCTCCGCGCGCTTTCACATCACCGCGTATCGCAACCTGAAGAACGCGGTCCTCATCCTCGACCGCGGCTGGGCCGAGGGGATGTCGCTGAACACGATCGAGCCGAGCCCGCTCGGCCAGGGATCGAGCGACGGCCGGCTCACGTTCCAGCTCGGGCACATCGCGAAGGGGCACTCGTACATCCTCTGGATCGAGTTCCAGGTGAACCCGACCAACATCGCCTGGCACCGCCCAGCGGGCGTCACCCTCGCCGACGGCTCGACGCCGATCGCGCGCATCAACCGCTCCTACGACATCTACCCCTAGCGCATGGACATCGTCGGTCGCGGCATCGTCGTCTTCGCATTCCTGCTGGTGCTCACGCGCATCATCGGGCGGCGCGAGCTGTCTTCGCTGCAACCGTTCGACCTGATCCTGCTGATCATCCTCGGCGACGCAGTGCAGCAGGGGCTCACACAGGACGACTACTCGTTGACGGGAGCCGGGCTCGCGATCGGCACGATCGCGGTGCTCCAGGTGTTCGTGTCGTGGATCGGCTACCGCTTCCCACGCACGCGGACGATTCTCGAGGGCACGCCGATCGTCGTCGTCGACGACGGCGAAGTGATCGAGAACAACCTGAAGCGCGAGCGTCTCTCGATCGACGAGATCCGCGAGCAGGCGCGACTCGAGGGGATCGCGCATCTCTCCGAGGTGCGTTGGGGCGTGCTCGAGACGAACGGTCAGATCAGCTTCATCAAGAAGCAGTCCTAAGCTCTCTGGGTGCTCTACGTGACCGAGGCCCAGGTGGCCGAGCTGCTGACGCCTGTCGACGCGATCGAAGCGGTCGAGCGCTCGTTCGAGCGGCTTGCCCGCGGCGCGATCGAAAATCCGGCCCGCGTGCGCGCCGCGCTGCCCGGCGGCGACTTCGCCGTCATGCCGTGCGTCGACCTCGAGCTCGGTTACGCAGGGCTCAAGTCGTACGCGTGGCTGCCCGGCGGGACGCCGTTCGTCATCGTGCTCTTCTCGATCGAGCACGCGCGGCTCGAGGCGGTGATCGAAGCCGACCTGCTCGGGCAGCTGCGCACCGCTGCGGCGTCCGCGGTCGCGGCGAAGCACCTCGCGCGCGACGGCGCGACGACGCTCGGCGTGATCGGGAACGGGCGGCAGGCGGCGTCGCACGTCGCTGCGCTGCGCGACGTGCTGCCGATCGAGCGCGTGCTCGTCGAGGGACGCGACGAGCAGCGGGTCGCCGCGTTCTGTGCCGAGCACGACTGCGAGCCTGGCGACGCCGCATCGTGCGACGTCGTCGTCACCGTCACGACTGCGAAGACTGCCGTGCTGCACGGCGCGCGTCTGCGTCCCGGCGCGACCGTGCTCGCGGTCGGCGCGAACGACCTGTCGCTCCGCGAGCTCGACGACGAGGTGCTCGACCGGGCGTCGTTCCTCTGCTGCGACTCGCTCGAGCAGTCGCGGCTCGAAGCGGGCGACCTAGCCGGTGTGCTCGATCGGCGGCAGGTGCACGAACTTCAGGACGTCGTCACCGGAACCGTCGCCGGGCGTGTGAGCGACGACGACATCGTCGTCTTCAAGTCGAATGGGCTCGCGGCGTGGGACCTCGCGGTCGCCGCGCGCGTCGTCGAGCTGAGCGCTCTCTAGAGCTCGGCGCGGGTCTGTGCGACGACGCCCTCGCCGAGGGCGTGGATGACCTCGGGCCGGTCGAGCAGCCGCTTGATCTGTTCCGGCGTGCAGCGGTTCGTCACGTAGTGGTCGTCGAGCACCTCGCGCAGCGGGCGGCCGCGATGATGCTCGCGGATCACGTACTGGGCGATGCGCTCCTCGGTCTGCGACCGGGAGCCGAGAAAGGAAAACACGCCCCTGATCGCATCGACGACGCCCACGGCCGGCCGAGTCTATCGCCGCGCGCGCGTCGGGCGGTCGCTCGGCCACTCGAGGTTCGCATCGGGGATCGGGTCCCCGTGCGGATCGTGCGTCGGAAACCCGAGCGCCCGGTCGATCCGCGCTTCGAGCTCCTCCGAGATCACATGCTCGAGCCGGTCGGCCTCCGCATGCACGTCGTCCACGTGCAGGCCGAGTGTCTGCGCGAGGTACAGCTCGAGCAGGCGATGGTGGCGGATCACTTCGAGCGCGACCTGCTCGCCTGCCGCGGTGAGCTGCGCACCGCGGTACGGCTCGTGGTCGAGCAGCTCCAGCGCCGCGAGCTTCTTCACCATCGAGGACGCCGACGCGGGCGAGACACCCAGATCCTTCGCGAGCGCGCCGATCGTCACCCGTCCGCTCGCCGCCTGAAGCTTGTAGATGCTCTTCAGGTAGTCCTGGATCGACTCGCTGAGTGCGGCCTTCGCCATCGCCGCAAGGGTAACGTCACCGCCATGACGATCCGAGTCGGCCACTCCGCAGATCCCGACGACGCGTTCATGGTCTGGGCGCTCGAGGCGGGCGCGGTCGACAAGCGTGGACTCGAGCTCGAGCCCGTCGTCAGCGACATCCAGACGCTCAACGAGTGGGCGGTCGAGGGGAAGCTCGAGGTGACTGCGCTCTCCGCGGGCGCCTACCCCGCCGTCGCCGAGCGCTACCTGCTGCTGCCGCACGGCGCCTCGTTCGGCGAGGGCTACGGGCCGATCGTCGTCGCGCGCGAAGAGGTCGACCTGCGGGCGGTCGAGATCGTGACGCCGGGTCCGCTGACGACCGCGAAGCGCGTCCTCCACCTCGCGCTCGGCGATGACATCCGGACACGCGATCTGCCGTTCGACGAAGTGCTCGACGAGGTTGTCTCCGGCCGCGCCGAAGCGGGACTGCTGATCCACGAGGGCCAGCTCACCTACGCGGAAGCGGGCCTCGTGAAGCTGCTCGACCTTGGCGTGTGGTGGCAGGACGACACCGGCCTGCCGCTCCCGCTCGGGCTCGTCGGGATCCGCCGCGACGTCGAGCGCCGCGAGGACGTGTCGCAGGTGTTGCGCGAAGCAATCGACGCAGGCCTCGCGAACCGCGACGCGGCGATGGCGTACGCGATGGGCTTCGGGCGCGGCATCGACGCCGCGACCGCAGACGAGTTCGTGTCGATGTACGTCAACGACCTGACCGTTGACATGGGCGATCGCGGCCGCGAAGCGGTTGCGCGCCTGCTCGGGAGGGACGCAGAGTTCGCGCGGTGATCCTGAGCGCCGTCCGCACACCCGTCGGGCGGTACGGCGGGGCGCTCGCGGGCACGCGGCCGGACGACCTCGCCGCGCTCGTCGTCCGCGAAGCGGTCGACCGCGCCGGCGTGCCCGCCGAGCAGATCGAGGACGTCTGGCTCGGCTGCGCGAACCAGGCGGGCGAGGACAACCGCAACGTCGCGCGCATGGCGGTGCTGCTCGCGGGCCTGCCCGAGTCGGTCGCGGGCGTCACCGTCAACCGGCTTTGCGCATCGGGGCTCGCGGCGATCGTCGGCGCCTGCCATGCGGTGATCGCCGGCGACGGAGACCTCTTTGTCGCGGGCGGCGTCGAGTCGATGTCGCGCGCACCGTTCGTCACCGCGAAGCCGGACGCGGCATTTCCGCGCGGCGACCGCACGCTGTACGACACGACGCTCGGCTGGCGGTTCCCGAACCCGCGCCTTGCAGAGCTCTTCCCGCTCGAGGCGATGGGAGAGACCGGCGAGAACGTGGCCGAGCGCTGGTCCGTCTCGCGCGAGGATCAGGACGCGTTCGCGCTTCGCTCGCAGGAGCGTTGGGCCGCAGCCAGCTTCGAGGACGAGATCGTTCCCGTCGGCGACGTCACGCGTGACGAGCATCCGCGCCCCGACACGTCGCTCGAGAAGCTCGCGTCGCTGAAGCCCGCGTTCCGCCAGGGCGGGACCGTGACGGCGGGCAACTCGTCGGGCTTGAACGACGGCGCAGCGGCGGTCGTCGTGGCGTCCGAGGAGAAGGCGCGTGAGCTGGGGATCGAGCCGCTCGGGACGTTCGTCGCGTCGGCAGTCGCTGGAGTCGACCCGCGGGTGATGGGGATCGGTCCCGTCCCGGCGGTCCGCAAGCTCCTCGACCGCACCGGCCTGACGGTGGACGACGTCGACCTCGTCGAGCTGAACGAAGCGTTTGCCTCGCAATCGCTCGCGGTGATCCGCGAGCTCGGCATCGACGAGGACAAGGTGAACGTGAACGGCGGCGCGATCGCGATCGGCCATCCGCTCGGCATGAGCGGCGCGCGGCTGACGGTGTCGCTCCTCCACGAACTGCGACGCCGCGATGCGCGACGCGGCATCGTCACGATGTGCGTCGGCGTCGGCCAGGGACAGGCAGCGTTGTATGAGCGTTGAGGAGGACTACCTTCTCCTTGGCCTGCGCCTGGGCAAGCACGTCCACGGGCTCGTCGACGCGTACTACGGCCCGCAGGATCTGAAGGACGCCGTCGACGAGGAGCCGCCGGTACACGCCGCCGAGCTCAGGGACGACGCGGCGCGGCTGCGCGACGCGCTCGACGACGGCTGGCTGCGCGACCAGGTGAACGGCTGCTGGACGTACGCGCGCGTGCTCGCCGGCGAGGAGCTGAGCTACAGCGACGAGGTCGAAGGCTGCTACGGCGTGCGGCCGCAGCGCACGCCGGCGTCGGTCTACGAGCAAGCGCACGCCGAGCTCGACGAGCTGCTGCCCGGCGAGGGCACGCTGCGCGAGCGCCGGCAGGCGTGGCGCGAGCACTACCTCGTGCCGGGCGACCGCGCCATGGCGATCATCGAAGACCTGCTGCCGATCTTCCGCGAGCGCACCGGCGAGCTTCTCGAGCTGCCCGCGGGCGAGCGCGTCACGCTCGAGCCGGTCACCGGGGAGCCGTGGTGGGCGTTCAACTACTACAAGGGTGGGCTGCACAGCCACGTCGTGCTGAACACCGACGTACCGACCGGGTCGCTCGACCTCCTGCACCTCGTGGCGCACGAGATCTATCCCGGCCACCACACCGAGCACGCCGTCAAGGAGCACCTGCTCGGCATCGAGGAGCGCATCCAGCTCGTGCCGACGCCCCAGGCCGTGCTCAGCGAAGGGATCGCCGAGACGGGGCTCGCCTTCGTCGAGGACGAGCGCGCGCTCGACGTCTTGCGCAGCCACGAGCTGCCCGTCCCGGATCCGGAGCTCGCGGTCCGCATTCGCGCGGCGACCGACCGGCTCGGCACGGTGACGCTCGACGCGGGGCTGCTGATCCACGAGGACGGCGCGTCCGAGGACGAGGCAGCCGAGTTCGTTGCACGTTGGAGCCTGCGCCCGCTCGACGAGGCGCGTCGGTCGGTCTCGTTTGTCACCGACCCGACCTGGCGCGCGTACACGATCACCTACACCGCCGGCGAGGAGCTCTGCAAGGCGTACGTGCAGGGCGACCCCACGCGCTTCCGCACGCTGCTCACCGAGCCGGTGCGCATCGGCGAGCTATTGTCCGCGGCGTGACTGCGACGGCGCAGGAGCGCGGGCTCTTCATCAACGGCGAGGTCACGGAGGGCGCCGAGGTTCGCGACATCCACGAGCCCGCGACGGGCGAGGTGCTCGCGCGCGCCGCGATGGGTGGCGAGGCAGACGTCGACCGCGCCGTCGAGGCTGCGCGCGCTGCGGTCGACGGCCCGTGGGGCAAGACGCCCGGCACTGAGCGTTCTCGCTTGCTCCACGCGCTTGCGGACGCGATCCTCGCGAACCGCAAGGAGCTCGCGGAGCTCGAGTCGCGCAACGTCGGCAAGGCGATCTCTTCGGTCAAGGCGGAGATCGCGGGCGCAACCGAGCACTTCCGTTTCTTCGCCTCGACGATCGGCGCGATCGCCGGCCGCTCGAATCCGATCGGCGGCTCGCTGCTCTTCTATTCGCAGAAGGAGCCCGTCGGCGTCGCCGCGCAGATCGTGCCGTGGAACTACCCGTTCTTGATGTCGACGTGGAAGCTCGCGCCCGCACTCGCTGCCGGCTGCGCGGTCGTGCTGAAGCCGGATCCGCAGACGCCGCTGTCGGTGCTGCGCATCGCGGAGCTCGCGACGGAGGTCGGGTTCCCCGCCGGTGCGATCAACATCGTTCCCGGCGACGGCCCGACGACCGGCGCGTACCTCGTCAAGCATCCGGGCGTCGACAAGGTCGCGTTCACCGGTTCGACGAAGACGGGCGGCGAGATCATGCGCCTCGCCTCCGACCCGATCAAGCGGGTCACGCTCGAGCTCGGCGGCAAGAGCCCCAACCTGCTGTTCGCCGACGCGGATCTCGCCGACGCGATCCCCGCGAGCGTCTGGGCGATCTACGCGTCAGCCGGCCAGTCGTGCGAGGCGCGCTCGCGCCTGCTCGTCGAGCAGTCGCTGTACGACGACGTCGTCTCGCAGGTGACCGAGCTCGCGCAGCGCGTGAAGGTCGGGGATCCACTCGATCCGGAGACGCAGATGGGCTCGCTCATCTCGCAGGCGCATCGCGAGAAGGTGCACGGCTTCGTCGACGGCGCGCGCGACGAAGGCGCCGAGATCACGACCGGCGGCGCGATCGGCGACGGGGCGGGTGCGTTCTACCCGCCGACGGTGATCGCGCAGGCCGACAACCGCATGCGCGCCGCGCAGGAAGAGATCTTCGGTCCGGTCGTCACGGTGATCCCGTTCGCGGATGAGAACGACGCGGTGCGGATCGCGAACGACGTGAAGTACGGGCTGATGGCGACCGTCTGGACGGGCGATCCGGGCAAGGGCCATCGCATCGCCGCGAAGATCAAGTCGGGAACGGTCGGGATCAACATGCCGTACACCGCGTTCCCCGGCATCCCGTTCGGCGGCTACAAGCAGTCCGGCTTCGGCCGCGAGCTCGCGCTCGAGACGCTCGACCTCTACCTCGAGACGAAGTCGGTCGTCACGTACACGGGCACGCGCCCGACCAACCCGTTCGGGCTCTAGCGCTGCCGGCGCGCTACCGCTGGGCGGTCCTCGGCGCGGGGACGTTCGCGCAGACGAGCTACTCCGCGATTCCCTACGGCGTCGCCGTGATGGCGCCCGCGCTGCGGCGCGCGTACGGGCTGTCGCTCGCGCAGACCGGCCTGCTGATCTCGATGTCGCTGATCGGCTCGCTCGCGACGCTGATCCTCTGGGGCCAGGCGACCGACCGGGCCGGCGAGCGCGCCGTGCTCTTCGCGGGGCTGCTCGCCTGCGGCGCGGCGCTCGTCGGTGCGGCGTTCGTGCACCGGTTCGCGCTGCTCGCGCTGCTGCTCGCCGTCGCCGGCGCGGCCGGGGCGAGCGTCCAGTCCGCGAGCGGCCGCGCGGTCATGCACTGGTTCCCGCCGGCGCAGCGCGGGCTCGCGCTCGCGCTGCGGCAGACGGCGATCCCGATCTCCGGCTTCCTCGTCTCGCTCGCGCTGCCGCCGATCGAGCACGCCGGCGGCCTCGCCTGGGGCTTCGCGACACTGGGGATCGCCTGCGTGGCCGGAGCCGTCCTCGGCGGCCTCGTCCTGCGCGAGGGACCGCAAGCGGAAGCGCGGCCCGGCTCGGGGGTGCGACCCCTGCGCGACCGGCGGCTGTGGCGGCTCTCCGCGGGGAGTGCGCTCGTGATCGCGCCGCAGCTGTGCGTCGTCGGCTTCACCGTCGTGCTGCTGAACGACCTGCGCGGGATGTCGACGAGCGCGGCGGCGACCGTGCTCGCGGTGATGCAGTTCCTGGCCATCGGCGGGCGGATCGGCGCCGGCCGCTGGTCCGATCTGCGCGGCACGAGGCTCGGTCCGCTTCGCATGATCGCGCTCGCGGCGGCCGCAACCGTCGCGCTGGCCGGCGCGCTGCTCGGCGCGCCGCTCACGCTCCTGCTGCCGGTGCTGGTCATCGCGGGCGTCGTCTCGATGAGCTGGAACAGCCTCTCGTTCGCGGCCGCGGTCGAGATCGCCGGCCACGACCGGAGCGGCATCGCGATCGGGCTCCAGCAGACGCTGCTCAACGCTCCGGGCGCCGCGTATCCCGCGCTCTTCGGCGCGCTCGTCGCCGCGACCTCGTGGCGGTTCGCCTTCTTTGCGGTCGCGCTCTTCCCACTCGCCGGCTGGCAGGTGCTGCGAGGATTGCGCGAGTGAGGGTGATGGAGCGGCTCGAGGCGATCTACGCGATCGCGCAGCACCGCGCCGGCTACTCGCCGGAGGAGGACGCCGCGCACGCGCTCGCGGCGGGCTGGATGCGCGAGGCCGGGCTCGAGGTGTCGAGCGACGAGGCGGGCAACCTCTTCGGCACGCGCGGCGACGCGCGCGTGTGGGCCGGCTCACACCTCGACAGCGTCCCGACCGCGGGCAAGTTCGACGGCGCGCTCGGCGTCGTCGCGGCGATCGAGGCGGCCGACCGGCTGCGCGACCGCCCGCTCGCGGTGGTTGCGTTTCGCGCCGAGGAGACCGGCCCGCTCGGCAGTGCGCGGATCAGCGAGACGCCGGAGGCCTACCTGGAGCTGCACATCGAGCAGGGGCCGGTGCTCGCGCAGCTGGGCGAGCCGCTCGGCGTCGTCACCGCGATCGCCGGCCAGGCGCGCGCGGCGGTCGTGTTCGAGGGTCGCGCCGACCATGCGGGAACCACGCCGATGGACGCGCGCGAGGACGCGCTCGTTGCGGCGGCCGAGTTCATCCTCAAGGTGCGCGCCGCGCCGACGGGCAGCGCCGTGGCGACCGTGGGCGCGATCGAGGTCGAGCCGGGCGCGGTCAACGTCGTTCCGGCAAAGGCGACGGTCGCCGTCGACGCGCGCGCGCCGACGAGCGCGGAGCTCGATCAGCTCATTGCTGCAATTGGTTTCGAGCCGACGATGCGCCGCGAGCCGGTCCAGCTGGGCGATGCGTTCGCCGTGGTGCTCCCCGATGCGCCCCGGCTGGCCTCGGGCGCCGGGCACGACGCGATGGTCGTCCCGAATGCGTCGATGCTCTTCGTCCGCTCGCTGAACGGCGGCGTGTCGCACCATCCGGACGAGCTCTCCTCGGAGGAGGACATCGAGCTCGCGGTCGAGGCGCTCACGGCGGCGCTCGCTAGGCTCACTGCTCCATGAGTGAGCGCGAGGTGATGAGCTGGGACGACCTCGGGCGCGGGGCGCGCGAGCTCGCCGAGACGGTTGCTGCCGACGGCTACTTCCCGGACATGGTTCTCGGTATCGCCCGCGGCGGCCTGCTCGTCGCCGGCGCGATCGGCTACGCGCTCGGCATCAAGAACACGTTCACGATGAACGTCGAGTTCTACACGGGTGTCGACGAGCGCCTGGACGTGCCGATGATCCTGCCGCCGGTCCCCGATCTGGTCGACTTTGCGGAGACGAAGGTGCTCGTCGCCGACGACGTTGCCGACACCGGAGCGACGCTGAAGCTCGTCCAGGAGTTCTGCGCCGGGAAGGTGGCCGAGGTGCGGTGCGCGGTTCTCTACGAGAAGCCCCGCTCGATCGTCCACTGCGAGTACGTCTGGCGGCGTACCGACCGCTGGATCACGTTCCCGTGGAGCGCCGAAGACCCCGTCTTGCAGGGGGTTCCGTCGGAGGCCTAGAGGTCCTCCGCACCGTCGGTTAGATTCGACCTTCCCCCCGGCAAAACCGGCTCGCAGAGGAGAGGAACACAGTGAGGAACAGGAAGCTCGCGCTCGGCGCGGTCGCTCTCGTGATCGCAGCTGCGGCAGTCGTGCTCGCGCTCGGGACATCGCCCGGCAAGGCGAAGTCGACGGCCGCGTTCAAGGCGGCCTGGATCTACGTCGGTCCGCACAACGACGGCGGCTGGTCCCAGGCCCATGAGGCCGGCCGGCAGTACGTCCAGAAGATGCTCGGCTCGAAGGTGCAGACGACGTACAAGGAGAACATCGCCGTCGGCGCTCAGTTCAGCCAGACCGTCGCCAGCCTCGTCGCCCAGGGCTACAAGCTGATCTTCGCGACGTCGTACGGCTACATCACGCCGGCGATCGTCGCGAAGTATCCGCAGGTCGACTTCGAGCAGGCGACCGGCACGTACACCGCGAAGAACGTCGCCGAGTACTTCGGGTCCGCCGAGGACACCATTTACCTCTCGGGCATGGCCGCGGGCGCAGCGGCGAAGTGCAACACGATCGGCTTTGTGGTCGCCTATCCGATCCCGGAGGTGATCCGGCACACGAACGCGTTCGCGCTCGGCGCGCAGGCGACTCACCCCGGCGTCAAGGTGAAGATCGTCTGGACGAACTCGTGGTACGACCCGGCGAAGGAGAAGAAGGCGGCGCAGAGCCTCGTCTCCGCGGGTGCCTGCGTGCTCGGCCAGAACGTCGACTCACCGGCGACCGGCGAGTACGCGCAGTCGCAGCACATCCCGTGGGTCGGCTACGACTCCGACTCGTCGAGCTTCGCGCCCAAGTCGTGGCTCACCGGGTCCGTCTACAACTGGGGCCCGTACTACCTGAAGCGCGTCAAGGCCGCGATGAACGGCACGTGGAAGCCCGGCTTCTACTACGGCAGCATCAATGACGGCTTCACCAAGCTCGCGAAGTACGGCCCGGGCGTCTCGGCCGCGACGAAGAAGCTGATCGCCTCGAAGCAGAAGGCGATCGAGAACGGCTCCTTCTACGAGTTCAGCGGCCCGCTCTACGACCAGAGCGGCAAGCTGCGCGTCGCGAAGGGCTCGAAGATGCAGGTGCTGAAGGGCGGGACGAACAGCCTCTACGGCATGAACTGGCTCGTGAAGGGTGTGATCGGGAGCCCGAAGGGCTAGCCGTCAGTGCGGAGGGGCGCTTCGGCGCCCCTCCGCCTGTTGGTTCCTCGCGACGTGCGGTTCACGGTTGAACGGAGGCTGCAGCAGCCGCGGTGGCTCGTCGTCGCCGTTCCGCTCGCGTCCGTCCTCTTCGGCTTCGTCGTCGCGGGGGTGGTGCTGCTCGCGACGGGCCACAACCCGCTGTCGAGCTACCGCCAGCTCTTCGACGCGGCCTTCGTCTCGGCCGGCTCGCTCGACCAGACGCTGATCGCGGCAACGCCGCTCGCGTTCACAGGGCTCGCCGCGGCGGTCGCGTTCCGCATGCGCGTCTTCAACATCGGCGCCGAAGGCCAGCTGTACGTCGGCTCGCTCACCGGGGCGGCCGCGGGTCTCTACTTCGGTGGGCGCGGCGGCGCCTCGCCGTGGGTGATCGCGCTGATGATCGTCGCCGGCTGCGCGGGCGGCGCGGCCTGGGCGTCGATCGCGGGCGTGCTGCGCGCGTTCTTCGGCACGAGCGAGATCCTCACCTCGCTGATGCTCAACTACGTCGCCGGGTACCTGCTGACGTATCTGATCTTCCAGAGCGAGTCCTACTGGCGGCAGACGAAGGGGTTCAACGCCACGGTCTTCCCCACCGGCAAGCCGCTGCCGAGGAACGCGGAGTGGCCTGCGTGGATGTTGCACACGCAGGGCGGCATCGCGCTGCCGCTCGGCGCCGGGCTCGCCGTCGCGACGGCGATCGTGCTCTGGGTGCTGTACCGCCGCACGCGCTTCGGCTTCGAGGTGCAGGTGCTCGGAGACTCGCTCGGCGCGGCGCGCTATGCGGGCGTGCGAACGCGCCGGAAGATCCTCGCGGTGATGGCGATCTCCGGCGCCGTCGCGGGCCTCGGCGGTGTCAGCCAGGTCGGCGACTTCGCGCACTCCGTCGACGGCGATCCGAACGGCCTGCAGAAGCAGGCGTACGGCTACTCGGGCATCGTCGTGGCGGCGCTCGCGCGCTACAACCCGTTCGCGGTCATCCTCGTCGCGTTCCTGCTCGGGGGGCTCGACAACGCGGGCAACACGCTCCAGGGCGCCGACTTCCCATCGGGCCTCGTCGGCGTGATCCAAGGGATCATCCTGTTCTCGACGCTCGGCGGTGAGCTGCTCGTCCGCCACCGCGTGCGCGTCGTTCGCACACCGCCCGTCGTGGAGGAGCCGGCGTGAACCACACGTTGCTCATCACACTGATTGCAAGCGGCGTCGCGTACGGCACACCGCTGCTCTTCGGCTCGCTCGGCGAGCTGCTCGCGGAACGCTCGGGCGTCCTCAACCTCGGTGTCGAGGGGATGATGCTCGTCGGCGCCGTGATGGGCTTCTGGACGGAGCAGCGCGTTCATGCGGGTGCCGTCGTCTCGCTTGTCGTCGCCGTGCTGGTCGCCGCGCTCGGCGGCGCGGCGATGGCGTCGATCCATGCGTTCCTCGTGATCACGCTGCGTGCGAGCCAGATCGTCTCGGGGCTCGCGCTGACGATCTTCGCGGGCGCGGCCGGCCTCTCGTCGTATCTCGGCAACGACCTGAACCTGTCGGATATCCCCGCGTCGCACTCGTTCCATGCTGTCTTCCCGTCATCGATGCAGCGCTGGCCGATCCTCGGGCCGATCGTCTTCGGGCAGACGCCGCTCGTCTTTGTGTCGTGGCTCTGCGTCATCGCGATCGCGTACTACCTCACGCGTACGCGGCTCGGCCTCAACGTGCGCGCGGTGGGCGAGTCTCCCGGCGCCGCCGACGCGATGGGGATCAGCGTCACGCGCTACCGCTATGCGCACACGATCGCGGGCGGCGCGTTCGCGGGCGTCGCGGGCGCGACGTTCACGCTGGCGCTCACGCCGCAGTGGGTCAGCGGGATCACCGGCGGTGCGGGTTGGATCGCGATCGCGCTCGTGATCTTCGCCTTCTGGCGGCCGGAGCTGTGCCTCGTCGGCGCGTACTTCTTCGGCGCGCTGCAGGCGCTCGCGCCCGAGCTGCAGGCGCGCGACATCAGCCTCGGCCCGACGGAGCTCTGGACGAGCGCGATGCCGTACGCGGCCACAATCGTCGTGCTCGTCCTCGTCTCCTGGCGCGGTGCGGCGCGTCGGCTGGGCGCGCCGGCGGCGCTCGGCACCCCCTACGTCCGCGAGCAGGCGTGACGGCGGCCGCGCCGGCGATCGAGCTGCGCGGCGTCACGAAGCGCTTCCCCGGCGTCGTCGCGAACGGCGACGTGGACTTCGCCGCGCTGCCCGGCGAGGTGCACGCGCTGCTCGGTGAGAACGGCGCCGGCAAGTCGACGCTCTCGCACATCATGAGCGGTCTCTACCGCGCGGACGCCGGCGAGATCCGTCTGCACGGCGAGCCGGTGACGTTCCACTCGCCGCGCGACGCGATCGACGCCGGCGTCTGCATGGTGCACCAGCACTTTCGGCTCGTCGATCGCTTCACCGTCGCCGAGAACCTGATCCTCGGCGACCGCCGCGGCGCCGGCAGGAGCTTCCGGATCGATCCGGGCGCCGTCGTCGATCAGGTGCGCAGGCTCGGCGAGCGCTACCGCCTTCCCGTCGATCCGCGCGCACGCATCTGGCAGCTCTCCGTCGGCGAGCGCCAGCGAGTCGAGATCCTGAAGGCGCTCTACGAGGAGGCGAAGGTGCTGATCCTCGACGAGCCCACAGCCGTGCTGACGCCGGACGAAGCGGAGACGCTCTTCGTCACGTTGCGCGAGCTCGCGCAGGACGGCCGCACGGTGATCTTCATCTCGCACAAGCTGAACGAGGTCAAGGCGGTGTCGGACCGCGTGACGGTTCTCCGCGC
>DATAUN010000116.1:0-32518 GCA_036268235.1 Gaiellaceae bacterium
AGGATCTCCTGCACCTGTCCGACCGCGAAGCGCAGCTCGTCGTCCGTGGTGAAGAAGTGCGGGCCGAAGCGGATGCCTGCGTCCGGCCGCGTGTCGCAGATGATGTCGCGGCGCGCGAGCTCCGCGTGCACGGCCTGGAAGTCGGGCACGCGGAAGACGACGGAGCCGCCGCGGATCTCCGGGTCGCGCGGTGAGGTCAGCTCGAAGCCGGCCGCGTCGATCAGCTCGACGAGCAGCGCCGTCTGCCGCATCGAGTTCTCGCGGATCCGGTCGACGCCGATCTCCGCGACGATCTCGTAGCCCGCGCTCGCCGCATAGTTCGAGGCGACGGCGGGCGTGCCGGTGAGAAAGCGCGCCGCGCCGGGTGCCGGCTCCATCTCCGTCTCGAACGCAAACGGACGCGCATGTGCCTGCCAGCCCGCGAACGCCGGCTCGAGCTCCTCCGCGAGGTCGGGGCGCACGTAGAGCCATCCCGCACCCGGGCCGCCGCACAGCCACTTCACCGAGCCGCCGACGCAGAACGCAATGCCGAGCTCCGTCACGTCGAGCGGCACCGCGCCCGCCGACTGGTACGCGTCGAGGCACACGTGCGCGCCGAACTCGTGGGCGCGGGCCGCGATGCGCTCGACGGGCTGGATCTCGGCCGTCTTATAGAGGACGTGCGAGACGGGAACGAGCAGCGTGCGCTCGTCGATCGCGTCGATCACCGCGTCGGCGTCCTCGCACACGACGACCTCCGCGCCGAACCGCGCCCACGCCTGCTGCACGTAGCGCACCGACGGGAAGAGCCCTTCCTCGAAGACGATGCGGTTGCGCGGCGGCTTCAGGTCGAAGCACGAGAGGACGATCGCCTCCGCGACCGTCACGTTCTGGTGCATGACGGTCGAGCCGGGCGGCGCGCCGAGGATGCCGCCGATCAGATCGCCGGCCGTGAAGACGGAGTCCCACCAGCCCTCGCCCCAGGCGCGCGCGCCGCGCGTTCGCCACTCGGCAGCGAACTGCTGCAGCCGCCGCTCGGCTTCGGCCGGCATCGCGCCGAGCGAGTGGTTGATCAGGTAGGTCGTCGACTCGAGGATCGGGAAGCGGTCGCGGTAGTCCGTGAGCTCCATCAGCGGTTGACGCCGATCGCAGCCGGTCCGCTCGGGACCGGCCGCGGCGGCGGCTTCGAGTCGACGAGCACCGCCGCAACGAGCAGCACCGCAACGCCGATCATGCTCTCGCCGATCAGGCTGCGGCCGAGGCGCGACATGAATCCGGCATCCGCGCGGTCGAGCGCCGGACGGACGAGGAAGTGGTGGAACGCGCCCCACAGGAGCGCGACGCACACGAGCCCGATCTTCACGAGCAACACGTGCCCGTAGCCGGTCGACCAGAGGTCGTGCAGGCGGGGTAGCCGGACGATCGCCATGTACGTGCCGGCGGCGAGCACGAGCGCGATCAGCACCATGGCGAGCCGCGAGAAGCGCAGGAACGCAGCGCGGCGAAGCTCGGGTGCGCCCGTCCAGAGCAGGATCGCCATCGTCGCGAGACCGCCGATCCACAACGACGCCGCAGACAGGTGCACCCAGTCGGCGATCTCGGTCTTCCACGACGATCCCGGATCGCCGGACCCGTCATGGCCTGACACGGAGAGCCCGCCGACGAAGACGACGGAGAGCGCGAACGCCGGCACGAGGAAGACGACGCGGTCGAGCAGCCACGAGAGGTAGACGAGCGCAAGCACGAGCGCGAAGACGAGCGTCATCGTGATGAACGCCTGGCCGAAGCGGGTCGCCGCCATCGGGGACAGGTCGCCGTAGAGGAAGCGCCCGAACGGCAGCTGCAGGGCGTCCTCCGCGCGCAGCGAGAACGCGGCGACGCCCGCCTGCAGCGTGATGAGGCAACCGAGGCCCGCGGCGACGGCGATGCGACGGTCGAGCGCCTGCGGCACGGCGAGGCCGCGCAGCACGATCAAGCGCAGCCCGAGTGCGCCGATCGTCAGCGCGATGCCGAGAAACCACAGCCAGCGCACGACGTCCTCGGTCCGCGTCGGCCCGCCGGCGCCGTATGCCTCCTGCACGGAGGGCGCAGGCACGCGCACGCCGAACGTCCACACGCCGGAGACGACGTGCGAGTCGGCCGAGACGGCTTGCCAGCGCACCGTGTACGCGCCTGCGGGTAGCGCGCGTACGTTCGCGATCACGCTCGTGCCCTGAGTGCGAGCGCCGTACGCGAACTCCTTGCCGTTGTCGTTCAGCACCTTGATCGCGCTCGTGTTGAAGAGCTTCACGTACTGGTCGAACTGGAGCGCGATCGTCTTCGGCGCCTGCTGTAGCTCGCGGCCGAAGTGCGGCGTCGTCGACTCCAACGTCGCGTGCGCCGACGCGGCGGCCGGGAACGCGAGCGCGGCGAGAACGACGAGGGCGGCGCGTCTCACCGGTGAGGCTCCCCGGCGAGCGGTGACAGATGCCCGAAGACCGGCGCGACGTCGCGGTCGGAGAAGAGCTGGATCGAGACGACGACGATCGTCAGCGCGAAGCACGCGCGCAGGACCGACGAGCGCGGCCGCCACACCATCGCGAGCGGGATGATTGCCGCGACGACGAACGTCCAGCCGAGCAGGTGGTGCAGGAACGCCGAGCGCTGGAAGAACCACGGGTTCTGCTCGTGGACGATGAACGCGACGCCGGTGACGACGAACGCGAGCGGCCAGGTGAGCCGCCAGTACGGCGACTTCAGTCGCCCGTGCACGAGCCCGAGCTCGGCGCCGCCGGCGAGCATCAGCACCTCCGCCCACGAGCCGTGCGCGTACATGTGGATCGCCGAGTTCGTGTAGAAGGCCATCACCGGCCAGAGCAGGACGCCCATCGCGAAGGCCATGCTCGGCCAGAGGTACTTCCGCCAGGCGCGCATCTGCCAGACCTCGCGGCCGACGATCGCCTCGCACAGGAGGCACAGGCCGACGAAGAGGATCCCGGCTGCGAACAACCAGTGGACGAACTCAGCGTGAGGTGTCACCGCGCTCCTGGAAATCGGCAAGCAGCGGCCGGGCGACGACGAACGCGAACAGGAGCCCGACGATCACGACGAGCAGCGGCGGCTCGGCGACAAGCCACCAGACCCCCTGCCCGCGCGGATGCAGGAGCGTGATGCGGTAGGGCTGCAGGACCGCCCAGACGACGCCGCCGGCGGCGACGAGCGGTCCGAGCAGCGAGACGGCCTGCGGCCGCGAGAACCGCGTGCGTTCGGACAGATCTTCATGTGCGTACGTGCTGTGCATTGCTCCTCCCTCGGCTTCCGGATCGACCGCGAAGCCCGCGGGCACTGAGTGCGACCGCGGGTCAGGTCGGCAGCGGAGGAGGACGCGACTCGAACGCCAGGCCGAACCGGCGGCGTGGCGCCGTGTCGTCGGCCGGGCGCGCATGAGTCGCGCGCGTGCGCACGGCGACGGTGAGAATCCGCCGCGCGTGAGCGAGAGTGCGATCGGCGAAGTCCTCGATCTCGTGGAGCCAGCTGGCGAGGCGCCAGGCGAACGCGACGAGAACGGAGACGACGGCGAAGACGGGGAGTGCGTAGGTGTGCAGCCACGGACCGAGCAGCGGCCAGCGGCCGGCGGCGAGGCTGTCGACGTCCATGTGGACGAGGTAGATGAGCGAGGTGGCGGCGAACGACGCCGCCCAGACGCGCGGCGAGAGGCCCGGCCGCAGCCGCGGCGAGCATGTCTCGTGGGCGTGCCCGGACGCCCTGAGCAGGCGCCTGCTGGCGTCGGCCGTGGCCCGCGCCCGCAGCCCGCGCGCGAGCAGGGCGGCGATCGTCAGGGCCCCGAGGATCTTCACGGCAACGAGCAGGAAGGGGTAGTAGGACGCCCCGGTCGGCGCGAGCGGCGCCACGTGCAGCGCCCGGTCGACGTGGCGCGTGAGGCTCTGGCCTGTGACCTCGGCGACAACGACCATCACCCCGAAGGTGACGATCCCTCTCCGGCGCAGAATCCCTGTGCTCATCCTGGCTCGATCATACTCTCGCGCTCTGGGTTGGCTTTCCCGGTCCAGACTGCTTCAATCGTTCGTCATGGGGGACGATTCGGTAGCACCGCTGCGCGAGCCGCCGGTGCGCGGGATGGACAACGTCGGCGGCGCGATCGTCGTGCGCCTCGCCGGCGAGCTCGATCTCTACAACTCGGACGAGGTTCGCGCAGCCCTCACCGAGGCGATCGGCAAGACGCCCGAGCGCATCGTCGTCGACATGTCGGAAGTCGAGTTCGTCGACTCGACCGCGCTCGGCGTTCTGATCGAGGCGCGCTCGAAGCTCGGCGGCGACGGCCGCTTCGCGCTCGCCGGCCCACAGATCGAGACGCGGCGCACGCTCCAGGTGAGCGGCCTCGACCGCCACCTGCCCGTGCACGACTCGGTCGACGACGCGCTCGGGGTCTAGAGCCGACGGGGAGACTCGAACTCCCGACCCCTTCATTACGAGTGAAGTGCTCTACCAGCTGAGCTACGTCGGCGGGGCGCGCTCAGTGTAGCCGCGTGCCGCTCAGATTCTGCGGACGATAGGCGGTGTCGGGCGCAGCGTCGGCGGCGAACCGGTTGTCGTCGTCGGCGGCGGTGTCGTCGTGGTCGGCGTGGTCGTGGTGGGCGCCGGCACCTGCGTCACCGGAGCGATCGGCTGGACCGGCTGCGTCGCGACCGGCGGCGAGCCCTGCTGCACCGGCGGTGTCGTCTGCGTCGATCCGCTGCCACTGTCCCCGGTTCCGTCGCTCGTGCCCCCGCTCCCGCCGGATGTCGTCGTGACGGAGCCGCCCGAAGCGTTCGTCGTCCCTGTTGTGGAGCCCGACCCGGAAGAGCCCGTCGACGTGCTCGTGCCCGTTGCAGGCGTGTCCGTCGGTGTCGCCGCGGGGGCCGCCGCAGGTGTTGCGGCCGGCGGGCTCGCGGCGGCCGGCACAGGCGTTGCCGCCGCGGGCGCGGGCGTCGCTACAGGCGCTGCGGCGGGAGTCGTCGCGGGCGTCGCGGGCGGGTCGCCATCAGGAACCGTGAGCTCCGAGTGCGGCACGCCGCTCGCGCGACTGCCGCCCACCGTCGACGCGACGACCGACCCGCGCGCCGACGCGTCGTGGCGCTTTGCCTTCTTGCCCTGCTTCGTCCGCTGCGCCTGCTGTGCGAGCTTCGCGCCGTCGGCGCGCTCGCCCAGTGCGGGGAGGCGCACCTGCCGGGCCGCAGCAGGCGCGTGCGACGTCGACGGCGCGTGGTGCACGGCAACGCGATGCGTGTCCGCGCTCGTGAAGCCCACGACCGCGTTCTCGACCGCGTGACGTGTGATCGGCGTCCCCGCGACGACCGACGTGGCCGCGACGGTCGCGAGCGTCGCCGCGACCTTCGCGCCGCCCGTGAACAGCAGCGACTTGAGGAGCGCGAAGAACGAGCCGGCGTCGCCGCCCTTCGCGGCCCGCTTGCCGAGGCCCTTCGGCTCATCCGCGAGCCCGGCCGCGAGGGTGCGGCGCGCGCGGAAGATCAGCGTTTCGACCGCGGCCTGCGTGGTGTTCATCTCCGCTGCGATCTCGCGGTAGGAAAGCCCCTGCCACTCGCGCAGCAGCAGCGCGCGCTGCTGTTGCTTCGGCATCTCCTCGAGAGCTTTCGGCAGCCCGATCAGCTCGTCCGAGTCCACCTCGCGCGCCGGGACGACGTCCTGCACCGCGTCGAGATCGTCGAACGCCTCGAGGCGCCGGCGGCGCGACGAGGTGCGCAGGCGCGTCAGGCAGACGTTCTGCGCGATCTTGTAGAGCCACGCCAGCTCGAACTCCGGGTGGACGCCGCGCTGAAGCCCGCGGAACGCGTTCAGGAACGTGGACTGGGTCGCGTCCTCCGCCTCTTCGCGGTTGCCGAGCTGGTGCTGGCAGTAGGCGAGGATCTGCCGGCCGTACTCCTCGTACAGACGGCGTGTCGCGTCCGCGCCCGGTGCGGCACGTTGCGGAAGCGGCTGACCAGCACGGCCTATGGACGGAACTGCGACCAACGAACTCCCCCTCGGGTTCGCGCGCCGTCCGCCCACGGCACATTCTGCTCCCAAAGTGTCGGCACAACAGGGGCAAAAGAACAGCCCCCTTCTGGTTACTTTACGTTTTACGTTTCAAGCCAGAAATCCCTCCCTCAGCTCCCCCGCGAGGCGCACGAACAGCGCCTCGAACGCGAGCTGGGGCGCGAGGTTGAACTCCTCGAGCGCCCGCCAGGCCTCCCGCACCGCCTCCGCGGCGCGCTCGGCGCCCACCAGGCGCTCCCGGCTCGCGTCCTCTTCGAGCAGGGCCAGCTTGTCCAGATGGATCGCCGCGCTGCCGGCGCCGACCGCCACCGCCACGAGGTCGCGGTACCAGGCCTCGAGCTCTTCGAGCTGCGCGAGGAGCTCCTCGCGCTCGGCGCCGCGAGCGGCGCGGCGCACCCGCGTCTCGGCGTCGCGCGCCGGCAGCTCGAGGTCGTGGATCCGCGTCTCCTCGAGCTCTCTCGCCTCGTCGGCGCGCGCCTGCGCGTTCGCGATCAGCGCTCCGGCGGCTGCGGCCGCGTCGAATTCAGGGTCGCGGTAGACGGCACGCGCCTGCGCGATCAGCGCGTCGCGTCGCACCACCGACGCCGGGTCGAGCAGGCGCTCGAGCCGGTCCATCCTCCCCGCGGCCGCGCGGGCGAGCGATGCCTGCGCCGCGTCGTCGAGCTGCGGCGCCCGCGCGTCGACGAGCGCGCGGATCGTCTTCTCCGACAGGCGCCGGAACGGCACGAGCTGACAGCGCGACCGGATCGTCTCCGGCAGCGGGCCGAGGTCGTCGGCGATCAGCACGATTACCGCGTAGGACGGCGGCTCTTCCAGATCCTTGAGCAGTGCGTCGGCGGCGTCCTCGTTCATCAGGTGCGCGCGGTGCACGAGGTACACACGGCGCGACGCCTCGAACGGGCGCATGTGCAGGTCGCGGCGCAGCTCGCGAATCGCGTCGATGCGGATCATCTCGCCGAGTGCGTCGAGCTCGTAGAGATCCGGATGGAACTCGCGCGTCGTCTCGAGCAGCTCGTGCGCGAACGTGCGCGCGATCTCGCGCTTCCCGACGCCCGGCGGGCCGTGGAAGAGGTAGGCGTGCGCGGGCCCCTCGCGGAGCGCCGCGTCGAGCAGGCGCCCCGCCTCGGGCTGCTCAGAGAAGCGCGCGAACGTGCTCACGGATCTCCTCTGCGATCTCGTCTGCCGGCCGCGCGCCGTCGACGGCGACGATGCGACTCGACTCGGCGGCGGCGAGCGCGCGGTACGCCTCGTCGACGCGCCGCATGAAGTCGTGGCCCGCACGCTCGATGCGGTCGTGGTCGCCGGCCGAGCGCCGGCGTGCCTCCTCCGGATCGAGCAGGACGAGGAAGGTGCGCTCCGGGAGCAGCCCGCCGGTGACGGTCAGGCTCAGCTCGCGCACGCGCTCCTCACCCAGCCCGCGCCCCGCGCCCTGGTAGGCGACGGACGAGTCGAGGTAGCGGTCGCAAACGACGTCCTCGCCGCGGCCGAGCGCGGGCCGGATGACGTGCGCGACGTTCTCGGCGCGCGCCGCCGCGTACAGCGCGGCCTCCGCCCACGGGGTCATCTCGCCGCCGTGGAGGACGAGCTCGCGAACCGCCTCGCCGAGCGGCGTCGCACCCGGCTCACGGCTCGTCTGCACCGTTCGACCCTGCTCGCGGAGCCACGCCGCGAGCAGCTCCGCCTGCGTGCTCTTGCCCGACCAGTCCACTCCTTCAAAGGTCACGAACATCCGGCGCCTAATCTACGGCCGATGCGGACGGTCGTGACGGGCGGCGCGGGCTTCATCGGCTCGAACCTGGTGGACGCGCTGCTCGAGCGCGGCGACGAGGTGACGGTCGTCGACAACTTCGCGACCGGAAAGCGCGAGAACGTCGATTCGGCGGCGACGATCGTCGAGCAGGACATCCGTGAGCCGTTCTCGGTCGAGGCCGACGTGATCTTCCACCTCGCCGCGCAGGCCGACGTGCAGACGTCGATGCAGCGGCCCGAGTACGACGCCGCGGTGAACGTCGTCGGCACGGTGAACGTCCTCGAGTCAGGGCCCGGCGCGCAGGTGATCTTCGCGTCGTCGGGCGGTGCCGGCTACGGCGAGTGCCCCGTCGCCGCGACGGAGGACGCGCCGTTCCTGCCCCTCTCGCCGTACGGCATCGCGAAGAAGTGCGGCGAGGAGTATCTCGCCGGCTGGAACCGCATCCACGGCTCGTCGCATGTCTCGCTGCGCTTCGCGAACGTGTTCGGCGAGCGCCAGGAGTCGGGGCTCGAGGGCGGCGTCGTCGCGATCTTCCTCGAGCGGCTCGCGCGAGGCGACGAAGCGGTGATCTTCGGCGACGGCGAGCAGGCCCGCGACTTCGTCTACGTCGGCGACGTCGTCGCCGCGCTGCTCGCGACCGTTGGGCGAGGCGGCGGGCCGTACAACGTCGGCACCGGCGTCGCGACCACGATCAACGAGCTTCACGCGGCGTGTCGCCGCGTCGCAGGGATCGACGAGCCACCGCGCTACGAGCCCGCCCGGCTCGGTGACGTGATCCGCTCGGTGGTCGACCCGTCGCGCGCAGCGCGCGAGCTCGGCTGGCAGCCGCGCGTCACGCTCGACGACGGGCTCGCCCGCACCTGGGCCTGGACGAAGGAAGCCGCGAAGGCGTAGCGAATCGAGCGGAGCTGTGGATGCCCCGCTCACCTCGACCGACGCGCTGATCCGCCCCTGGCGGACGGCGACGATGGTCGCGAGCCTCGTCGCCGCGATCGAGCTCGTGCTGCTCGTCGGCGCTGCGGTGCTGCTGCTCGCGAAGCCGCTCGAGCGCGCGATCGAGAACCATGCCGTCGCCACCGCGAACGCGCCCGCGAAGAAGAAGCCGGCGGCCGTCGTCCCACACCGGGTCGCGCCGAAGATCGCGCCCGCGAAGCTGACGCGCGCACACACTGGCGTCTTCGTCTTCAACGGCAACGGCCGGACGGGCGCAGCGTCCGCGGCCGCCGCGCAGCTCCACTCGATCGGCTACCGCATTCCGGGAACCGGGAACGCGAAGCGTCAGGACTACGCGACGACGGTCGTCATGTACCGCACCGGCTTCCAGGCGGAAGGCCTGCGCCTCGCGCACGACCTGCACGTGCAGGTGGTCGGCCCGCTCGACGGCGTCACGCCGTCGGCGCTGCACGGCGCGCAGCTTGCCGTCGTGCTCGGCGCGGCCTCCTAACAGCTGTACTTGTGTGCGTTGACCAGCCCGAGCATGCGCAGGTAGTCGTCGCCGCCTTCGTCCGGCCGCGCGTTCGGATCGAGCGTCACGTACTGCTCGAGGTTCGACCACGCCTGATACGGGCAGCCGACGCTCTCCGCATAGAGGCCGGCGTGCAGCCACGTCTGCGGGTTGTGCGGTTGGCGCTTGATCGCGGCGAGGTACCACGAGTAGGCGACCTGCGGCTTGCTCGCCGCCCCCGCGCGCGCCCAGTACGGGTCGACGAGCAGGGGATCCACGGAGTGCGCGCGCTTCGCGAGCGTGACGGCACGCGCGGGCGCCGCACCGTCCGCATCGAGCGACCAGCGGTTGCCGAGCCACGGCAGCAGCAACACGACGAAGACGAGCGCGGCGGCTCCTACCGCCGGAGCGAGCATGAACGGCGAAACGCGGCGTGACGACGGCCGGCCGGCGAGCGCACCCGCCGCGACGAACGCGGGGATCGCGACGGCGGCGAAGTCCCAGTCGACGTCGACGAGCGAGTGGATGAGGAACGCCGGCAGCAGGAGCGCGAGCGCGAGCTCGTGACCGCGCCGTCGCAGCGACGGCCGCAGCAGGAGCGCCAGCGCGAGCACGAGCAGCGCGAGCCCGATCACACCGAGCTCGGAGAGGAACTGCAGCGGCAGGTCGTGCGGCTCGACGGTCTGGTCCAGGAAGCTCTTGCGGTAGAGCAGGTTCACCACGCCGAACGAGCCGGCGCCGGTGCCGAGCAGCACGTGGTGCTCGAACCCGTGCCACGCCTGCTGCCACCACGCGAAGCGGAAGTTCGAGCTGGTCGACGCGAGGTGGCCGCTGCTGTTCGTCACCGCGCCCGACCCGATGCCGTGCACGACCACGAAGGCGACCGCCGCGACAATGAGCGCCGCACCGGCGGCGAGCGCCCCGCGGCGCAATATGGGTGTGTCGCGCGGACGCGGCAGCCGATGAAGCGCCAGTGAGACGGCCGCGCCCGCGAGCAGCACGACGCCGAAGACGACCCCGTCGCGCCAGCGCACGTGCGTCGACTGGTCGTCCTTCGTGATCCCCGGCAGCACGAACGCGATCCCGACGACGACGCAAGCGGGCGCGAGCCCGGCGACGAGCGAGGCGGCGCTCTCGATGCGCTCGTCGGAGAGCGCGAACCACGCGGCCGCGACGACGACCGCCGTCAGGATCCCGCCACGCGAGTAGGTGAGCAGCAGCGTGACGAGCGCGAGATAGGCGAGCAGCGTGCCGCTGCGCCCCCGGCACCAGAGCGCAAGCACGATCGCATAGTCGGCGGCGAGTGCAAGCTGGTTCCAGAGCCCGATCGGCCCCTTCAGCCGCGCGTTGACGAAGAGCGCGCCGTAGTCGTAGACCGGCGGGATCACCTTGCCGAGCAGCGACCACGCGAGCACCGCGGCGAGCAGCACTGCGAGCCCGTTCGCGAGCGCGCGCGTGCGGCCCGCGGCCCACAGGCCGACCGCGGCGGCGAGGGCGTAGAGCAGCGTCCTGTTCGCGTAGTCCCACGAGCGATCCGGCAGCCACGACCAGTCGATCGAGACCGCGCACCAGGCGGCGAGGACGAGCAAAGGCGCGAGCGCAATCGCCCCGCCGGGGAGGCCCCGAACCGCGAGCAGGACGAGGATCGCGAGCAGCGCGCCGGCCCCGAGCCACGGCAGCGAGCCGTCCGCCGGGCCGCCGCCGAAGAAGAGCGCGAAGCCTGCAAGGAGGAGCGGAGCGGCGATCGGCAGTTCCCGGATCGCGCGCATCGCGGCGAAGCTACCATCCGCCCCCGATTGCACCTGATCCACACACAGAAGCCTTACACCCGCGTCGTACGCTCGCCCGAGTTGCACGTCAGTATCCGTCACTTGCAGGCAACCGTTCCCCCAACGTGATCAAGCCGCCGAAGCTGCTTCTCTGCGCCGCAGTGGCGTTCCTGGCGCTGCTCGGCGCCGCCGTCCAGGCGCCGCGCGCGGCCGCCGCGACGCCGTGCTGGAAGACGCTCCTCACCGACTGGTACGACGGCCGGATCGACAACGTCTACCCGCTGCATTGCTACACGGACGCGCTCAAGCACCTGCCGACCGACGTGCAGGAGTACTCGAGCGCGCATGACGACATCCTGCGGGCGCTCCAGAGCGCGAAGGCGCAGCTCCGCAAGGAGGGCAAGCCGATCACGGCGAACACGCCGGTGCCGGCGAATAACGGCGGCAACTCGAAGAGGAAGAAGGTCGTCGGGCTCGGCGGCACGACGACTACCACGCCGACCTCGCCCGGCAAGAACAACCCGAACCTCGTCGACAAGCTGAACCCGTCCAGCCCGTCCTCGCTGCCGCTGCCGCTGCTGATCCTCGGCGGGCTCGCGATCCTGCTTGTCGCGGCGGGTGCCGCCGGCTTGCTCGCGAAGCGCTTCCAGGGCCGAAAACCCGCTCCGTAAGCCGGTTTCCGGGCGGTAGAATGGGTGGCAGACCGGCGGCGCCGATGCTGTCCGGGGACCGCTCTACGCTCCGTTTCCCCCGTTTGGGACCCAGTTGAAGCGACGCGGCGACACGCGCGCGTAGAGAGAGGCGGAGTACATGGCCAGCACCGAGATCGAGAACACCGTCCACATCCATCCCGACGAGCTCGTCAACAGCGTCATCGACGAGGAAGCCAGCCTTGCGGTCCGGCGCCTGTTCACGATCGACGGACGCGACCCCTACGACGAGGTCGAGTGGGAGACGCGCGACGCGCTCATCCCGGGCAAGAACGGCCCGGCGTTCGAGCAGCGCAGCGTCGAGTTCCCGAAGTTCTGGTCGCAGACCGCGACGAACATCGTCGCGCAGAAGTACTTCCGCGGCCGCATGGCGAGCCCGGAGCGCGAGAAGTCGGTCAAGCAGATGATCGGCCGCATCGTCGGCACCGTCGGCATGTGGGGCCGCGACGGCGGGTACTTCGCGACCGAGGAGGAGGCGCAGGCGTTCGAGGACGAGTTGAAGGCGATCCTCGTGAATCAGCTCGCCGCGTTCAACTCGCCGGTCTGGTTCAACGTCGGCTTCGAGGAGAAGCCGCAGTGCTCCGCCTGCTTCATCCTCTCGATCGAGGACTCGATGGACTCGATCCTCGACTGGATCCGCCGCGAGGGCGTGATCTTCCGGGGCGGCTCCGGCTCCGGCGTCAACCTCTCGAAGCTGCGCTCGTCGAAGGAGCAGCTGTCGAAGGGCGGCTACGCGTCCGGCCCGGTGTCGTTCATGCGCGGCGCCGACGCGTCGGCCGGCACGATCAAGTCGGGCGGCAAGACACGCCGCGCGGCGAAGATGGTCGTGCTCGACGTCGACCACCCCGACATCACCGAGTTCATCTGGTGCAAGGCGCACGAGGAGGAGAAGGCTCGCGTCCTCGAGGCCGCCGGCTACGACATGTCGCTCGACTCGCCCGACTGGGGGTCGATCCAGTACCAGAACGCCAACAACTCGGTCCGCGTCTCGGATGCATTCATGCAGGCCGTCGAGGCCGACGCCGACTGGAACCTCACAGCGCGCAACGACGGCTCGGTCGTCGAGACGATCAAGGCGCGCAAGCTGCTGCGCGACATCGCCGAGGCGGGCTGGCGCTGTGCCGATCCGGGCGTGCAGTACGACACGACGATCAACCAGTGGCACACGCTGCCGAACACGGGCCGCATCAACGCGTCGAACCCGTGCTCGGAGTACATGTCGATCGACGACTCGGCGTGCAACCTCGCGTCGCTCAACCTGATGAAGTTCCGCCGCGAGGACGGCGAGCTCGACGTCGAGGCGTTCGAGCACGCCTGCGACGTGGTGTTCCTCGCGCAGGAGATCCTCGTCGGCAACTCGTCGTACCCGACCGAGGAGATCGAGCGGAACGCGAAGGCGTACCGCCAGCTCGGGCTCGGCTACGCCAACCTCGGCGCGCTGCTGATGGCGCGCGGGCTCGCGTACGACTCCGACGAGGGCCGCGCCTACGCGGCGGCGATCACGGCGCTCATGACCGGCCGTGCCTACCGCAAGTCATCCGAGATCGCGAAGCGGATGGGCCCGTTCGCGGGCTACCGCCCGAACGCGGCGGCGATGGTCGGCGTGATCGCGAAGCACCGCGCGGCGGTCGGCAACATCGCGAACACAGAGACGATCCCGGCCGACCTGATCGGCGCTGCGCGCAAGGCGTGGGACGACGCGCTCGATCTCGGCGAGGTGTATGGCTACCGCAACGCCCAGTCGACGGTGCTCGCACCGACCGGGACGATCAGCTTCATGATGGATTGCGACACGACGGGCGTCGAGCCGGACTTCTCGCTCGTCAAGTCGAAGAAGCTCGTCGGCGGCGGCGAAATAACGATCGTCAACAAGACAGTGCCGTTGGGTCTCGAGAAGCTCGGCTACGCGCCGAGCGAGATCGACGAGGTCGTCGCGTTCATCGACGAGCGCAACACCGTCGTCGGCGCGCCGTACGTCAAGAGCGAGCACTTCCCCGTGTTCGACTGCGCCGTCGGCGAGCGCGCGATCCACTACCGCGGCCACGTGAAGATGATGGGCGCGATCCAGCCGTTCATCTCGGGCGCGATCTCGAAGACCGTGAACCTGCCGGAGACGGCGACGATCGAAGAGGTGGCGACGCTGTACCAGGAGGCGTGGCAGCTCGGCGTCAAGGCGATCGCGATCTACCGCGACAACTGCAAGGTCGCGCAGCCGCTCTCCGGCAAGAGCGACAAGGGCCAGCAGGTGCTCGCTCCTGCCGGCGGGGTGGCAGCGCCGAGGCGCCGCCGGCTGCCGGACGACCGCACCGAGATCGGCCGCAAGTTCCGCGTCGGCGAGCACGAAGGCTACATCCACGTCGGCGTGTTCGACGACGGGTCGCCGGGCGACATCTTCGTCGACATCGCGAAGGACGGCACGACGATGGCCGGCCTGATGAACTCGCTGATGATCGCGGTCTCGATGGGCCTGCAGTACGGCGTGCCGCCCGAGGTGTACGTCTCGAAGCTCTCGCATCTCCGCTTCGAGCCGTCGGGCCTCACGAACGATGCAGACATCCGCCAGGCGAAGTCGATCGTCGACTACATCTTCCGCTGGTTCGGGAAGAAGTTCCTCGACGTCGACCAGCAGGAAGAGGCCGGCATCCTGTCGATGGAGGTTCGCGCGCAGATGGCGGAGCGGATCGCAAACGGCGAATCGGCGCATGTCGAGTCGCCTGCGCCCGGCCAGACCGCGCTCTTCAACTCGTTCGAGGACGCGATCGAGTGCAACCGCTGCGGCGGCCGCATGGTGCGCGCAGGCACGTGCTACACGTGCCGCGACTGCGGCACGAGCACCGGCTGCGGTTGATCCCGAGCCACACGGCGTTTCGACGAGAGGCCCCTACGGGGCCTCTCGTCGTTTAGATTCAGCGGTATGACCGGCTTCCCCGACTCGCACCGCGATTTGCTCGACGCCCAGTTCGCGACGCTCGCGACGGTCGGCGGCGACGGGCTGCCGCAGCTCACCGAGGTGTGGTTCCTCTACGACGATGGCGACGTGAAGATCTCGCTGAACACCTCGCGCGCGAAGACGAAGAATCTTCAGGCGCGGCCGGAGTGCAGCCTGCTGATCCTCGATCTCCAGAACCCGTACCGCTACCTCGAGCTTCGCGGCCGCGCGCGGATCGAGCCGGACGACGACTACGCGTTCGCGAGCAAAGTCGGCGCCAAGTACGACGCCGACCTGAAAGTGCACGACCGGCCGGGCGAGACGCGCGTGGCCGTGACGATCGACCCCGTGACGATTCACGCGGTCGACATGTCGGGCTAGGTCCGATGCGCCGAGCCGCCGTCGCCGCCCTGCTGCTCTCCGCGCTGGCGGGCTGCGGCGGCGCGAAGCAGGCGAGCGGTCCGCCGCGGCTCGTCTTCGCCGACTCGAAGGCGCCGCTCGGCTATACGGAGCAGGGCCTCGTCGCGCGCCATGGGAACGTCCGCGTGGTCGCCGTGTCGTACGTCAGCGAAGGAGAGGTCCTGCCGGCGTACCTCGTCGAAGGACCGGCGCGTCCGAACCGCCCCGGCGTTGTCCTCGTGCACGGCTCGGGCGCCGACCGGAACGAGCTGCTGCCACGCGCAATCGCGCTCGCGCGACTCGGCGCGGTGGCGCTCGCGATCACGGAACCATCGTCCGCGTATCCGCTGCCGCAGCCGACGACGATCACGCGCCTGCTGTCGGAGTCCCGCATCACGCAAGTGCAGGACGTCGTGGCGGTGCGGCGCGGGGCGGACGTGCTCGCAACGCTGCCCGATGTGCGACGCGGCCGCTTCGGCTACCTCGGCTGGAGCGCGGGCGCGAAGACCGGAACGTTCGTCGCCGCCTCCGATCCGCGGTTCGTCGCACTCGCGCTGCTCTCCGCCGGCGCCGACCCCGTTGCGGCGTTCACCGCCCAGGTGCCGGCCGCCAACCGCGCCGCGGTGCGCAACGCGCTCGGCAGCATCGACCCGATCCGGTACCTCGGCTTCGCCCGGTCCAGAGCCGTGCTGCTCGAAGACGGGACGCGCGACACCGTCGTCCCGCACACGGCGCTCGAGAACATCGTGCACGCAGCACCGACCGGAACGAGCACGCGCTGGTTCGACGCGGGACACGGGCTGAACGACACCGCGTACCTCGCCGCGTACCGCTTCCTGCTCAAACGGATCTAGCCCGTCTCGAACGGTGAGGGCGCAATCCGCCGCGCGCAGCTCGTGTCGAGCCCGCGTCCGGTTCCGGCCGCGACGAACCGCGCGACGAGCGTCTGCACACAGCCGTAGCCGATGCTGCCGTGGCCGCCGCTCGGGACGACCACCAGCCGGCCGTTCGGAAACGCGCGCCGCCAGCCGTGGAGGTTCGCAACCGGGTCGAGCGGGTCGGCGCCGCCCGCCAGGAGGAGCGCAGGCACGCGCGTGGCGACGACCGAGCCCGACCCGGGCGGGACGCGCCCCCTCGGCACGACAGCGCAGGCCTGCGCAAAGAGCCGGGCGCGCGCGTCGGCTGCGGAGGCGAGGTAGCTGCCGATGCCGTCGCGCGCGGTCGCCGCCGCGTCGAACCCGGCCCACGGCTCCGAGCAGAGGATCACCCAGTACATGGCGAGCCGCGAACGTGGGTCGAGGTCGGCGCCGAGCTGTGTCGCGTACGCGGTACCGAGCGGAACGTAGTCGCCTTCGAAAGCTCGGTGCACGACGTACGGGATCGTGGCCGCGGCGCTCGGCGACTCCGACAGCGCCTCGACCGTCCACGCGACGTCGTCGCGCGCAAGGACGGCCGTGCCCGTCTGCAGCGAGACGCGCCTCGGGCCACGGGCGAGCAGCACGGCGAGCTCACGCCTCGGCTGCGGATAGGCGCGGTGGCACTCGCGGTCACGGGCGCAGCGTGCAAGCACGTCGTCGAGTGCGCGCTCCGCGTTGCGCGCCGATACGTCGTAGATGTGCACATCGGGCAGCGAGCCGCTGTCGAGGACGACGCTGCGCACCGAGCTCGGATAGAGCCGGAGGTAGGTCTGTGCGAGCGTCGCGCCGTACGAGCCGCCGTAGAGATCGACCTTCCCGTAGCCGAGCCTGCGCCGGACCGCCTCGAGGTCGGCGGCGGCAACGCTCGTCGTGTCCAGACCCGCGGTGTCGTGCAGGCCCGCAAAGCAGCGGCGGAGGTACGCGGTCACGATGGCCGCGTCGTGCGCGGGCACCTTCGCGGCGGGACAGCTCAGCGGCGCCGAGCCGCCCGTGCCGCGCTGGTCGATCATCACGACGTCGCGGTACCGGCTGACCTCCGCAAAGAGCGCGTTCACCTCGACCGCGGACTGGGTCGCCGCGCCGCCCGGGCCGCCCTCGAGGTAGAAGAGCGCCCCGGCAGCGGGTTGCGTCGTCGACGGGAGCACCGTGACGTGAAGCTCGATCGACGAGCCGGACGGCCTGCTCGGATCCTTCGGCACGGCCACGTCCGTGCACCAAGCCGTGACGTAGCCGCCGTAGGTGCACGAGACGAAGTGCGCGCGCCACGGATCGGGACGCACCGCGTGCCAGATTGCGACGCCGACTCCCACCGCAACCGCGACGCCGAGCACGAGCCCGAGCCGGCGCGGCCACTTCGACGGCGGCCGCTTCCCCTCACCCCAGTGGCGAACGAAGACGTCGCCGCCGGGCGCGCTCACCTCTCTAGTAGAGACCTTCGCGGCGCGCGTACCGCGCGGAACGCTCGCGGTCGTACTCGTCCGGGTCGAGCTGCGGGTCGCTGACCGCCTTCAGAATCTCGCCGCCGCTCGGCAGCTCGCTGCGCTCGACGTGCTTCTCCGGGTTCCAGAGATCGGACCGGATCAGCGCCTTCGAGCACTGCGTGTACGCCTCGTCGATTGCGACGAGGATCCCGAGCTTCGGGACGCTCCCGTCGACGACGCTGTCTGCGAGCAGCTCCGGGTCGTCCGTGATGCTCGCAGTCCCGTTGACACGGAACGAGTCGCCGACGCCCGGGATCAGGAAGAGCAGGGCGATGCGTGGGTCGACGAGCAGATTCGTCAGCGTGTCCGCGATCTTGTTGCCGGGGCGGTCAGGCATCACCAGCGTACGGTCGTCGAGGATGCGCACGAAGCCGGCCGGGTCGCCGCGCGGCGAGACATCGAGGCCGCCGTTCGGGCTCGCGGTCGCAACGCAGACGAACGGCGAGCGCTCGATGAACTGCCGCGTCAGGTGGTTCAGACGGTCGGCGACCTTGCCGGCGACGAGCGCCGAGGGCGCGCCGATGATCTCGCGCAGCTCGCCCTCGGTCGTGATCGCAGTCACTCGCCGAGAATACCCGTCCTACCCCCAGGAGCTGCCCCCGCCCGACGACGAGCTGCCGCCGACTGTCACGTGTGCGGCACACGGCGACCGGATTGCCTAGGCTCGGTGTATGGAGCACAGAGAGCTCGGCCGCACGGGCGTCAGCGTCAGCCCGCTCTGCCTCGGCGCGATGATGTTCGGCGCCTGGGGCAATCCCGACCACGACGAGTCGATCCGCGTCATCCACCGCGCGCTCGACGCGGGGATCAACTTCGTCGACACCGCCGACGTCTACGCGCGCGGCGAGTCCGAGGAGATCGTCGGCAAGGCCCTCAAGGGGCGCCGCGACTCGATCGTCCTCGCAACGAAGGTGCACGGGCAGATGCACGACACCGACCCGAACATGAAAGGCAACTCGCGGCGCTGGATCGTGCAGGAGGTCGAGTCGAGCCTGAAGCGGCTCCAGACCGACTGGATCGACCTCTACCAGATCCACCGCTGGGATCCGTGGATCGACCACGAGGAGACGCTGGGCGCGCTCACCGACCTCCAGCGCGCCGGCAAGATCCGCTACCTGGGGTCGTCGACCTATCCGCCGTCGGCGATCGTCGAGGCGCAGTGGGTCGCCGAGAAGCGCGGGCTCTCGCGCTTCGTCTGCGAGCAGCCGCCCTACTCGATCCTCGTGCGCGGCATCGAGACCGAGGTGCTGCCGACCTGCGAGCGCTACGGCATGGGCGTCATCCCGTGGAGCCCGCTCGCGGGCGGCTGGCTCTCCGGCCGCTACCGCCAGGGCAGCGAGGCCCCGCAGAGCCACCGCGCGGACCGCATTCCCGGCCGGTACGACCTCTCGCTGCCCGAGAACCAGGCGAAGCTGGAGGCGGCCGAGCGGCTCGCGCAGCTCGCCGAGCAGGCGGGGCTGCCGCTGATCCACCTCGCGCTCGCGTTCGTGATCCGGCATCCGGCGGTCACGGCGGCGATCATCGGGCCGCGCACGATGGAACAGCTCGAGGGCCAGCTCGGCGCGGCCGACGTCCGCCTCTCCGACGACGTGCTCGACGCGATCGACCAGATCGTGCCGCCGGGAACGAACCTGAACCCGGTGGACGCAGGCTGGCGGCCGCCGCAACTCGACGACGCGGCCTCGCGGCGCCGGTAGCGATGCGGCGGCAGACCCGCCGGGACTTCCTCGCAACGTCGGCGGCAGGCATCGCGGCGCTCGCGCTGCCGCGAGTCGCCTGGCCGGCTCCTGCCGCGAGCTCGACGTTCTGGACGTTCGTCAGCGAGCCGACGCTGAAGCCGCCGACCCTGAGCGTCGCCACGCTCACCGATCCGGCACCGGGCCTCGTCTTCTTCTCGACGCTCACCGGGCCGGGTCAGCGCGGCCCGATGATCGTCGACGACCACGGCAATGTCGTCTGGTTCCGCAAAACGGACGAGGTCGCGATCAACGTCCGCCGTCAGAGCTTCCACGGACAACAGGTGCTGACCTGGTGGCAGGGCGCGATCGACGACGCCCTCGGGTTCGGGCAGGGCGTCGGGCTGATCGTCGATCGCAACTACCAGACCGTCGCGAGCGTGAAGGCCGGGAACGGCCACCAGGTCGACGTGCACGAGTTCCTGCTCACCGCGAAGGGCACGGCGCTCGTGACGGTCTACAGCCCGAAGACGGTCGACCTCACTCCTGTCGGCGGGCCGGCCGCGCACACGACGCTGGACTCGATCGTCCAGGAGATCGACGTCGCCACCGGCAAGCTCCTGTTCGAATGGCACAGCCTCGACCACGTCCCGCTGACCGACAGCTACTCGCCGATTCTCGATCCGTACGACTACTTCCACGTCAACTCGATCGACGTCGCCCTCGACGGGAACCTGCTCGTGTCCGCGCGCAACACGTCGTGCGTCTACAAGCTCGATCGCAAGACCGGCGACGTGATCTGGAGGCTCGGCGGCCGTACCAGCGATTTCGAGAGCGGGCCGGGCGCCGCGTTCATGTACCAGCACGACGCACGCCAGCGCCCGGACGGGACGATCACGATCTTCGACGACGGCACCGGTGATCTCACGCATCCGTCGCGGGCGATCCGCCTCGCGGTCGACGAGTCGGCCCGACGAGCGACGCTGCTCGAGGAGTACGGCCATCAAGCCCCGCCGCTCACCTCGTCGGCGATGGGAAACGCGCAGGTCGTGCCCGGCGGCGGGATGTTCGTCGGCTGGGGGAGCTCGCCGTACGTGACCGAGTTCGGGCCTACCGGGGACGTGCGCTTCGAGGCCACGTTCCCCGGCGGCGCGACGGTGTACCGGGCCTACCGCAACCGGTGGGTCGCAGAGCCCGCGCTCCGCCCGGCGCTCGCAGTCAAGGGCGCAACCGCCTACGCGAGCTGGAACGGCAGCACCGAGACCGTCTGGTGGCGCGTGCAGGGCGGCTCCACGGCGGCGAGCCTCGCGCCGATCGCCACCGTCCGGAAGGCGGGCTTCGAGACGGCGATCAAGCTGAAGGAACGGCCGAAGGTGGTTGCGGTCACCGCTCTGGACGCGAAGAAGCGCGAGCTCGCCTCGTCCCGCGCTGTTGCAACTGCCTGAACCTGTTCACACGCGCGAAGCGCGATTCGGCATGCTCGTCCGCCGGCAGGATCACCGGCCCGTGCACGATCAGATCGTCGCCGGCGCGCTCGCGCAGCAGGCTTGGCAGGAGGTCCTCGGCCATCCAGCTCCGCCCGATGGCAACCGTCGCCTCGGCGAAGACCCGGTGCAGCTCGTCGTCGAGCGGATCGACGTGCGTGACGTGTGGTGGCGTGACAAACGCGGTCGGACCGGCCGGTACCAGCTTCGCGACCGTCTCGATCAGCCGCTCGCCGGCCTCGGCATCACGCACGAAGAGCTCGATCTGCACGTGCCGCCCGCCGTCCGGAAGAACGCGCACCGCGAGGATCTGAGAGTTGTGGACGCGGAGGATCTCGCCGCTGACGTCGCGGAGCTTCGTCGCGCGCAGCGAGACGTCCTCGACAACGCCCTCGAGCTTCATCGGCTCGATCACGATCATCGAGCCGACGGTGTACCAGCCCTCGAAGAACATCACGAAGCCCGCCATCAGATCGATCAAGAAGCGCTGCGCCGCGAAGCCGATGATCACCGCGACGAACGACGCACCGGCGACCGTCGAGATGGTGTTCGCGCCCGCGATCGTCGTGATCGCCAACACGAGCGCGACGAAGAAGACGACGTAGCGCACGGTGGTCTGCGCGAGCGCGACCGCAGTCTCGCGCTGCGCGATCGCCACGAGAGGCGAGTCAAGCGAGATCGCCTCGACACGCGCACGTAGCCGGCCGACGACGACGCCGACAAGACGGGAGATGATCGACGCGACGGCGAACAGCGCGACGACGAGGATCGCCTTCGCCGCCACGCTCGGAACGCCGTGATCGGTGAGTGTGCGCAGCAGGCTGTGCACGGCTTCACGCTCCCTCGCGCGCCCGGACGGCAAACGTCGGCATAAGCTTGTGCTCGTGGCACAGCCGATCGAGACGCGCGACGGACGGATACTCGGGCTGCACGAGCTCGGCGAGCCGGACGGCTTCCCGGTCATCGTCCACCACGGGACACCGAGCTCCGGCATCCTCTACGGCCGCTGGCGGGACCCGCGAATCCGGCTGATCGGCTTCGACCGTGCCGGCTATGGCGCCTCTGCCCGGAAGCCGGGCCGCACCATCGGCGACGTCGCCGCCGACGTCGAGGCGATCGCGGACGCGCTCGGCCTCGAGCGCTTCGCGACCTGGGGCATCTCCGGCGGCGGCCCGCACGCGCTCGCGTGCGCCGCGCTCTGCGGCGAGCGACTCACTGCAGTGGCGACCCTCGCCGCTGTCGCGCCGTGGAACGCCGAAGGCCTCGACTACCTCGCCGGGATGGGCGATGAGAACATCGAAGAGTTCGGGCTCGCGGCCAAGGGCGAGGACGCGCTGCGACCGGAGCTCCAGCGGATCCGGGCTCACATGCTGGAGACGACCGCCGAGCAGATCCAGGACGTGTTCGCGACGCTGCTCGGGCCGGCCGACCGCGCGGTGACGAGCGGCACGCTCGCCGACTGGCTTGTCGAGGGCCACGCGCACGGAATGGCGACGAGCCCGGACGGCTGGATCGACGACGACCTCGCGTTCGTCACAGACTGGGGCTTCGACCTGGACGCGATCGCGCGACCGGTGCTGATCCTCCAGGGTGGTGACGACCGGTTCGTCCCGCGCAGCCACGGCGAGTGGCTCGCGGCGCACGTCCCGGGCAACGAGTCGCGGATCGACGACGCCGACGGGCACCTGACGCTCATCGAGAACCGGGTCCCCGAGGTGCACGACTGGCTGCTGCAACACAGCTGAGCACGATCGTCAACGCAAGCCTGCGCCGCGGGATCCTCGCCGCGGCCGACAGCTCGCGCGTGCGGTCGCTCGTCCGCAAGCACGGCATGCGGCTCGGCGCATCGCGCTTCGTCGCCGGCGAGACGCTCGACGAGTGCATCGCCGTTTTGCGCCGCCTCAACGACCACGGCCTCGACGCGAACACGACGCTGCTCGGCGAAGGCGTGCTCGAGCCCGCGCAGACTGAGCCGGTCGTCGCCGCCTACGACGAGGTGATCGACCGGATCGCTGCCGAAGGGCTGCGCGCGAACGTGGCGCTGAAGCTCACGCACCTCGGGCTCGAGATCGACGAGGAGCTCGCGTACGCGAACATGCGCCGGCTGCTCGAGAAGGGATCGTTCGTGCGGATCGACATGGAGCAGTCGGCGTTCGTCGACTCGACGCTTCGGCTCTATCGGCGGCTGCGCGCCGACGGCTTCGACAACGTCGGCACGGTCCTGCAGGCCTACCTCTACCGCACGCCGGAGGACCTCGACGATCTGCTGCCGCTCGCACCGAACCTGCGGCTCGTGAAGGGTGCGTACCTCGAGCCCGACTCGGTCGCGTACCCGCGGAAGGCGGACGTCGACGCGATGTACGCGCGGCTGCTCGAGCGGATGCTCTCGGGCGGCGGGCACACGGCGATCGCGACACACGACGAGTCGCTGATCGACCACGCTATTTCCTACGCGGACACTCATGGGATAGGACGGGACCGCTTCGAGTTCCAGATGCTGTACGGCGTGCGGCCGCAGCTCCAGCTCGACCTGGCCGCGCGCGGGTACAAGGTGCTCGTGGCGACGCCGTACGGGCCGGAGTGGTACCCGTACCTGATGCGCAGGCTGGGCGAGCGGCCCGCGAACCTCCTCTTCTTCGTGAAGAACACGCTGCGCGGATAGAGGGCGCGCGTGGCGCACATCGACCGAGTCACGATTCACGGCTACCGCGGCGCCCGTGACCTCGTGCTCGACCCCGGGGCGGTTTGCGTGCTCGTCGGCGAGTCATCGTCGGGCAAGTCGACCGTGCTCTCCGCGATCTGGACGCTGCTCGAAGCCGCCGCGCCGATGCCGACTGCCGCCGACGTATCGCACGGTTACACGCGCGTGCACGTCGAGGCAACGCTTGGCCAGCGGACGCTTTTTCTCGACGCACGCCCGCCGGCGACGCTGAACCTGAACCGCGAGGGCGCGCCGCCCACACTCTTCTTTCCCGCCAACCTACGGCCGACGACGCTGCTCGCCCCGACGGATGACGCGAGCAAGCGCGCGGTCGGGGTCGTACGCGACGAGTCGACGGACGACGGCGGCCTCTCCCTCGTGCGCTCGATCACCGCCCTCGTCGATGCGCGCGTGCGCGGGCTGATCGTGCTGATCGAGGAGCCGGAGCTCTACTTGAGCCCGCCCGCGCAGCGGCATCTGCACCGGCAGCTCCGCGCGCTCGCCGCGCGCAAGCGCAACCAGGTCCTGTACTCCACGCACTCCCCCGTGTTCCTCGGCGTCGACCGGCTCGAGGAGCTCGTGCTCGTGCGGCACGACGACCGGACGGGCACGACGCTGCTCCAGCCGGACGCGCTGCCGCGCGAGCAGGCGTTCCGCATGCTCTCCGAGTTCGACACCGACCGCGCCGAGATCTTCCTCTCGCGCGGCGTGATGCTCGTCGAGGGCCGCAGCGAGGTGCTCGCGTTCCCATTCGTCTTCCGCGCGCTCGGCTACGACCCCGATCAGGAGGCAATCGCGATCGTCGACTGCGCCGGCAAGGGGAACATCCCGCTGTTCGCCGAGATCTGCAACGCCTGCCAGATCCCGTACGTCGTGGTGCATGACCGCGACGCGCCGCGTGGCGCGCAACCCGGCGACGCGGAACGGGTCGCGAACGATGCGATCCTGCGCATCGCCGGCCGCCGGCGCACGATCCAGCTCGTCCCGGACTTCGAGGGCGTGACGGGCGTGCGTGCCCGGCGGGCGAAGCCCGCCGCGGCGTTCCGCCGCTTCCAGGACGGCGACGCCGAAGTGCCGGGGCCGCTCCGGCAAGCGGTGGAGCGGGTCGTCGCCGCGGCAAGACGAGCCCCGCGGACGACGCGCGGGGCCTGAGTACCATCCCGGGGTGCGGAAGCTCCTCGAGTGGGTCATCACCCTGGCGGTCGCGGTCGGATTCGTCCTCGTCTTCGAGGCGGAGGTCGCGAAGCCGTACCGGATTCCGTCGGCATCGATGGAGCCGACGCTCCACTGCGCCCGCCCCGGCCCGCTGTGCGAAGCGCGCTTCAACGACCGCGTGATCGCGAACCGCCTCGCCTACCGCTTTGGCAATCCGAAGCGCGGCCAGATCGTCGTCTTCGAGTCGCCCAAGGACGCGTGCGGGGTCGGCGGCACGTTCGTCAAGCGGTTGATCGGGATGCCCGGCGACGTCGTTTCCGAGAAGCACGGCGACGTCTACATCAACGGCAAGTTCCTCAAAGAGTCGTACGTCGACCCGAAGTTCCGGGACGACGAGACGCACACGTGGCCGCGCGTCCCCGCGAACCACTACTTCTTCATGGGCGACGACCGCGCGAACTCGTGCGACTCGCGCGTATGGGGCACCGTGCCCCGCTCAAGCCTCATCGGCCCAGTCCTGTTCGTGTACTGGCCGCCGAATCGCTGGCTGTCGTTCTAGTTTCCATCACCGCGTCGATCAGCCCGTACTCCAGCGCCTCCTCGGGCGTCATGAAGCGATCGCGATCGATGTCGCGCAGTACCTGATCGACGTCCTGTCCCGAGTGGCGCGAGATGATCTCCGCCATTCGCTTCGTCATGTCGAGGATCTCGCGCGCCGCGATCTGGATGTCGGCCGGCGTGCCGCGGAAGCCGCCGGAGCCCTGGTGGATCATGATCTTCGCGTTCGGCAGCGCGTAGCGCTTGCCGGTGGCGCCGCCGCAGAGGATCATCGCCGCGGCGCTCATCCCCATGCCGAGGCACACGGTCGAGACGTCCGACTTCACATATTGCATCGCGTCGTAAATCGCCATGCCCGCGTAGGCGGAGCCGCCCGGCGAGTTGACGTAGAGGGAGATGTCCTTGCCGGGGTCCTGCGCGTCCAAGTGCAGCAGCTGCGCTGCGATCAGGTTCGCGATGTCGTCGTTCACCTCCTGGCCGAGGAACACGATGCGCTCGCGGAGCAGCCGCGAGTAGATGTCGAACGACCGCTCGAAGCGCCCGTCCTGCTCCACCACCATCGGTACGACCGACCCGATCATCACTTCCGCCACCTCCTGTAACGTGCAACTTGTCGGTTGCACCATAGCGCAACTCGGAGGTTGCACATGATTCGCAAGGAGATCGTCCTGCCCGCCACCCGCGACGACGTCTGGGAGGCGCTGACCGAGCCGGAGCGGCTCGAGGACTGGTTCGCGAACGACGTCGACCTCGACCTGCGCCCGGGCGGCGGCGCGAGCTTCCGCTGGTCGAACGGCGAGGAGCGCCACGCGACCGTTACGGAGGTCGAGCCCGAGCGCCGGCTCGCCTTCGACTGGGACGACGAGGGGACGGTCGAGTTCACGCTCGACGACGATCCCGACGGGACGCGGCTCGTCGTCGTCGAGTCGTCGCCCGCCTGGTCGACCGCGCTCGAGCTCCAGGCGCTCGCGTTCGCGAGTGTCTGATCCCCTCGGGCAGGTCTTCGGCGCACTTGCAGATCCGTCGCGACGGCAGGTGATCGACTACCTGTCGGCGCGCGGCACGGCGACGGCGACGGAGCTGACGGGCGAGCTGCCGATGACGCGGCAGGCCGTCGCGAAGCACCTCGCGACGCTCGCCGACGCGGGGCTCGTCGAGTCGGAGCGCCAGGGGCGCGAGACGCGGTACCGCCTGACGGAGACCGGCGAAGAGTGGGACGATCGGCTCGACGCGCTGAGACAGCATCTGCAGGGGCGGAACGCCTAACTCGTGAACCTGGTTCGGCTTCGCCGAACCAGGTTCAATGGGTGCATGAGCCTCTGGGATTCCGTCCGTAACCTGCCGCTGCACGTCGACGGCTACTCGCTCGAGCCGCTGGGGCGCGAGGTCGCGCGCGGGTTCACGTTGCGACGCACCGTCGTCGTGCTGCACGGTCGCGGCGAAGAAGGGCGCGGCGAGGAGGTCGACTACGACCCGCACGCGCAGGAGACGTTCCAGGCCGACGAGGGCAAGCTGCCGTTCCGCGGCGAACACACGCTCGCGTCGTTCGGGCTGCTCCAGTCCGGGCAGACCGAGTACCGGCGCTGGGCCTTCGAGTCGGCGGCGCTCGATCTCGCGCTCCGGCAAGCTGGCCTCTCGCTCGCCGAGGCGCTCGGTCGCGAAGCGCAGCCGGTGCGCTTCGTCGTCTCGACGCGCGTCGCGAACGTCCCGGGCTGGCTCGAGCTCTATCCCGAGCAGCACTTCAAGCTCGACCCCGACCGCGACTGGGCCGACGACGTGGTCGCCGGCCTGCGCAACGTCGACACCGTCGATTTCAAGGGGATCTACCGCGGCGCGTTCGGCAACCCACCCGACCCGGAGCTCTACCGCCGCATCGTCGAGGCGTTCCCCGAGGCGTGGATCGAGGATCCGGCGCTCACGCCCGAAACCGCCGCCGTCCTGGAGCCGCACCGCGAGCGCATCACCTGGGATGCAGGCATCCACGAGTGGAGCGACGTCGAGGCGCTCCCGTTCCGGCCGCGATGCCTCAACTGCAAGCCGTCGCGCTTCGGCTCCGTGAAGCGGCTCTTCGACTTCTACGACGCGTGCGAGCGGGACGGGATCGCGCTCTACGGCGGCGGCCAGTTCGAGCTCGGCGTCGGCCGCGACCAGATCCAGCTGCTCGCGTCGCTCTTCCACCCGGATGCGCCGAACGATGTCGCGCCGGGCGGCTACAACGCGGCGCAGCCCGTAGGCGATCTCCCGACGAGCCCCTTGTCCGTACCATCGAGGCCGGGGTTCGCATGACGAGCACGCTCGAGACACAGGCCTGGGACGACGTCGTCTCGCCGTACTCCGGCGAGGTCGTCGGGCGCGCGCCGCGCCACGGCGCGGCAGAGACGCGGGCGGCGATCGACGCGGCCGAGCGCGCACTCGCCCACCCGCTGCCGGCGCACGAGCGCGCCGCGATTCTCGTCCGCGTCGCGGCCAGCCTGCGCGAGCGGAACGAGGAGGCCGCGCAGATCATCTGCGCCGAGGCAGGCAAGCCGATCAAGTCGGCGCGCGGCGAAGCGGCACGCGCGGTCGAGACCTACCTCGCCGCCGCGGATGCAGCGCGGACGCTCACCGGCGAGACCGTGCCCATGGACGCGTCGCCTGCCGGCGAGGGCAAGCTTGCGTTCACGATCCGCGTGCCGGTCGGGATCGTCGGCGCCATCTCGCCCTTCAACTTCCCGCTGAACCTCGTCGCGCACAAGCTGGCGCCCGCGCTCGCTGCGGGTTGCCCGGTGGTGCTCAAGCCGGCACCCGCGACGCCGCTCTCGGCGCTCTTTCTCGCCGAGGTGACCGCCGAGGCGGGACTGCCCGCAGGCTGGTTGAGCGTCGTGTGCGGCCCGGCGCAGGAGATCGGCGACGTGCTCGTCGAGGACGACCGGGTGAAGGCGATCACGTTCACCGGCTCCGGGCCTGTCGGCTGGGACCTGCGCCGCCGTGCGGCCCGCAAGCGCGTCGCGCTCGAGCTCGGCAACGCGACGCCGGTGATCGTCGCCGCCGACGCGGACCTCGAGCGCGCTGCATCGGTCGCTGCGACGTTCGCCTTCGCGTTCTCGGGTCAGGCGTGCATCTCGCTGCAGCGGATCTTCGTGCACCGGTCGGTGCACGATGCGTTCGTTCGGCTGCTCGTGCCGAAGGTCGAGGCGCTCGTCGTCGGCGACCCCGCCGACGACGCGACGGATGTCGGCCCGGTGATCGACGAGCGCAGCCGCGACCGCATCCTCGACTGGGTCGCCCGTTCGGGCGGCGAGGTGCTGACCGGCGGCACGCTGACCGATGACGGCCTGATCCGCCCGACGGTCGTCTCGTCGCCGAGCGACGAATCGGAGCTCGCGTGCGCCGAGGCGTTCGGGCCCGTGTGCACCGTGCAGCCCTACGACGACGAGTCGGACGCGTTCCGCCGCGCGAACGCGACGCCGTATGGCCTGCAGGCGGGCATCTTCACGAACGACCTCTCGCTCGCACTGCGCGCGGCGCACGAGCTCGAGTTCGGCGGTGTGATCGTGAACGACGCGCCGAGCATCCGGCTCGACCACATGCCGTACGGCGGCGTGAAGGGCTCGGGCAACACGCGCGAAGGTCCGCGCTACGCCGTGCGCGAGCTGACCGAAGAGCGGCTCGTCGTCATCCAGGTCTAGCGCCGTCGGCTGCGCGCGCGACGAACGCGCGCTCGCCGAACTCCTCGGCGATGCGACCGGCCTCCTCTGCGGACGAGACCGCGACGACACAGCCGCCGAACCCCGCACCCGTGAGGCGCGCGCCCGTGGCGCCCGCCTCGACGAGCGCGTCGACGAGCGCGTCGAGCTCCGGCGTCGACACCTCGTAGTCATCGCGCAGGCTCGCATGGCTCTCGAGCATCAGACGGCCGAGCTCGGCGAGGTCGGATGCCGCCAGGGCGTCGGCGGCGGCGAGCACGCGCGCGTTCTCGGTGACGACGTGGCGCGCACGCGGGTCGTCGGCGACCTGTTCGAGCGTCGCGTCCCGCAACGCCGCCAGCCCGAGCCGCGCGGCAACCTGCTCGCACGCGGCGCGGCGTTCCGCGTAGGCGCTGCCCGCGAGCGTCCGCGGCATGCGCGAGTCGACGACGATCACGCCGATGCCGCTCGGGATCGGCACGGGACGGATCTCAAGCGAGCGGCAGTCGATCAGCAGCGCATTGTCCGCGCGACCGGCAACCGACGTGAGCTGGTCCATGATCCCGCTCGGCACGCCCGTCGCCTCCGTCTCCGCCTGCTGGCACACGCGCGCGAGCTCGCGCGGCTGGAGCGTCGCATCGCCGGCGGCGCAGAGCGCACACGCGAGCGCGACCGCAAGCGCGCTGCTCGACGAGAGGCCGCTGCCGACCGGCACGGTCGAGTGCACTTCGGCGTCGAGCCCGACCGGCAGCCCGAGTACGTCCTGCACGGCGTGGGCAATGCGGTCCGAGTTGGCATCGCCGCCGTCGAGGAAGCGCAGGATGAGCACACCGTCCGTTGCGCGTCCGCGGACGTGGCAGTCACGGTCGATCGCCATCGGCAGCACGAAGCCGTCGTTGTAGTCCGTGTGGTCGCCGATCAGGTTCACGCGGCCCGGCGCGCGCACGTCGATCTCACGCACTGCGGAGCTCCGCGGCGGCGTCCTCCGGGACGACCGGGTTCGTCAGCGTCCCGCTGCCGACCTCTCCGGCAGCGACGTAGCGCAGCGTCTCGGCGCTCCTGCGCGGCGGCGCGACGTGCACGTGCAGGTGGAAGCCGTGGTGCAGCCACAGCATGTACGGGAACGGGCGATCGAAGAGGCGGTCGAGCCGGCCGAGCGCGTCGACGAGGGCCGCCGCCAGACCGTCGCGCTCCTCGTCGTCGAGCGCGGGCAGGCCGTCGACATGCCGACGCGGTGCGAGCAGCATCCCGTACGGATGCGCCGAGGCGAACGGCACCCACGCCCGCCAGTCGCCGATCTCGTTGACGAGGCGGGCGCCAGGGTCTTCAGCACAGATCGGGCAGCCCTCGCGCGCGGCGATCTCCGCCTCGCGCGCGGGCACCGGCGGCACAAACGGGAACGCGTAGATCTGTCCGTGCGGATGCGGGATCGTCGCGCCCGCGTCGGCGCCGCGGTTCTCGAAGACGAGCACGTACTCGACCTCGGGCCGCGCCAAGAGCTCCTCCGTCCGTTCCGCCCAGAGGTCGACGACCCGGCGCGCGCCGGCGACACCGAGCGACGAGAGGCTCGCGTCGTGGTCGGGCGAGTACAGGACGACCTCGGACGCGCCGCGCGCGGGCACAACCGAGCCCGTGAGCTCGACCGGCGGGCCTGGCGCGAACATCGGCCAGCGGTTCGGGAACGCCTTGACTTCGTACGGCTCGGGCGCCTCGAGCCCGCCGACGCAGAACGGGCACTCCTCGGCCGGCCGGTTCGGGCGGCCCTGGCGCGCTCCCGCGATCCCGACCCACTCGCCGGTGAGCGGGTCGCGGCGTAGCTGCGAGTCGCTCACGCGAGCACCTGCCCCCGAGCACGTAGCGCGTCCTGGAGCTCGCGCACGTCGACGTCCTGCACCGCGAGGTCGCGGCGCGCCGCCTGCGCGGCGGCATGACCGGACGCGTTGCCGAGCAGCATCAGCGTCGGCTCCATGCGAACCGATCCGAACGCGACGTGCGACGCGGACAGGCACACCGGAACGAGCAGGTTCGTCGCGTGCTCGCGCTTCGGCGTCAGCGCGCGGTAGGGGATTCCGTACGTCGGGACGCCGACGGAGAGATAGCCCTCGTTGAAGACCGCGTCCTCACGCTCGAACTCCGGCAAACCGCGCCACGTCCGCTCGATCTCGCGGATGTCGATGTTGTACGAGCCGAGCGCGACCGCATCCTCCGGGATCCGCCCCGCGCGCAGGTCCTGCTCGCGCATGACGAGGTCGCCGACCATGCGCCGGCCGTCGCGCACGTACAGCTGGTGCGGCCAGCCGCCGGTGTCCGTGAACTCGTCGGCGCAGAGGCCCCAGCGCCCGAGCTCGGCGCGGATCGGCTCGGGGACGGCGTCGTCGCTCGCGAGGAACCACAGGAACGATTGCGTGTAGCGCAGGTGGTGCGCGCGCACGCGGGCGCGCGCTTCGCGGTCGCCGTCGGGATACGCGCGGTTCGAGCCGTCGAGGACGTTGAGCGAGAACGGGCCAATCGAGTTGACGTCGCACTTGCGGTTCGGGAGCAGATCGGCGACGAGCCCGAGCAGGTCGCCTGCCTCATAGGGCACAGCCGCGAGGAGCCGAGCGAGCAGCTCGAACTCGGCGCGGTCGTAGCCGTCGGGCTCCGCGAACGGGATGCGGTTCTCGTCACGGTCGGTGAGGCACACGCGGAAGCCGTAGGCCTGGAGGCCGCCGTCGCCTTCGCCGACGGCGTCGATCGGCCAGCCCTGCGCGTCGAGATCCGGCGGCCGGACGTGCGGCAGCAGCATGCCGTCCTCACGGAACGGCGAGATGCGCACCGGGAAGTTGTGCTTCCCCGGCCGCGTCGCGGGCTGCCGGCCCGCCCAGGTCTCGCTGTGGAGCGTCCGCGACTCGCGGCCGACGCGGTACGGCACCCCGAAGCGCGGCAGCAGGTCGCCCTCGTAGCTCGCGTCGACGTACACGGCAGCGTCCGGCAGCTCCTCCGTCCCGAGCCGCACGTCGACTCCGTCGAGCAGACCGGCGAAGATCGCCTCGGCCACGTGCGGCTCCGGCCCGCGCAGTGACCAGAGCGGCGCGCCGTAGTGGTCCGCGACGGCACCGTAGAAGCGCCGCGCGAAGCCGCCCAGCACGCGCACGTCGCCGACGTCCGTCCACGAGAGGCCGCCGGAAACAATGCCGCCGACGTGCAGGCCCGGGTCGACGAGCACGACATTTGCTCCGTCCTCTGCCGCGCCGACGGCCGCGGCGACTCCCGCCGCGGTTGCGCCCACGATGCAGACGTCGCTCATGCGAGCCACGCAGCCGCGGTCGCGGCGTCGACGCCGAGCGCGAGCGCGGCGACGAGGTCGTCGGGACGCGCGACGTCTGCCGGCGCGACCCCGAGCGACTCGATCACCTCGGGGCCATAGCGGGCGAGCGCACGAGCGAACGATGCGAGCGGGTCGTAGCCGTGCGGATCGCGCAGGAAGTCGGCGACGGTCGCGAGCGGCAGCTTCGACGCGACCGCTTGCAGCATCCCGTTCGCGATCAGGCCGGCGCAGTGTCCGTCGAAGAGCCGCGGGTCGCGGCCGCGCAGCGGGCCGAGGAACAGCCGCTCGGGGTCGAAGTCGTTCACCGGGTAGTTGTCCCAGAGGAGCAGCTCGCGGCCCCCGAACCGCGCGACCGCCACGTCGAGCTCCTCGCGCGCAATCGCCTGCGAGACCACCTCCGGCCCGGTCCAGTAGAGGACGATCTTCGGGTCGAGCTCGGCGGTGAGCGAGCGCCGGTACGGCGTGCTCTCCGTGCCCGCGTAGCCGACCGGGCAGATGACGAGTGGGCCGCGCTGCGCGAACGCCGACGCGAACCGGTTCGACACAGCGGCCTGCCCGGCG
>DATAUN010000117.1:0-5625 GCA_036268235.1 Gaiellaceae bacterium
GCGGCGGCGGTCCCGCCTCCGCGCCGCCCACAGCTGCCGCACCGAACCCGCACATGCCCGTACCGCCCGTGCTCGTGACGCGACCCACCGCCGGCGCGGTCGTCCGACGGACGCTCACCGTCTCCGGCACAGCGAGCGTGAGCACCTTCACGATTGAGCTTCTCCGCGGCGGAAAGGTCAACGCGAAGCGGACGGTGCGCGTCACGCGCCGCGGCACGTTCGCCGTGACGCTGGATGTGGAACGGGGCGCGGTGACGATCGAGGCGCTCACGCGCGCGCCTCGCGACGAGCTCGACGTGCCCGTGACCGTGTCTCCTTGAGATCGCGCCGCTACAATGCCGCCCGCGAAAGCGATCCCCGGTAGCTCAATTGGCAGAGCGGCGGACTGTTAATCCGTAGGTTGTTGGTTCGAGTCCAACCCGGGGAGCTTCCTAGGAACTGAGCGCGGACACGCGCTCGAGCAATCGCTGCAGCATCTCCTGAAGCTCCTTCGTGCGCGTGTTGTCGGCGTTCTGGAGCTCGCGTCGCAGCTCACGCTCGCGCAACCGCCACAGGAGCTCCTCGCCGGTCGGCTTGTCGATGCCCTCGGCGTCCGCGCGCGCGTCGAGCTCGGCGAGGAGCGCGATACCGTCGGAGTCGAGCGGCGCGCCGTCGACGATGTGGTCGCGGATCGCGCGATGCAGAGGGTCGTAGAAGTGCGCAGGTGTGAGCTCCGCGAGCAGAGGACGCAGCTCTTCATGGGCGAGCGCGCCGGCGAGCGCGTACTGCTCGAGGCGCGTGCCGGCGTCGAGCGCGCGCGGGTTCGACGCGACCGCGCGCGCGGTCGGCACAGCTCCCGTCTTGAACGTGACCGTCGTGCCGACGTGATCGGTGACGAGCCGTTGCGCGGCGAACTTGTCCGGGCCTTCGGGGAAGCCGTCGAGGATCTCCTTCGCCTTGCGGAAGCCCGCTTCGCGGTCGTCGGCGCGCTCGAGCTCGATGCGCACGCGGTAGACGACGTACGGCTCGGCGCTGCGCAGGTGCGCCTCGAACTGCGACGGGTCGTCGGCCGGGTCGACGCCGGGCGGCAGCGCGACCACGTTCACGTCGAAGCCCTGCCCGACGGCGAGCTCCATCCCGCGCAGCGCAGCCGACTCGCCGGCGGCGTCGCCGTCGAACGCAAGCCACAGCCGCCGCGTCAGCCGGCTGAGCTCGCGCAGCTGCTGCTCGGTGAGCGCCGTGCCCATGCACGCAACGACGGGCTCGAAGCCGGACTGGCGCAGCGCGATCACATCGGTGTTCCCCTCGACGACGCACGCGCGGTCCTCCTTCGCGATCGCCGCACGCGCCTTGTCGAGCCCGTAGACGACAGCGCTCTTGTGGAAGAGCTCCGACTCCTGCGTGTTCACGTACTTGCCGCGCAGCGGATCGTCCTCGTAGAGCTTGCGCGCCTGGAAGCCGACGACACGGCCGCGCGCGTCGGTGAGCGGGAACATCAGCCGGCGCTGGAAGTAGTCCTCGCCGCGCGGGCGCATCAGCCCGGCCGCCTGCAGCTCCTCGCGCGTGAAGCCCTTCGTGAGGGCCTTCCGCGCGAGCGCGTTGCCGCTCATCGACAACCCGAGCCGGAACTCGCGCGCGATCTCCTCCGAGAGCCCGCGGCCCTTGAGGTAGTCGCGCGCAAACCCGCCGGCCTCGGTCTCCCAGAGGATCCGCTCGTAGTAGCCGGCCGCGTCGTCGAGCAGCTCGACGAGGCGTGTCCGCCGGTCGCGCAGCGCAGCGGCCTCGGGCGAGACGTCCTCGTACTCGAGCGGGACGCGGAAGCGCTCGCCGAGCCACTCGATCGCTCCGGCGAAGTCGAGCCCCTGCGTCTCGCGGACGAATGTGATCACATCGCCGCCCTTGTGGCAGCCGAAGCAGTAGTAGAAACCCTGCGATGGGTTGACCGAGAAGCTCGGCGTGCGCTCCTCGTGGAACGGGCAGCGGCCGACGAGCCGCGCGCCCTGCTTGCGCAGCGACGTGCGGTCCTCGACGACGGCGACGAGTTCCGCTGTCTGCTTAACGGCTTCGACGGAGGTGTCCTTGATGCGCGCCACTACAGCTCCGCAGCGTACGACAGTGCGAACCGGTCGGTCATCCCGGCGATGAAATCGACCGAGGCGCCCGACTCGTAGATGCGCCGGATCGTCTCGTGGGCGCGCTCGTGCTCGGGTCGCGTGGTAGGCGCGAGATAGACATGCTCGAACATGAACCCGCGAAGCGCGAGCATCGCGCTGCCGATCTCCTCGCTCTGGACGATGTCGCCTGCGGCGGCGGACGTCTCGACGAGGTCGTGCACGAGCGTGTCGATGCGCGTCGCGCCTGTTTCGCCGAGCACGGCGATCTCGTCGCGCGGCAAGTCGGACTCGGCGAGGATCCCGTAGCGGATCGCATCGTCGATGTCGTGGTTGATGTAGGCGACACGATCGACGATGCGAACGATCTTGCCCTCGAGCGTGCGCGGCGCCTGCGGCCCGGTGTGCGTGAGGATCCCGTCGATCACCTCGTGGGTCAGATTCAGCTGCTCGGCGATCTGGGCGGAGTGCTCGTTGTGCCGGAAACCGCCCTCGTCGCGCAGCAACTCGTCGAGCGCCGCCTCGCCCGCATGGCCGAACGGCGGGTGACCGGTGTCGTGCCCGAGCCCGATCGCCTCGGCCAGATCCTCGTTGAGCCGAAGTGCGCGCGCGACGACGCGTGCGATTCCGGTGGTCTCCAGCGTGTGGGTCATGCGCGTGCGGTAGTGATCGCCGGCGGGGTCGATGAAGACCTGCGTCTTGCCTTTCAGGCGCCGGAACGGCTTCGAATGGAGGATGCGGTCGCGGTCGCGCTGGAACGGGGTGCGCACGCCGCACTCCTCCTCCTCGCGTGGGCGGCCGCGCGTTCCGTAGCTGCGCGTCGCGAGCGGCGAGAGCGCGCGCTCTTCCTCGGCGCGAACGCGCGCTGCAAAGGCGTCGGCGACTCTCCCTGCTACTTCGGGCACAAGGCCACGGTAGCGGTCGAGTCAGATGATGATCGGGACGGTCCCGCCGTCCGCCGACCAGGCTGCGCCCGTCACGTACGAGGCCCGTTCGGACAGCAGAAAGACGACCACGGCGGCGATCTCGTCTGGCTCGGCGAGGCGACCGAGCGGACGCCCGGCGCCCACTTTGGCGAGCACCTCGTCGCGGTTGCCCTGCTGGTCGGCGAGCCCGCCGTCCCCGATCCACGCCTCGGTCGCGGTCGGGCCGGGCGTGACGGCGTTGCAGCGGATCCCGTTTGCGGCCTGGAGATCGGCGACGAGGCGCGAGAACGAGAGCATGGCTGCCTTCAGCACCGAATAGTCGGGCATGCTCGTCGACGGGCGCTTGCCGGCGGTCGACGAGACGTTGACGATCGCGCCTCCGCGCTGCATGTGCGGGAGCGCGGCGCGGGTCGTGCGCACTGCGCTCATCAGGTTCAGCTCGAACGAGCGCTGCCAGTCGTCGTCGGTGAGCTCGTCGAGCTTGCGGATCTCCGTGCCGCCGACGTTGTTCACGAGCCCGTCGATGCGGCCGAACCGCTCGACCGTCTCGGCGACGAGCCGGTCGGCTGCGCCTCGCTCGGTCAAGTCGACCGCGACGTGCAGCTCGCCGATCCCCTCGGGGCGGCGACCCGACGTGACGACGCGCGCGCCTTCGGCGCGCAGCTGCTCGGCGACTGCGAGTCCGATGCCGCCGGTCGAGCCGGTGACGATGCACACCTTGTCCGCGAGGCCCAGATCCACGGCTCGCTACGTTAGCGTCGATGACCACGCTGCTTCTTGTGCGCCACGGCGAGACCGATTGGAACGCCGAACAGCGGTGGCAGGGACACGCCGATCAGCCGCTGAACGACGACGGCCGGGCGCAGGCGCGTGCAGCCGGCGAGGCGCTCTACGGGCGCCGGGTCGACGCGGTGTACGCGAGCGATCTCAGGCGGGCGCACGAGACGGCCGAGCTGATCGCCGCGCGTCTCGACCTCCCCGTCGAGACGGATGTCCGGCCGCGGGAGGTCGACGTCGGCGACTGGTCAGGGCGGCTCGTGAGCGAGATCGAAGCGACCGATCCGGCAGCGTTCGCGACCTGGCGTGCAGGTGGCAAGGCGTGGTCGGGCGGCGAAAGCTACGAGGAGATGGGCGAACGGGTCGTCGCCGCGGTGCTCGACCTCGCTCGCCGCCACCCCGGCGAGACGCTCGTGATCGTCACACACGGCGGCTCGATCCGCGCGTGCCGAGCGACCGCGGCGGGCCTCTCGTACGCGGAATCGCGGGTCTCGGCGATCGGCTCGATGGCGAACTGCGAGGTGGTCGAGCTGCGCGTGGCGGACGACCGGCTGACGGTGCCCATCGGATAGGCTCGGCCGCAGGGATGGAGGACTACACGAACAAGTACAAGGGCGAGCAGGTCGAGATCGCCCTCTTCGGCGGCGAGTACCAGGACGGCGTGCTGACGGCCTACTGCTACCTCGAAGACGTCGCGCACGTCGAGCTGAACGGGCACATCCTCATCCCGCTGCAGAACGTCGCCTCCCTGCACTGCTCGAGCCGCTGCGACGCCCCCGAGCCCGACTGGCCGCCGCGCGGCCTGGCCGAGGACGACGGCGCGACCGACGACGACGAGCCGTAGGGTTCCCGCGGTGCAAAGCCGCCTTCTGATCCTCCGCAACGTGCTCAAATCGTGGGCGCTGCTCGCGGTCGTCGCGGCGCTCTTCGGGCTCGCGGGCTGGCGGCTCGGTGACTACCGCCTCGCGATCCTGTTCGGAGGCTCGATCGTGCTGCTCGCGGCCGCGATCTACGCGTACGCCGACCGGATCGTGATGGGCATGCTCGGCGCGCGGGAGCTCCTGCAGGGTGAAGCGCCGGCGCTGCACTCGACGGTCGAGCGGCTCGCGTCGCGCGCCGGCGTCGTGAAGCCGAAGCTCTACGTTCTGGCCGACAGCTACCCGCGCGCACTATCGGCAGGACGCGGCGCGGGCGGCGGCGCCGGGCTCGCCGTGTCGGTCGGGCTGCTCGGGGTCGCTTCGCCGGCCGAGCTCGAGGGGATCGTCGCGCACGAGCTCGCGCACGTCCGCCAGCGCGACGTGCTCGTGCAGACGGTGGTCGTGATCCTCGCGACGTCGCTCGTCGAGCTGTCGCGCGTGGGCGGCGCGCTGCAGCGCGCGCTCCTCTTCGTGCTCGGCCCCGTCGCCGCCGCGTTCGTGCACCTGATGCTCTCGCCGAAGCGCGAGTACGCCGCCGATCGCTACGCAGCGGAGCTGTGCGACTCGCCGCACGGCCTCGCCGACGCGCTGCTGCGGCTCGAGCAGGCGATGCAGCTCGTCGCGTTCGAGGCGAGCCCGGCCAGCGAGCCGCTCTACACGACGAACCCCTTCGCGGAGTCCGGGCTCGGCGCGCTCTTCGACTCCCACCCGCCGGTCGGCGACCGCGTGAAGCGGCTGCGCGAGCTCGACCCGGACTGGCGCTCGAAGCTCGCTGCCTAGAAATGCCGAAGGCCCCTGGCGGGGCCTTCGAAAGAAATGGGCGGCGTCCTACTCTCCCGGGGGCTTGCGCCCCGAGTACCATCGGCGCTAACGGGCTTAACTTCTCTGTTCGGAATGGGAAGAGGTGTTTCCCCG
>DATAUN010000118.1:0-1845 GCA_036268235.1 Gaiellaceae bacterium
CAGTCGCAGCCGATCGGCTCGCGCGAAGAGCTCGAGGCCGCGGTCGAGGCGCAGCCGGCCGAGCCGCCGCGCCCGGAGCGCTGGGGCGGCTACCGCCTCGTCCCGGATACGTACGAGTTCTGGCGGCATCGCGACGACCGGCTGCATGAGCGGCAGCTCTATCGGGCACGGGAGGGTGGATGGGACGTCGTCCTGCTGCAGCCCTGATCCTGCTTCTGGCGACGCTCGTCTTCACGGCGGCGTCGGCCGCTCCGTCGTCTCCGCCCAAGGTCGCGAGCTGCCCGGTGTTCCCGGCGACGAGCGTGTGGAACCAGCCGGTGAACAAGCTGCCGGTGGCCGCGAACTCGACCACGCTGATCCGCTCGATCGGCCTCGACACGAGCGTGCACGCCGACTTCGGCAGCGGACTGTACGACGGCTCGAAGATCGGCATCCCGTACGTGGTCGTGCACGGCAAGAAGACGCCGAAGTCGAAGGTCGTCTTCGACTATGCGGACGAGAGCGACAAGGGCCCGTACCCGATCCCCGCGAACGTGCCGATCGAGGGCGCACCCGCGCATGCGAACGAAGGCGACCGTCACGCGCTGATCGTGGACGAGGACTCGTGCACGCTCTACGAGCTGTACGCGCTGCAGCGCATCGCGAACGGCTGGTCGGCCGGCTCCGGCGCGATCTTCAATCTACGCTCGAACGCGCTTCGGCCCGCAGGCTGGACGTCCGCCGACGCGGCCGGGCTTCCGATCTTCCCCGGCCTCGCCCGCTGGGACGGCGACGCGTCGACCGGCGCGATCCGGCACGCGCTGCGCTTCACGGCCGAGCAGACGCGCAAGGCCTACATCTACCCCGCGCGCCACTACGCGAGCAACTCGACCGATCCGTCGCTGCCGCCGATGGGCCTGCGCGTGCGCCTGAAGGCGAACGTCGACATCTCGAAGCTGCCACCGCAGGCGCGCATCGTCGCGCAGGCGCTGAAGACGTACGGGATGATCCTCGCCGACAACGGCTCCAGCTGGTACGTGACGGGCGCGCCGAGCCCGCACTGGTCGAACGATCAGCTACACGCGCTCGGGACGTTGACCGGCTCCGACTTCGAGGTCGTCGACACCTCGAAGCTGCGGCCGTAACACCAGCGTGAACGTGGTGCCGCCGGGCCCGCTCTCGACGCGCACGTTCCCGCCCATAGCGGTCGTGAGCTGTCTGACGATGGCGAGGCCGAGCCCGCTCCCAACCGGCCGGTCGCGCCCGATCTTGTCGTAGAGGTAGAAGCGCTCGAACGCATGCGGCAGGTCGTCGGGCGGGATGCCGGGCCCCGTGTCGGAGACGATCAGGCGGCCCTCGCGCGCGATCACGCCGACGTGACCGCCCGCAGGCGTCTCGCGCAGTGCGTTCTCGACGAGGTTTGACGCGACCTGGAGCAAGCGGTCTTCGTCGGCGTCGACCCACGACTCGACCCCGCCTGCCTGGAGCTCGACACCGAACTCCCGCGCCTTCGCGTCATGGCGGCGCACGGCTTCGCGGGCGACCTCGGCCAGGTCGACCGGTTCCGCGCGCACGGAGAACTCGCTGCGGTTCATCCGCGCGAGGTCGAGCAGGTCGTGCACGAGGCGCTCGAGCCGCTGCGCCTCGAGCGCGATCGTCCGCGCCGCCTCGTCGGCCTCGAACGCGCCGTCCGCCAGCCCTTCGGCGTAGCCACGGATCGCGGTGAGGGGCGTCTTCAGCTCATGCGACACCGAGAGCAAAAACGCGCGTTCGGCCTCGCGCGACGCGGCAAGCTGCTCGGCCATCTGGTTGAACGCCGCGGCGAGCGCGGAGAGCTCGCTCGTCCCTTCTTCGTCGAGCGGCTCG
>DATAUN010000119.1:0-19662 GCA_036268235.1 Gaiellaceae bacterium
AGGCTCGATACGAGCGGCGCGCGCATCCAGAGCGTGGCGGCATGAACGACACGCGGTATTACATGGCGTGCCTCGACCTGCGTGGGCGTGACTGCCTCGTCGTCGGCGGCGGGCGTGTCGCAACCGAGAAGGTCGAAGGGCTGCTCGACTGCGGCGCGGTCGTGACGGTGGTTGCACCGGAGATCGACGACGAGCTGCGCGAGCTGCCGGTGACGATCGTCGAACGGCGGTTCGCCCGCTCCGACGTCGTCGGGCGCTTCCTCGTGATCGCCGCGACGAACGCGCGCTCCGTGAACGCCGCGGTCTCGCGCGCGGCGGAGGAGCGGTCGACCCCGTGCAACGTCGCCGACGACCCCGAGCTCTGCAGCTTCATCCTGCCGGCGATTGTGCGCCGCGACCCGATCGTCGTCGGCGTCTCGACCGGCGGCGCCTCACCGGCGCTCGCACAGCGCATCCGCTCCGACGTCGCCGACCTGATCGGCCCCGAGCACGTCGCGCTCGCGCTTCGGCTCGAGGAGCTGCGGCCGTGGGCGAAGCAGGAGCTCCCGACCTACGAAGCGCGCCGCGACTTCTTCCAGCAGCTCGTCACGGCAGGGCTTTCATGAGCGTCGCAATCGTGGGCGCAGGGCCTGGCGACCCGGGGCTGATCACGGTTCGCGCGCTCGAGCTCGTGCGCGATTGCGAGGTGCTCGTCTACGACCGGCTCGTCTCGCTCGAGCTCGTGACGGCCGCGACCGGCGCGGCGCGCATCGCGCGCGACGGGCTCACGCAGGAGGACGTCAACGAGCTGCTCGTCCACCACGGCCGCCGCGGCCGGCGGGTGGTGCGTCTGAAGGGCGGCGATCCGTTCGTCTTCGGGCGCGGCGGCGAAGAGGTCGAGGCGCTCGCCGCGGCGGGCATACCGTATGAGGTCGTCCCGGGCGTCTCGACGCTGACCGCGGTGCCCGGCCTCGCCGGGATCCCACTTACCTCGCGCGACGTCGCCGCCCAGGTGACGGTGCTGACCGGTACGAGCGCCGACGGCGGCGATCTCGACTACGACCACCTCGCCGCGACGCCCGGGACGCTCGTCATCTTCATGGGACTGCGCCGGCTCGAGCACATCGCCGACAACCTGATCCTCGCCGGCCGGCCCGTGGACGAAGGCGCGGCGGTCATCTCCCGGCTCTCGCTGCCGGACGCCGAGGTGCGCACCGGCACGCTCGGGACGATCGCCACGGCCGCCCGCGGCCTGCGCTCCCCCGCGGTCGCGGTGATCGGCGACGTCGTCCGCCACGCGGTCGGTGCACGTAGCCTTGCCCGTCTCGTCTAGTGCGGTAGTTTCTTCCGCAATGGCGGGGGCTGCCGTGGCATTCGTGCTGCATGCGGGGTCGGGCGACGACGGAGCCGACCCGTCCCTGCGCTCGCGCCCGCCTGAGTTGTCGCTCGTCGGCGACGACGAGACCGGCGGCAACCGTGGCACGCGCCTCCGGGTTCTCGTCGTCGAGGACGACGCGGCGATGGCGCTCCTCTGCCGCTTCAATCTCGAGCTCGCCGGCTTCGAGGTCGCGACCGCGACGAGCGGGGCCGAAGGGCTCGAGCTTGCGTCCGCGGGCTCCTACGACGTCGTCCTGCTCGACGTGATGCTGCCCGACCTCGGCGGGTTCGACGTCGCGCAGCTCCTCCCCGACACGCCTGTTGTCTTCCTTTCCGCCCGTGCCTCCGAGGCGGACATCGAGCGAGGCCGGGACGCGGGCGGGATCGACTACATCGTCAAGCCGTTCGATCCCGTCGGCCTGCCCGAACGGCTGCAAGCCGATCTCGAGGAGCTCGAGCGGGGAGGCCCCGACGGCGTCTGGCAGCTCCGGTTCGGCCCCGGCCGCGTGTGAGCGTCCTGTCCGGCGGGCGCGACAACGCGTCGGTCGCGCGGCGGTCGACGCGCGCTGCGTTCCTGCTTCTGATCCTCGTGATCGTGGCGCTCGGCGCCGCGGGCGCGTATTCGGTGCACCGCATCTACACGCTCGGCAACACGCGGTACCTGACGCAGGCGGCACCGCTTTTCGCGGCGACACAGGACGTGCTCGTGCAGATGCTCAACGAGGAGACGGGCGTGCGCGGCTACGAGCTCAGCGGCAACCCGATCGCGTTGCAGCCTTACCAGTCCGGCAAGACGCAGATTGCGCGTGAGCTCGACGCGATCGGCGCGTACGCGGCGGTGGATCCGCGCATCCCGGCACAGCTCGCGGAGGCGCGCCGCGACGTGGCCACGCTCGAGCGCTTCTACGCGCAGCAGATCGCGCTCGTCCGCAGCGGGCCTGCCGGGCGGCGGCGCGCCCAGGGGCAGCTGCTCGCCGGCAAGGCGCGCTTCGACCGGTTCCGCGCGCTCGCGCTCGGTCTCGAGGCGGATGCGGGCAGTGTCGTGCAACAGGCGCAGCACGAACAGCACGGCACCTACGTGAAGTCGGTCGTGTTCCTCGCCGTGGCGGTGCTGATCGGCGTGCTGATCGCGAGCATCCTGCTCCTGCGCATCCCGTCGCGGCTCTATCGGCTCTATCGCTCGGAGGCCGAGGCGCGCCGCGCGGCCGAGGAAGGAGCAGAGGCGGCGCGCGCACTCGCGCACGTCGCCGAAGCGGTGATCGTCGCCGACGACGAGGACGGCGTCCGCTACTGGAATCCCGGCGCGGCACGGCTGTTCGGAGTTGACGGCGACGCGGCGATCGGACGGCCGCTCGGAGAGGTCGCGCCTGCGGCGCTCGCGGCCCTCGCGACGCTCGGTTCGACGACCACCGAGCTGGACGGCCGCGCGCGCTGGCTCTCCGCGGCCGAGTCGCGCTTCGACGGCGGGCGTGTGATCGTCGTGCGCGACCTGACGCCGGACTACGAGCTCGAGCGTGTCCGCTCCGAGTTCGTCGCGACGGCTGCGCACGAGCTACGCACTCCGCTCGCCGCGATCTACGGCGCCGTACGCACGATCCGCCGTCCCGACCACGACCTGACACCCCAGGCGCACGAGACGTTCCTCGCGATGATCGAACAGGAGTCGGAGCGCCTGCGCCGGTTGATGGACCAGCTGCTCGCCTCGGCGCAGCTCGATCGCGAGTCACTCGATCTCTCGCTCGAGCCGTGCGATCTCGGCGCGCTCTGCCGTTCGATTGCCGAGTCCGCCGAGCTACGGCTGCCCGGCACGGTGCACCTCGACGCGGCGTTCCCCGCTGAGCCCGTCACCGTCGACGCGGATCCGCTGCGGCTCCGCCAGGCGATCGAGAACCTCCTCGACAACGCCGTCAAGTACTCGCCGGAAGGAGGCCGCATCGCACTCGAGGTGTCGCGACGCAACGGCGCCGGTGTCGTCCGCGTGACCGACGAGGGAATCGGCATCCCGCTCGACGAGCGAGCGCGCATCTTCGAGAAGTTCTATCGCCTCGACCCGAGCATGACCCGCGGCGTCGGCGGGTCGGGGCTCGGTCTCTACATCATCCGCGAGCTCGTCACCCAGATGGGCGGCGAGGTCGAGGTGGAGTCGGAGCTCGGCCGCGGATCGGTCTTCACGATCACGCTGCCGCTTCGCTGAGCAGCTCGTACGAGCGGACGCGCGCGTCGTGATCGTGGATCGCGGCCGCGACGATGATCTCGTCCGCCTGGGTCTCGGCGACGAAGTCGTCCAGCGCCGCGCGAACCGTCTCGCGTGAGCCGGCATACGAGCGCCGCAGCATCGACGATGCACGCTCCTTCTCCATCGGCGTCCAGTACGACTCGATGTCGTCGATCGGCGGCGGCAGCTGACCGCGCCGGCCGCGGAAGATGTTCGTGAACGACTGCTGCGCGGAGGTGAACAGCCTTCGCGCCTCGTCGTCGGTGTCGGCGACGACCACGTTGGCGCCGACCATCGCGTACGGCTCCTGCAGTTGCGCCGACGGCTCGAACCGCGCGCGGTACATCTCGAGCGCGGGCAGCAGCGCATCCGGTGCGAAGTGCGACGCGAAGGCGTACGGCAGCCCGAGCATCGCCGCGAGTTGCGCGCCGAAGAGGCTCGACCCGAGGATCCAGAGCGGCACGTGCGTGCCGGCGCCGGGTGTCGCGCGCACGGGGTGCGCCGGATCGGGGTCGGCGAGGTAGCGCTGGAGCTCGAGCACGTCCTGGGGGAAGGTGTCGGCGCTCGTCGGATCGCGGCGCAGCGCGAGCACTGTGAGCTGGTCGGTGCCTGGCGCGCGGCCGAGGCCGAGGTCGATCCGCCCGGGGAAGAGCGACTCGAGCGTCCCGAACTGCTCGGCGATCACGAGCGGCGCGTGGTTCGGGAGCATGATCCCGCCCGCGCCGACGCGGATTGTGCTCGTGCCGCCGGCGACGTGGGCGATCACGACGGACGTCGCCGCGCTCGCGATCCCGATTGCGTTGTGGTGCTCGGCAAGCCAGAATCGGCGATAGCCGAAGCGCTCGACGTGCTGTGCGAGGTCGAGCGAGTTGCGCAGGGCGATGCCTGCGTCGGCGCCTTCGACGATCGGCGCGAGGTCGAGCACGGAGAGCGGAGGGAGCGGCGTCGCCATCACATGAGATTGGGAGTGTGCAGCTCCGAGAGCTCCTGCGCGGTCGCCAGGTCGAACCCCGCGGCGCGCAGCCGCCGCACGCGGTTCCGATTCATGCGACCCAGCAGGTCGCGGACGGCGCGGCCGGCTTCGCCGATGTCGGCCGGTTGCGCCGAGCGCGCGGACATCAGGACGAGCGACTCGCCGACGACCGGGCTCAGACCGTCGAGACTGACGAGCTTCGCCGCACGCTCCTCGACGGCGGCGACGAGACGGCCGCGCTCGTCGGGATCGTGCGCGAGGCGATGGCGGACGTGCGCGATGCCGAACTGCACGTGTCGACGCTCGTCCTGGTGGGCAAGGCGTGCCGCCGTTGCGGTTGCGGCGTCGGGTGCGTGGCGTGCGACGAATGAGAGCAGATCGAGGAACGTCCCTTCGCCGAGCACGTTCAGGAGCAGCGCTGCGGCGCTGAAATCGCGCTCGTCGAGAAGCGTCTGCAGCGACAGCTCGGTCGCCGCCAGGGCGAACGAGCGCTGCCCGCCCGCGAGCGCGCGCTTCGTGAACACCTCGACGTGGCGCGCCTCGTCGTGAACGTGGCTGGCGAGCCACATCATCACCTCGACGTACTCCGGGTTGACCTGCGCGAGATAGCGGGCAGGCACGTAGTACGCCGCGTACTCGTTCTGGGCGATGTACGTCATCACCTGGGAGACGCCGCGCTCGACGTCGGGCTTGAGCCCGAGCGCCGCCTCCCACGGGATGTCGCGCGTCGCGTCCCACTGGGCGCGCGCCGCGCGGTCGGCGAGCCCTGCGAGCTTGTCGGTCCACATGCGGTCGCGGCTCGACAGCGCCCAGTCATATGCGGCTGCCGTCGGCTCCCGCCCGGCCCCGAGCGGAACGAGGCCCGCGGCGCGGTCGGCCTCGGCGGGCACCGGCCCGGCGAGCGCGCGCAGCTCGGCGGTCGAGAACATGCCGCGGTCGAGCGTCGCCGACGGTCCCGCGTCGAGCGGGATCCTCGGTTGGCTTCGCAGCGTGATGACGAAGGCGCTGCCCTCACGCCGTTCGTCGACCACGTCGTGCCCCGCGCGGCGCGCCCAGGCCGGCAGCTCGAACGAGCCCGAGCGAGAGTCGACGATGACGTCGAGCAGATCGTCGCCCTGCAGGGTCGCGAGCGACGCCGAGACCAGGACCTCGAGCCCGGCGCCGAGCTCGAGGGCCCCCGCCTCGCACCGCCGTCTCGTCATCCCAGGTAGCCCTGTTCCTGCATCGCGTGCGTCAGCGTCTCGTAGCCCGCCTTGTCCGGCTGCAGCCACCGCTTCACGCCTTCGAGGTCCATCGCCGGACGCAGCGTCGGGTCGGCGTAGCTCATCGCAAGCAACGCGTCGCTCCAGGCGGCGCCGTCGAACGCCGGCAACGCGGTGAAGTTGCAGTGGTAGTAGACGGGACTTCGCCAGGCGAGCTCGAGCCCGGATACGGCGGGATGCCCTTCGGAACGGAGCGCGACCCACGTCGCGTCTCCGAGCGCGCCGGCGTCGGCCCCACCACGCGACACGGCCTCGACGACGCGAAGCTCCGAGTCGCCGGTATCGCCGTGCTTGCCGAGATCGGTGTCGAACCGGACGAGCTCCGGTCGGACCCCGGCCTCGTGCACCCAGTGGAGCGGCAGGATCGCCGCGTGCCCGGAGTCACGGCTGCCGAGCGCGAGGCGCTGGCCCTCGAGCTCCGCCAGCTCGTCGAACGTCTCACCGCGTCGCACCGCAATCACCGTGCGGAACTCCGCGTCGACGTCGCGCATGCCGAGCAGCTGCGCATCGCCGCCGATGCGCTGCTCGGCCGCGACGTACGCGGTGTTCGTGTTCCAGGCGATGTCGACCTCGCCGTGAAGCAGCGCGTCGACAAGCCGCTCGTAGTTCGAGTAGAGGACGTAGTCGGTCGGCACTCCGGCGTCCGCGAAGTAGTCGCGGAACCGCTCCCAGATGGTGACGATCCGCGGGTGATAGGCGACGGCACCGACGAGGATCTGTTTCTGGTCGCTCATGGGACCGGAAGCCCCGCAAGCGCTTTGCCGATCCAGCTCCGCAGAACGGCGTTCGTCGGCGCCATCACCGAGCCGGCTCGCGCATCGCGCAGGAACCGCTCGATCGGCAGGGCCGGCGTATAGCCCTGGCCGCCGGTCGCCTCGAGCGCGTTCTGCGTGACGGCGATCGCTGCCTCGGTCGACGCGACCTTCGCCTCCATGATTGCGACGAGCGCGGACTCGTCGCCCGCGTCTCCGAGCGCCGCGGCGCTCTGCACGAGCAGACGCGCCTGACGGGTGGCGAGATCCATGTCCGCGATCAGGTGCTGCACGAACTGGATCTCGGCGAGTGACGAGCCGTCCGGGTAGCGGCGGTTCGCCGCGTGCCCGGTCGCGGTCGCGGCCGCTGCCGATGCGATGCCGACGTTCACCGCCGAGAGGCCGACGAGGAAGAACGGCGCGACGACTCCGAACACGAGATCCGTTCCCTTGCCCGCTTCGCCGATCCGGTCAGCCTCGGACACCTGGACGCCGTCGAGCACCATCGCGATGCTCGAGTTGCCCGCCAGGCCGAGCCCGTTCCACGTGCCGTCGAACGAGACCGACGGGTCGGCGCCGTCGACGACGTACGCGTCGGCGGTCCCCTCGGCCTCGCCCTGAACGAGCACGACGTAGTGGTCGGCGTGCCCGCCCGAGGTCACGAAGCTCTTGCGGCCCGAGATCGTGATCGAGCCGTTGTCGCGTTCGGCTTTCAGCTCCGGGTTGTAGAAATGCGCACCCGTGCCGCGCTCGCTGAACGCGAGGGTCGCGATCGCCTCGCCGCGTGCGAGCGCGGGCAGCAGCGCACCCGCACGTTCGCCGCCGCCGAGCGCGATCGTCGCCGCGGCCACCTCGTTCATCAGGAAGACCATCCCGGTCGAGGCGCAGGCAGCTCCCACGGCCTCACAGGCCTGCGCCAGGGCGGAGAGGCCGCCGCCGGCGCCGCCGTGCTCAGCGGGGACGACGAGCCCGAGCGCGCCGGCGGCGCCGAGCGCCTTCAGCCCGTCGCTCGGGTACGTGCGCTCGCGGTCGATCTGGGCCGCCGTCGCTGAGATCGGCCCGGCCGCTGCGTCTCGCGTGGCGGCGAGCACACGCTCGATGTCGTTGCTCACGTGCAGTGTCCTTTCAGTCGAGAACCCGCCGCTCGAACCGAGCGGCCCGGATCGGACCCGCTCAGCGGCGTCTCATCGCGTTCACCTCCTGTGAGCGGTCGGAAGGCACTGCCTCCAGATCATATGAATGCAGCCGATGTGCTAGAATACTTGCCGTGAAGCAAGTATTGCCAGAGAGCAAGGAACTGGTCGCGCCGGACGACGTCGTTCGCCTGCGCGCCGTGCTCGGCAAGCTCTCCCGGCGCCTGCGGGCGACGAAGGCGAGCGCAGGCCTGACACCTACGAAGCTCTCCGTCCTGTTCGAGGTCGTCCGCGCCGGATCGATCGGCGTCGGCGAGCTCGCGGCGCGTGAAGGCATCAACCCGACGCTGCTCTCGCGCGTGATCGGCCAGCTCTGCGACGCGGGTCTCGTGCGCCGTGAGACGGATCCGGCCGACCGCCGCTCGGCGCTCGTCGTGTCGACTGCCGCCGGGCGCCGGCTGCGCGACCGCGCGCGCTCGGAACGCAACGACGCGCTTGCCCGGCTCCTCGCAGAGGCGTCCGACGCCGACCGCGAGGCGATCGTCGCAGCCCTGCCCGCGCTCGAAGGCCTCGCGGAACGGCTCGCGGTGGCCGGTCGATGACGCTGCTCCGCCGCGCCGGCCGCGTCACATTCGCAGCGCTCGCAGTCCCGAACTTCCGTCTCTACTACGGCGGCCAGGCGATCTCGCTCATCGGCACGTGGATGCAGATGATCGCCCAGGGCTGGCTCGTGCTCGAGCTGACGAACTCGAGCATCGACCTCGGCCTGCTGATCGCGCTGCAGACCGTGCCGGTGCTGCTGCTCGGCCCGTACGGCGGTGTCGTCGCCGATCGCATCGACAAGCGGCGGCTGATGATCGTGCTCCAGAGCGCGATGGGCGTGCAGGCACTCGTCCTCGGCATCCTCACGGTGACGCACGCGATCCGGTTCTGGGAGATCGGCGTCCTCGCGGTGCTGCTCGGTCTGAACAACGCATTCGAGAACCCCGCGCGACAGTCGTTCATGATGGAGATGGTCGGGCCGAAGGAGCTGCGCAACGCAGTCAGCCTCAACTCGACGCTCGTCAACGCGGCTCGCACGGTCGGTCCGGCGGCTGCCGGGATCCTGATCGCGACCGTCGGCACGGGCGTCTGCTTCCTGATCAACGCGGTCAGCTTCATCCCGGTCGTGCTCTCACTCACGCGGATGGATCTCTCGCAGCTGCACACGAGCGAGCGCGCGGTGCGCGCGAAGGGACAGCTGCGCGAGGGGCTCCGCTATGTGCGGCACGCACCCGAGCTTGCGATCCCGCTCGTGATGATGGGCTTCGTCGGGATGCTCGCGTACGAGTTCCCGGTCAGCCTGCCGGTCCTCGACCACCGCGTTCTGCACGGCGGCTCGACGGGCTACGGGTTCATGACCGCGGCGATGGGCATCGGCGCCGTCGTCGGCGGGCTCTTCACGGCCGCGCGCGGGCGCACCGGGCTGAAGCCGCTCGTCGTCGCCTCGTTTGCATTCGGCGCGCTGATCCTGCTCGCGTCGGTCGCACCGACGATGACGCTCGAGCTGCCGGCACTCGCGCTCGTCGGTGCGGCGAGCGTCTCGTTCATGGCGATCGGAAACTCGACGCTGCAGCTGCGCGCCGACCCTGCGATGCGTGGCCGCGTGATGGCGCTGTGGTTCGTCGCGTTCCAGGGCTCGACGCCGATCGGCGGCCCGCTCATCGGCTGGGTGATCGCGTGGGCCGGCGCCCGCGTCGGTCTCGGCATCGGCGGCGTGACCTGCCTCGTCGTCGCCGTCCTCGGGCTCGCCGCGATCCGCCACCTCAGGCGGCCCGAGCTCGCCGACGAGCTCGACGTCGAGGACGCCGCGCTCGCCGCCTGATCCTCCGGGGATCCCCGTTTTGCGTGGAAAGTTCCCCCTTTCGTGCGCTAACCCTTGTCAGCACCCCTAGGTAGCTTTCACCAGGATTTCGCGCATGGACACGGTCGCTGCGAGCCCCGGTCGGATGACGCTGCCTAACTGGCGGGCGCTGCTCGGTCCGCGTCCGTTCGTCATGGGTGGGTTCTCCGCCGTCGTGATTGCGCTCGTCGTCGCCTTCGGCTGGGCCGTGCTCGCTGCGCAGTCCGAGTCGCGCAGCCAGGCGGAGAGTCGGTTCAACGCGCAGGCCTCGTTGTCGGCCGAGCTCACCTCGACCCTCTTCGGCACGACGGTCTCCGCGAGCGCGGGCGCGGCTGCGAAGCAGTTCGGCGCCGCCACGATCTCGAGCGGCTCGGTCGCGGCGGCCGCGTCCGCAGCGCACCTCGACGGGCTCACGATCCTCGACCACACCGGAGGGACGCTCGCCTCGTCACCCGGCGCGGCGGCGATCCCGACCGGCGAGCGCCGGCCTGTGTTCATCCAGCAGGCGCTCGCGGGGCACGCGTGGTTCTCGGACGTCGGGCCGCCCGCGCGCGGATCGAAGGCAGCGACGATCTCCTGGGCGATCCCGTTCGCGACGCCGTTCGGGCGTCGGGTCGAGGTCGAGACGCTCGCGGGCACGCCGATCTTCCAGTTCCTCAGCAGCTACCTCGCAAAGACGCGCACCGCAGGAACGGGCGCAGCGTTTGTCCTCGACAGCACGCAGCACGTCGTCGCGGTCGCCGGGGTCACCGGTCTCCGGCCGGGCTCGTTCCCGAAGGCGGCGGGACTCATCGATGCGATCTCGCAGCGGAGCCACGGCACGTACGAGTACAGCGGTGCACGGCGCTACTTCGCGTCGTCTCCCGTCGGGGGCTCGAACTGGCATGTCGCGATCAGCATCACGACGAGCGCGCTCTACCCGGCGTTCGCCGGCACGCGCAGCTGGCTGCTGTACCTCGCGATCGCCGTGTTCGCGCTGCTCGCAACCCTCAGCCTCGGCTTCTTTCGTCGCGCGGTGTCGACCGGTGTCGAGCTGGAAGAGACAAACGGCGAGCTGACGGCGCTGAACGCGAGCCTCGAGAAGCGCGTAGTCGAACGTACCGCCGCGGCAGAGGATCGGGCGAGGGAGCTTGCGCGGTCGAACGAAGAGCTCGAGCAGTTCTCTTCGGTCGCTTCCCACGACCTGCAGGAGCCGCTGCGGAAGATCCGCATGTTCGGCGACCGTCTGCACGACCGGATCGGCGATGCGCTCGCGGACGACGCGGCCGAGGACCTCGAGCGCATGCAGTCGGCTGCGCAAAGGATGCAGCGCCTGATCAGCGACCTACTCGACTTTTCGCGCGTCACGCATCGCGGCAAGGCGTTCGAGCGCGTCGACCTGGCGACGATCGTGGCAGAGGTCGTGTCCGATCTCGAAGCGCCGATCGTCGAGCTCGGAGCCGACGTCGAGGTCGGCGCGCTTCCGTCGATCGACGCCGACCCGACGCAGATGCGGCAGCTGCTCCAGAACCTGATCGCAAACGCGCTCAAGTTCCACCGGCCGGACGAAGCGCCCGCGATTCGGATCACGAGCGAGACGATCGAGGGTCGTGCGCCCCGCTTTGCAGGCGAGGCGGCGACGAGCCCCCGTGTCGTCATCACCGTCGCCGACAACGGGATCGGTTTCGACGAACGGCACGCCGACCGCATCTTCACGGCGTTCGAGCGCCTGCACGGCCGCGCAGCCTACGACGGCACCGGGATCGGGCTCTCGATCGCACGCAAGATCGTGTGGCGCCACAACGGCGACATCACCGCGCGGGGCGTTCCCGGGGCCGGCGCGACCTTCACCGTCACGCTGCCGCTCCGCCAGGCCGAGCCAAACGAGCAACCGGAAGGTGCGAAATGAAGGAGCCGGGGCAGCCGATCGTGATCCTGATTGCAGACGACGACGAGGACGACTTGCAGATGACGCTCGACGCGCTGCGCGAGAGCCGGCTCGGGAACGACATCCGCACCGTTCGCGACGGCGAGGAGCTGATGGACTACCTGCTCCGGTCCGGCGCGTACGGCGAGCCGGGGAGCGCGCCGACGCCGGGCCTCATCCTGCTCGACCTGAACATGCCGAAGAAGGATGGCCGCGAGGCGCTCGCCGAGATCAAGACGAGCGCAGAGCTGCGCAAGATCCCCGTCATCGTCCTGACGACGTCGCGGGCCGAGGAAGACGTCTTTCGCAGCTACGACCTCGGCGTGAACTCGTTCGTCACGAAGCCGGTCACCTTCGCCGGGCTCGCCGAGGCGATGAAGGTGCTGGCGCGCTACTGGTTCGAGATCGTCGAGCTGCCCACGCGAGCGGAGAATGCCCGGAAGCGCTGAAGGCCAGATCGACGTCCTGCTCGTCGAGGACGACGACGAGGACTTTCTTCTGACCCAGGACCTGCTCGCCCGACTCGGGGGCCGCCGCTACGAGCTCCATCGTGTCTCGAGCTACGAGTCCGCAGTCGCGGCATCGCGCCACGGCGGCTTCGACATCTGCCTCGTCGACTACCGGCTCGGCCCGCAGAACGGGATCGAGCTCGTCCGGACGCTGCTCGAGCACGATCCGGACATCCCGGTGATCGTGCTGACCGGTCAGGGCGACTACGACGTCGATGTCGAAGCGGCGGAGGCGGGCGCCGCCGATTATCTGGTCAAGGGCGAGATCAGCCCCGCGCTCCTCGAGCGCACGATTCGCTACGCGATCCAGACGGGCGCTGCGCGCCGGGAGCTCCGCGAGAGCCAGGAGGGGCTGCTCCACGCACAGCGGCTCGATGCGATCGGCCAGCTCGCGGGCGGCGTGGCGCATGACTTCAACAACATGATGTCGGCCGTGATCGGCTTCGCGGAGCTCGGTCTCGGGCGGGTCGAGTCGGCCGAGGACTCGAAGCTGCGCCGCTATCTCGAGGAGATCAAGCGCGCCGGCGAGCGGGCCGGGGAGCTGACTGCACAGCTGCTCGCGTACAGCCGCAAGCAGGTGCTCGAGACAAGGGTCTTCAGTCTGAACGATGCGATCGCCGACGTCGAGAAGCTGCTTCAGCGTCTCCTCGACGACGACGTCGAGCTCGTCACGATCCTGGACGAGAGTCTCGGCGCGGTCGAGGCGGACGTCGCCAAGATCGAGCAGGTGATCCTCAACCTCGCGCTCAACGCGCGCGACGCGATGCCCGGCGGCGGCAAGCTCACGATCGAGACGTCCAACGTCGTGCTCGACTCGGGCTACGCGTCACGGTATGTCGACATCGAGCCCGGCTCGTACGTCCTTCTCTCCGTGAGCGATACGGGCACCGGCATCGACGAAGCGATCGTCGACCGGATCTTCGAGCCGTTCTTCACGACGAAGGAGGTCGGCTCGGGAACCGGGCTCGGGCTCTCGACGGTGTTCGGCATCGTCAAGCAGAGCGGCGGCGACGTCGGGGTGTACACCGAAGCCGGCCGCGGAACGACGTTCAAGGTCTACCTGCCGCTGGCGAACGCCCCGCTCGACGCGCTCGACGCCGAAGTCGCGGACGCTCCGGCACCGGGCGGTACCGAGACGATCCTGCTGGTCGACGACGAGGAGCTCGTGCGCTCGTTGGAGCACGAGGTGCTGACCGAGCTCGGCTACACGGTGCTCGCGGCGGACAGTGCGTGGCACGCGGTCGAGCTCGCCCGCGCGCATGCAGGAACGATCCACCTGCTGGTGACGGACGTCGTCATGCCGCAGCTGAGCGGGCGCGAGCTCGCGGCGCTGCTCGCGCAGGAACGGCCCGGGCTGAGAATGCTCTACACGTCCGGGTACGCAAGCGGTGCAATCGTCCGGCACGGCGTCCTCGACGGCGACATCGCCTTCCTGCCGAAGCCGTTCAACCGTGTTGCCCTCGCGCGCAAGGTGCGCGACGTCCTCGACGCGTAGCCGAACCTACGGGTTCTCGATCGTGACGAGCGTCCCGATCGGCGTGTAGGGCCAGACCTTCGCGGCGGCAGCGAGCGGCAGCTCGACGCAGCCCAGGCTCTGCGGCGTCCCGAACGACGCGCGGTTGAACGTGTGCAGCGCGTCGCCGCCGTGGAAGTAGCTGATCCAGCGAATGCCGGGGTCGTCGTAGTGCGACCCGTCGGGGTTCGTTCCCTTCATCTCGCCGACCGCGATGTGCTCGAAGACGGGAAAGGTGCCCGGCTGCGTCGGCGCCGACGGGATACCGGTGTTGCCCGGCGACGTGAGGACCGTCTGTCCGTTGTGCCAGAGCGTGAGCAGCTGCGGCAGGCTCGTGTGCACGTACACGTAGCTGTAGCCGCCCGTGTGCAGCTTCCCGGCGATCGAGTCGGCGATCAGGTCGTGCCATACCTCGGGTCCGGCGAGGCCGTCGACCGTCAGCGCGTGCTCGTGCTCGAACATCATCACCGCGCCGCGCGTGATCTGCGTGACCTGCTGTGCGTTCCACTGGCTCGTGAGCTGCGACGGCGTGTTCGGGAAGCGCCAGCTGAACGTGCCCGCCGGCGGGTCGACGGCGGCCTTCACCTCGGCTGCCGGTGTGCGCGCGACGTCGGTCGTCGCCGGGTTCCAGACGACGGGCAGGTACGCCTCCTGGGCGAGCAGCTGGTGCAGACGGAGCAGGGTGCCCGGCGCGATGGTCCAGTCGAGCGCCTTCTGCGTCCGTGTTGCGCCGCTTCCGACGAGCGTGACGCGGCTCGGAAAGCGCAGCTCCAGGTCGGTGCCGAGACCGAAGCCGAGCCGGCCCGGGTCGAAGACGAGCGTGTGGCTGTCGACGAGCTTCCAGCCGCCCGGGACGCTCTTCGTAAACTGCGGTCGCGCCGAGCCGACCGGCTGCGCGAACGTCACGCGGATCTGCGAGAGCGCCGAGATCTGCGAGCCCGGCGCCGGGCTGACCTGGATCGCGGGCGCAGGCGTCTTCGGGAACCAGCTGACGCGCACCGGCGCGGCGGGCCGTTCCCACGGACGCGCAGCGGCCGCGATCTCGAGCGTGCCCGTCGCAGGCTGGTGGCCGAGGAGCACGGTGCGGCCGTGGATGCCCTCCTCGTGGGCGCCGGGGCCTTCGTGCAGCGAGATCGCGGCGGGCACGGCGCTGAAGCGGACGGCGAGCGTTCCGCCGGCCGACAACGACGGCCAGCGGTCGACGACGTTCGCCACCGGAGTCGTCACGGTCAGCGTTTCGTGCTTCGTGCGGCCGGCGAGCCAGCCGATCCAGCGGGAGCGGCGCACGACGACGTCGACGCGGATCTGTTCGCCCGGTGCGACCTTGACCGCCGGCGTCAAGCGTCCGTTCATGCGGATGAGCGGGACGGGCTTCCCGGCGGGGTCGAGGGCATGCAGCGACCGCACCGACCCGGCGAGCGGCTGCAGCTGCAGGCGCGCGAGCGCGACCGGGTCGCCGGTCAGCGTCGCGCCGGACCAGAGGAACGCGGCCGCGGCGAACGCGCCGAAGATCAGCGCGGCGATGGCTGCCGCAGCGAGAAGACGACGACCCCACACGCGGGGCATGGTAGAGCGGGTTCAGGCGGGCTCGACGAGAGCTGTGCGGACCGTGTCCTCGTTCGCGTCGATCCACGCAAGCGTGTCCGCGAGGATCGTGCGTGCATCCCGCTGTGGGCGCCAGTCGGTGCGCGCGAAGAGCCTCGTGCAGTCGGAGAGGTAAAGCGGCACGTCTCCCGGCCGCTCGGCCGCGGCGCGCCCGACGGCGAGCTCGTTTCCGGTCAGCTCGCGGCAGAGCTCTGTCGTCTCGAGGAGCGAGAGGCTGCACGCGCGGCCGCCGCCGGCGTTCACCGTCGCGCCGCGCCAGCGCTCGGGGTCGGCAAGTTGCTCCTCCACGAGATCGACGAGATCGTCGACATGGAGGAGGTCGCGCACCTGCTTGCCCGAGCCGCCGAACCCGATGTACTCAAGCGGCAGCCGGAAGCGATGCGCGAGCAGCCAGTGCGTGAACACGCCCTGGTCGACCTTGCCGAGCTGCCACGGCCCCGCGATCACGCCGAAGCGGTCGACGACCGTGCGCAGGCCGAACGATTCCGCGAACTCGGCGATCAGCAGCTCGGCCGCGAGCTTCGTCGCGCCGTACGGCGTGCGCGCGCCTTCGAGTGGGAAGCTCTCGGAGATCCCAGCCGATCCGTCCGCGAGCTCGAAGCGCGTCTCGGTCTCGTCGAGCGCGAGCTCGCGCAGCGCCGCGACGGGGTAGACGCGGCTCGTCGAGAGGAAGAGGAAGAACGCATCGTCGCGGCGGGCGAGCTCGAGGCAGTTGTAGGCGCCGACGAGGTTCGTGTGGACGAGGTAGTCCAGCCCGCCGTCGAGCCCGGCGAGCACGGACGGCTCGGCCGAGCACTCGACGAGTGCGTCGATGTGACCGATCGCGCGGAGCTGCTCCGGCTCGCGCACGTCGCCGCGCACGAACTCGACGCCTGCGTCGGCGAGCCGCGGCAGGTTGAGCTCGGCGCCGCGGCGATGGAGGTTGTCGAACGCGACGACCTCCCAGTCGGAGTGGCGACGGGCGAGCGCGACGGCGGTGTTCGAGCCGACGAACCCGGCGCCGCCGGTGATCAGGACGCGCACGCGGAAGAGCCTAGAGGTGAACAGGCAGTGCGGAGAACGCGACGCGCGCTGCGCGGTCTAGCCGGAAGCGGCGAATCGCGGTGCCGCCGGCCGGCTGCGGCAGCTCGCGCGAGCGGGGCAGGCGCAGCACGAGCGACTCCGTTGCGGTCGCCGGCACGAGCTTGTACGTCCCGCCGCCGACCCCGCGCGCCTGCAGTCGAATCTCATGCGGCCGCAGGAGGAGCGAGCGCACGAGCTCCGACACCCCGCCGCTCGAGACGCTGATCGAGGCGTAGACGATCTCGCCGGACGCGGCACGCGGGACGTCGACCCACGCGCCCGGCCGCGCGACCGCGGTCGAGAGCGGGCGCGCCGCACCGCACGCGCCGGGAGCGCGCGCGAGCACCGTGAACCCGGATGCGTCGCCGGCGACGCGCCGGTAGTTGCAGACCTCCGCGAGCACGAGTGCGGGCGCCTGCCAGAGCGGGTTCTGGTGGTCGATCGCCGTCCACGGCAGCTGCAGGATGCGCTGCGCGCCATTGCGCGCGAGTGCGTGCGCGGCGAATGCGTCGAGCGTTGCGTCGTAGTCGGCGTAGCTCTCGACGATGGGCTCGGGGCGCCAGGCGAGGCCGTAGCCCCACGCGATCGTCGCTCCGTAGGGCTCGACGTCGACCGTGTGCCCGCGCAGCTGTGACAGAAGCGCCGGCTCGAACGGGTAGCGCCGCCGGGCACCCGCGCGTGCTGCAGCAATCGCACCGGTGCGGCGCGAGGTGCTTGCAAGCTCCTGCAGCTCGCCGCGCAGCGGAGTGACGGTGGGCGTGTTGGGGAGCGCCGCAGCGCCGTGTGAGACGGTGAGCACCAGCCCGGCGGCGACGGCGGCTCCGGTTGCGAGCAGGGCGTGTCCGGCTGCCGTCCGCACCGCGAGCCACGCCGCGACGGCGACGAGCACGGCCTCGGCAGGGAGGCCGGAGCCGCCGATCTCGGCGAGCGCGACCGCGGCGACGAGCAACGCGCAGATGCGGAGCCACGGCGTCGCCCAGTCGACGCCGAGCAGCGCGACCGCGAGGACTGAGAAGAAGACCGATTCGTGCGAGGCGTCGGCGCGCACGAAGCCCTCCTTGAAGAACGCGAAGCAGAAGCACGCGAGTGCGAGCCACACCGAGCCGCCGCGCAGGAGGCCGAGCGTCCCGGCGTGTGCGAACGCAACTGCCGCCGTCGCTGCGAGGAGCACGACCGCCAGCTCCAGATCGCGGCCGGGGCCGCCGAGCCCCATTCCCTGCCCGTACGACGCGACGAGGTGGAGCGAGAGGCGCGCCCAGGCACCGAGGTCCCCGAAGCGGCCGCCTGCCGCGCGCCACAACACGGCGAACGAGATCGTCGCGCTCGCGGCGAGCGTGAGCTCGGCGCGGAGGCCGCCCGGCCGCCGGCGCCACACCGCGAGCGCGAGCAGCACGAGGCAGACGACGCCGTCGTTCACCTTCAGCAGCAGCTCGACTGCAGCCAAGGCGCCGCCGCCGGTCGCGAGCCACGGGAAACGAACCGTCTCGGGCGACGTCAGCGTGGCGAGGCACGCGGCGAGGACGAGCAGCACCGGGACGTCCGCGAGCGGGACCGGTGCGGCGCCGGCGACCAGCGCCGTCGCGAGCGCAGCGGGCCAGGGGAGCCGCCGTAGCGAGACGCGCAGCACGACGGCGACGAGGGCGGTGTGCACGAGCGCCGCGTACGCGAACGCGAGCAGCGCGGTGCCCGAGCTGACGAGGAGCGGGAAGGCGAGGAAGCCGAGCGGCCCGTAGGTGAAGAGGACGTCGCGGCCGGGCTCGAGCCCGTGCGAAGCGGCGAGCTGCAACGCGACCGGGAAGTACGCGTTGAGCGAGTCGGGGCTGAGCGATCCGACCGGCCAGGTCACCGCGGCGAGTGCAACCGCCGCCGGGACCCACCACCAGGCCGTCGTCTCGCGCGTCCGCACCCGCGGCAGCGAGCGCGTGAGCCCGGCTGCGAGCGAGGTCACGGGCGCCGTCCGACGTAGAGCGTCTGCTTACCGAGCAGCCGCCACGCCGGGGGGCACGCGAGATAGAGCCGTACGAGTGCGGGCGTCTGCGGCAGCCGCTGCTTCGTCGTGAAGGGCAGGAACCGAACGACGAGCCGCTCCTGCTCGAGGCCGGCGATCTCGGCGGCTTCGACGAGGCTGCGTTCCGTGAGCGCGGTCTTGTGGTCGATGAAGTCCCAGTAGCGAAGGCCGGTCAGGCGGATGTTCGGCTGGAGGACGACGACGCGGCCGCCCGGCTTGGTCAGCTCGAACGCGACGCGGAGCTGCTCGACGACCGCCTCGCCCGACGGTAGGTGCTCGAGGTAATTGCTCATGAAGACCGTGTCGAAGTGGGCGTTCGGCAGCGCCTTCGTCAGCTCGAGCCCATCCGACTGGACGAACGTGACGTCGCCCGGCAGGTGCCGCCTGACGTCGCGCAGGTCCGTCGCCCAGCGCTCGCGCGCGCGAATGTTGCGGATGAACTCGCCGCGATCGCACGCGAGGTCGAGCACGGCGCCGTCCTCCGGCACGTAGCGCTGGAGGTAGCGCGCGACCTCGCGCCAGATACTGTCCTTCGCCTGCTCCTCGACGAGCGAGAAGCGGTGGCCGTAGACGCCGTCGAGCGCGGTGGGGTCGACCGGAGCCTCGATCACTGTGCCCGCACCAGCGAGTCGGGAATGCGGCCGGGCCGCAGCTTGACGTTCGCGCCGCCGACGTTCGGGCGGACGTAATCGCCGCGGCTCAGGTGATGCTCGAAGAAGACCGCGAGCAGCGAGAGCAGGTACCGGCTGCCCATCTCCTGCAGCGCGAGCTTCGACGTCCCGGAGCGGCGGTTCGTCCACGAGATCGGAACGACCGCGTAACTGTGGCCGCGGACGATCGCTTTCAGCGGCAGCTCGACGGTCAGGTTGAAGTGATTCGAGACGAGCGGCTGCACGGTGTCGATGACCTCGCGCCGGTACGCCTTGAACGCGTTCGTCGTGTCGTTGTAGCCGTGGCGGAAGAGGAAACGGATGCCGGCGTTCACGAGCCGGTTGAGCACGCGCTTGAAGAGCGGGTAGTCGGCGACGCGCGAGCCGCGCACGAAGCGCGAGCCGAACACGCAGTCGTAGCCCTCTTCGAGCAGGCGGTGGTAGAGGATGACGTCGTCGGGGCCGTCCGAGCCATCGGCCATCACGATCGCGACCGCGTCGCCGGTGAACTCGGCAAGCCCGGCGCGCACGGCGAAGCCGAAGCCCGGGGGGTTCGGCGAGGTGACACAGCGGATGCGGGGGTCGGCGGTTGCGAGCCCGCGGACGAGATCGCCGGTGCCGTCGGTCGAGGCGTCGTCGACGACGAGCAGCTCGTAGTCGACGCGCTCCTGCGCGAGCGCGGCGGAGAGCCCCAGCAGGGTGGTCGAGATCGAGCCCGCCTCGTCGCGGGCGGGGATGACGACGGACAGCTTCATCCCCCGGCTCATCGGCTCCGTCGAGCCGTTGCTTGAGCGGTTTTAGACCTTCGTTTGCGCGATTACGAGCGGCAGCTCGAA
>DATAUN010000120.1:0-13515 GCA_036268235.1 Gaiellaceae bacterium
CACCTACATGCGCACCGACTCGACGACGCTGTCCGAGTCGGCGCTCACCGCCGCACGCGACCAGGCGCGCGAGCTGTACGGCGCCGACTCGGTACCGGCGCAGCCGCGGCAGTACACGCGCAAGGTGAAGAACGCGCAGGAGGCGCACGAGGCGATCCGCCCAGCAGGCGACCGCTTCCGCACGCCGGACGAGGTGAAGCGCGAGCTTTCCGGCGACGAGTTCAAGGTGTACGACCTGATCTGGAAGCGCACGATCGCCTCGCAGATGGAGGACGCGCGCGGCCAGACGGTCTCCGTGCGCATCGCCGGCACTGCGAGCGACGGCCGCGTCGCCGAGTTCTCCACGGCCGGCACCGTGATCACGTTCCGCGGCTTCCTGCTCGCGTACGAGGAGGGCCGCGACGAGGCGGGTGCCGAGGCGGACGAGGAGCGCCTGCTGCCGAAGCTCGCCGAGGGCGACGAGCTGCGCGCGACGGCGCTCGAGCCGGACGGCCACTCGACGTCGCCGCCCGCGCGCTTCACCGAGGCGACGCTCGTGAAGGCGCTCGAGGAGCGCGGCATCGGCCGGCCGTCGACCTACGCGGCGATCATGGGCACGATCCTCGACCGCGGGTACGTGCGCAAGCAGGGCCAGGCGCTCGTGCCGGAGTTCCTCGCGTTCGCGGTCGTGAAGCTGCTCGAGGATCACTTCTCGCAGCTCGTCGACTACGAGTTCACGGCACGGATGGAGGACGACCTCGACGAGATCGCGTCCGGCGACGAGAAGCGCGGCGAGTGGCTGGGCCGCTTCTACTTCGGCTCCGACGGCGACGCCGGCCTGAAGGAGCTGGTCGAAGGTCGGCTCGCCGAGATCGACGCGCGCGAGATCAACACGGTCGAGCTGCCGGGCTCGGACATCGTCGTGCGCGTCGGCAAGTACGGCCCGTACCTCGAGCGGGGCACGGAGAGGCAGACACTGCCGCCCGAGATCGCGCCGGACGAGCTGACACCCGCGCGCGCCGAGGAGCTCCTCGCCCAGGGCAACCAGGAGCAGGAGCTCGGCGTCGATCCCGAGTCGGGCCGCACCGTGGCGATCCGCTCCGGCCGCTACGGCCCCTACGTCACGGAGGTCGTCGAGGGCGACGAGAAGCCGCGGACCGCATCGCTCTTCAAGTCGATGTCGCCCGAGACGGTCACGCTCGAGGAGGCGCTCCGGCTGCTGACGCTGCCGCGCACGCTCGGTGAGTCCGAGGGCGAGGAGGTCGTCGCCGCGAACGGCCGCTACGGGCCGTACGTGAAGAAGGGCAAGGAGTCCCGCTCGCTCGCCGACGAGGAGCAGCTCTTCTCGATCACGCTCGACGAGGCGCTCGCGAAGCTGGCCGAACCGCGTCCGCGCGGGCGCCGCGAGGCGGCTCCGCCGCTCAAGGAGCTCGGCAACGATCCGGTCAGCGGCCAGCCGATCGTCCTCCGGGAAGGCCGGTTCGGCCCGTACGTCACCGACGGCGAGACCAACGCCTCCCTGCGCGCCGGCGATTCGGTCGAATCGGTCACGCCGGCCCGGGCCGCGGAGCTCATCCAGGCCCGCCGCGAGCGCGGTCCGGTGAAGAAGAAGAGCACCCGAAAACGCTCCTAACACATTCGGTCGGAAAACCGTCCATAATCACAAGCAGGCCGGGACGGAATGGGCGTCCGTCGGCCTGCGTTCGAAGGAGCGGTACGCTGGCGCGCGAGAAGGTCTCGAGTGCCGCTCGCAGAAACGAAAGGACATAGATTCTTTGACCCAGAGCCAGCTGACTGAACTGCTTGAGACCGAGAGCGCGCGCACCCTGATCGAGGCGGGTGAGGAGCGCGGCTGGATCGAACCTGCCGAGCTCGAGGCGTTCGCGGTGGAGAACGACCTCGACGAGGGCGGCGTGACCGACGTCGTCAAGGAGCTCGAGCGCATCGGGCTCGAGGTGCGCGAGCCGGTCACCGAGGAGAAGAACACGAAGGCGCAGGCCGAGCCGGTGATCTACGAGGCCGACGCTCCTTCGGGCGCGGGCGACAGCCTGCAGCTCTTCCTCGCGGACGTCGGCAAGCACAAGCTCTTGACTGCGCACGAGGAAGTCGTCCTCGCGAAGGCGATCGAGCGCGGCGACCTGCGGGCGAAGCGCCGCATGATCGAGTCGAACCTGCGTCTCGTCGTGTCGATCGCGAAGGGCTACCGCGGCCTCGGCGTACCGTTCCTGGATCTGATCCAGGAGGGAACGCTCGGCCTGAACCGCGCGGTCGAGAAATTCGACTGGCGCCGCGGGTACAAGTTCTCGACGTACGCCACCTGGTGGATCCGCCAGTCGGTCCAGCGCGCCGTCGCGAACCACGCGCGCACGATTCGCGTGCCGGTTCACGTCGTCGAGCGCCAGCAGAAGCTGTCGCGCGCGGCGCGCCGGCTCGAGGTCGAGCTGGGCCGCGAGGCGACGAAGCAGGAGCTCGCCGAGGCCACAGGCCTCCCGCTCCAGCACGTCGAGGAGGCCTTGTCGGCCGCATCGGCGTCCGTCTCGCTGAACCAGACGGTCGGCGCGGACGACGAGGGCGAGCTCGGCGATCTCTTCGCCGACCGCGAGGCCGCGGATCCGTTCGACGAGGCGGAGGAGTCGCTTCGCCGCCAGAACATCCGCAAGGCGCTCGACGCGCTCCCGGAGCGCGAGCGGCGCATTCTCGAGCTGCGCTTCGGGTTCGAGGGCGAGCCCTGGACGCTCGAGGCGATCGGTCACGAGCTCGACCTGACGCGCGAGCGTGTCCGGCAGCTCGAAGGCCAGGCGCTGTCGCGGCTTGCCGCACTGCGCGAGCTCGCCGGCCTCGCCGCGTAATTCGTCGACGAACTAGGCTCCGGGATCGTGGAGATCCCGGAGCCCGTTCGCCGTCAGGCGGTCCATCCGTTTCGCGAGCTGTACACGCCGCCCGACGTGAAGCTCGTCGACGGTCCCGGGTTCACGATCGGCATCAACAAGAACCGGAACGCGCAGGTCGTCGTGCTGAACGACGACGGTCCGGAGGACGTCGCGGCAGCGGTCGAGGCGGCGCGCGCGATCGCCCGCGAGCACGACAAGCAGGTCCTCGCCTGGTGGGTTGCGCCCGAGTACGACCGTCTTCGCGCGCCACTCGAGAAGCTCGGCCTCGTCAACGAGGACACGCCGGGCTTCGAGGCGATCGAGAACGGGATGGCGCTCGTCACGCCGCCCACCGGCGAGCCCGTCGAGGGTGTCGACGTGGTGGTCGTGGACTCGTTCGACCAGTTCCGCGCCGGCTGGGCGGTCGCCCAGGAGTGCTTCGGCCTGGACCCGGTCTCCGAGGAGGAGCAAGCCGAGCGCTTTGCCGAGTACCGCTCGCCGGAGAACCCAGGACGCGCGTTCTCCGCGTCGATCGACGGGCGGGTGGTCGGGGCGGCGTACGCGGCGCTCGGCGACCATGGCGTGAACCTCTTCGGTGGCTCCGTCGTGCCGAGCGGACGCGGACGCGGGGTGTATCGCGCACTGACCCAGGCGCGCTGGGAGTACGCCGTCGCGCGCGGCACCCCCGCGCTGACCGTGCAGGCGGGACGGATGTCGAAGCCGATCTGCGAACGGGCGGGCTTTCAGTTCGTGGCGGCGGTTCACGTCTACGTCGACACGATGTAGGGTCGGCCGGTGGAGATCCCGGAGCACGTTCGGCGGCAGGCGCTGCACCCGTTTACGGAGCTGGCGCTTCCGGCTGGGTGGAAGCGCTTCGAGGGCGAGCATGTCGTTGTCTGCATCCACACGTATCCCATCGCGCAGGTCGTCGAGCCGCGCGACCTCGATCCCGTGGATGTCGACGCAGCCGTGGCGGAGGCGCGTGCGCTCGTGCGCGAGGCGGGCAAGGACCGGCTCGTCTGGTGGGTCGAGCCTTCGTACGAATGGCTCGGCCCCGAGCTCGAACGGCGCGGCCTCGTGAACGAGGAGAGGCCGGGCTTTGAGGCGGTCGAGAACGCGATGGCTCTCGTCGAGCCGCCGTCCGGTGCCCCGTCCGGCGATGTCGCGGTCAAGGTCGTCGAGACGATCGACGAGCTCGCCGCCTCCGATCGCGTCGTGGTCGAGGCGTTCGGTATGGGGTCGGAGGCGGGTGAGGAGATGGAGCAGAACCGGTCCGAGCGTTACGCCGAGTACACGACTCCGGGAAATCCGGGACGGCAGTTCATCGGGTCGATCGACGGGCGTGTCGTCGGCACCGCGACCGCGGCCATCGGGGACGCCGGCGTCAATCTCTTCGCGGCCGGGGTGCTCCCGGACTCGCGTGGGCGCGGCGTCTACCGCGCCCTGATCCGAGCGCGCTGGGATCTCGCGGTCGAGCGCGGCACGCCTGCACTCACCGTGCAGGCGGGGCAAATGTCGCGGCCCGTCCTCGAGAGCGCCGGCTTCACGTTCATCGACGCGGCGCGGATGTACGCGGACGATCTGCTCCGCTAGCAATCTGCTAGCGTCGCGCTTGCATGGCGACGCTGCACGTTCGGAATGTCCCCGACGAGCTCTACGAGCGGCTGCGGACGGCGGCCGAAGAGGACGGGCGCTCGATCGGCGCCGAGGCGACCGCGCTCCTGCGGGCGGCGCTCTTCGACCGGGAGGAGCGCCAGCGGAGTCTGCAGGGAATGGTCGGCGGCAAGACGTTCTTCCGCCGGCATTTCGCTCGCTCGGCGAAGCTGCTCGTCGCGCGCGGGCAGGAGATTGCGGCTGAGCAGGGCTCAGCGGAGGTGCTGCCGCCGCACGTGCTGCTCGCGATGCTCGAGGACGACGCGCTGCGGCCGACACTCGAGCGCGGCGGCGTCACCGACGAGACCGTCCGCGCCGCGCTGCCGCCGCCGGCGAGGCGGCTCGAATCGGCGCCGGCGCTTTCCACCGACGCGCGCCAGATGCTCGAGCGTGCTCTACTCGCCTCGCTCGACGCCTCCCTCGACTGACCTGGTTGCCGGCCAAGCCGGAACCAGGTTCAGACCTCGTGGGCTGCGCCCTCGAGGTGCGGGCGGTCGGCGCGGGTTGCGCCTTCGGCCTGGCGGATCTCGGCGTCCGACATCGGCCAGCGCTCGAGCGGGTAGTGGCACGCGGTCCACTGGCCCGAGCCGAGCTCGCGGAGCTGCGGCGTGTCGACGTCGCAATGGCCCTCGTGGAAGCGCGGGCAGCGCGGATGGAAGACGCACGCCGACGGCGGGAAGATCGGCGACGGAACGTCACCCGTCAGCACGATGCGATCGCGTGTGTCGAAGCCGGCGCGCGGGACGGCTGAGAGCAGCGCCCCCGTGTACGGATGCTTCGGGTGCGAGTAGATCGCCTCGCTCTCACCGAACTCGACGACGCGGCCGAGATACATCACCGCGATGCGGTCGGCGATCTGCCGGATCACCGACAGGTCGTGCGAGATGAAGACGTACGTCAGGTTGAACTCGCTCTGCAGGCTCCGCAGCAGGTTGAGCACCTGCGCCTGGATCGACACGTCGAGCGCCGAGACGGGCTCGTCGCAGACGATCAGCTTCGGCGACAGCGCGAGCGCGCGCGCGACGCCGATCCGCTGCCGTTGCCCGCCCGAGAACTCGTGCGGATAGCGGTTGTAATGCTCGGGGTTGAGGCCCACCGTCTCGAGCAGCTCCTGCACGCGCGTGCGTCCGCCCTTGACGCCGTGGATCGCGAACGGCGCGCCGATGATCTGGCCGACGGTCTTGCGCGGGTTCAGTGACGCGTACGGGTCCTGGAAGACCATCTGCATCTCGCGCCGCAGCGGCCGCAACCGTCGCTGTGAGAGCGTCGAGATGTCCTCTCCGTCGAAGCGGATCGTGCCCGAGGTCGGGTCGAGCAGCCGCAGGATCAGACGCGCGGTCGTCGACTTGCCGCAACCGGACTCGCCGACGATGCCGAGCGTCTCGCCGCGCTTCACCGTCAGCGACACGTCCTCGACCGCGTGCACCTGTGCCTTGCCGCGGGCGAAGACTCCCTGCTTGACCGCGAACCTTTTGGTGAGGTGCTCGACCTCGACGAGGTTCTCGCTCGTCACGCAGCCACTTTCTTTGCACGCTCGGCGCCGAGCGAGACCTTCTTGTCCCACGGCAGCCAGCAGGCGTCGAGGTGCGCCTCGGGCGCCGGGGCCACGAGCGGCGGCCTTTCCGTCACGCACTGCTCGAACCGGTACGGGCAGCGCGGGTGGAACGGACAGCCGGACGGCGGTGCGAGCAGCGACGGCGGCGAGCCTTCGATCGGCACGAGCGCTTCGAGCCGCCGGTCGATCGTCGGCATCGAGTCGAGCAGCCCCCACGTGTACGGATGCTGCGGCTGCGAGAAGATCTGGTCGCTCGGGCCGTACTCCATCATCCGGCCCGCGTACATCACCATCACCGAGTTCGCGGTCTCGGAGACGACGCCGAGGTCGTGCGTGACGAGGATGACGCCGATCTTGAACTCGCGCTTCACGTCCTCGATCAGCTCGAGGATCTGCGCCTGCACCGTCACGTCGAGCGCGGTCGTCGGTTCGTCGCAGATCAGGATCTCCGGGTTGTGGACGAGCGCCATCGCGATCATCGCGCGCTGGCGCATCCCGCCGGAGAACTGGTGCGGGTAGTCGCGCGACCGCGATTTCGCGTTCGGGATGCCGACGTGGTCGAGCAGCTCGACGGCGCGCGCCCACGCGCGGTCCTTGCCGACATGCTCGTGCGCGGTCACCGCCTCCGCGATCTGCCAGCCGACGCGGTACATCGGATGCAGGCACGCGAACGGGTCCTGGAAGACCATCGCGATCTCCTTGCCGCGGATCTTCCGCAGCTCGTCGGGCGGCAGCACGAGCAGGTCGCGTCCCTTGAACTCCACTTCGCCGGAGATCACCGTGCGCGCGCGGTTCAGGAGCCCCATGATTGCGAGGTTCGAGACGCTCTTGCCCGAGCCGGACTCGCCGACGACGCCGAGCGTCTCGCCGCGCGAGAGCGTGAACGACACGTCCGACACCGCCTGCACGACGCCGTCGGGCGTCGGGAAGCGCACGGTCAGCCCGCGGACATCGAGGAGTAGCCCCTCGCTAGAGCTCACGCGTAGCGCACTCTCGGGTCGAGGAACGCGTAGAGGATGTCGACGAGCAGGCTCGCGATCGCGACAGCGACGGACGCGAGCAGCACCACGCCGAGCACGATCGGCAGGTCCTGCTGCAGTGCCGAGTTGATCGCGAGATAGCCGAGACCCTGGAGGTTGAACACCGACTCGGTGATCACCGCGCCGCCGACGAGGAGCGCGGCGTCCATGCCGAACATGGTGACGATCGGCGTCAGGGACGCGCGCAGTCCGTGCCTGAAGATCACGCGCCGCTCGGTGAGGCCTTTCGCGCGCGCGGTTCGGATGTAGTCCTCACCTAATGTCTCGAGCAGGTTGTTGCGCGTCATGCGCGCGTAGGACGCGGCGTAGAGGAGCGCCAGCACCGTCCAGGGCAGGATCATGTGCGAGAAGAAGCCGGAGATGCTGCTGACCGGCGAGACATAGCCGGTCCCGCCCGTCAGGCCGAGCTTGGCCCAGACGATGTACAGCGCCATCAGCCCGAGCCAGAAGACCGGGGTGGAGATGCCAAAGAGCGCGAAGCCCATCGCGAACCGGTCGACGAGCGTGCGGCGCTTGACCGCCGAGATGACGCCGATCGCGACGCCGCCGAAGAGCCACATGACGGCCGCGCCGGCGATCAGGAAGAGCGTGCGCGGTGCACGGGCGAAGACGAGCGACTTGACGGACGTGCCGCTCGCGAACGTGTAGCCCATGCCCGGCCAGCCGTACTTGTCGCCCGTGAAGAAGTGCCAGGCGAAGAGGACAAATTGTGTGTACCACGGCTTGTCGAGACCGAGGCGCTTGTGGATCTCGGCGATCTCCTGCGCCGTGGGGCTATGCCCCGCGAAGCGTAGGGCCGGGTCTCCGGCGGGCAGGAGGTAGAAGACCGCGAAGGTGATCGCGATCACGCAGAAGACGACAACGATCGTCCAGAGGAGCCTGCGTGCGATGTAGAGCGTCATCTCGATCCCTTCCCGGTCGGAGAACAAACGGGGGCGGGACCTGAGTCCCGCCCCCGTGTTGTTGCGCTTACTGCTTGACGGAAACCGACGAGTACGCCGGGCCGTCGGTGAACTGGTCGTAGTTCCAGTGCGTGACCTGCGGGCCGATGATGAACACGTTGTTCGGCCAGAGGTACGGGATCCACGGAACGACGGTCGTCATGAGGTACTTGTCGACGCCCTCCCAGCAGGTCGTGCGTGCCTGACCGAGCTTGGTCACGCAGGCGTTGATCTGTGGGTCGGCGCTCGGGACGTTGGTGATGCTGCCCTTCGCGCCGATCTGCGCCGCCTGCGCCGGCGTGAGGCCGACGAGCGAGTAGTTCGTGTTGCCGTCCTTCAGGATCGCAGCCGAGTCGAACAGCTCGGCGAAGAACGTGTAGGGGTCGGCGTAGTCCTTCCCCCAGCTCGTCCGCTCTGCGATCGGGATGTTCTTCGACGGCGTCTGAATGGTCGGGTACGCGCCGTTGATGGAGCGCACCGTGAACGTGATGCCGATCTTCGCGGCGTCCGCCTGGATGATCGGGACCATCGTCTTGTCGACGCTGCGAGTGTCGGCGATCATCAGCACGCCCTTGCACGCCGACGCGGTGCACTTGCCGGTGTGGCCGGGGTCGTACTTCGACTGCTTCATCTCGGCAGCCGCCTTGGCGACACTGCCTGCCTCGTTCGGAGTCGCGTACGGGTCGTACTCGGCGAGGCCGCCGTTGTAGAGCACCGGCGGGACGATGTGCGTGGCGATCGAGCCCGGGATCGGGCCGCCCCACGCCTTCTGGAGCGCAGCCTTGTCGATGATGTAGTTCATCGCCTTCCGGACGTAAACGTCGTCGAAGGGCGGCTGCGTCAGGTTCATCGTCAGGTAGTTGGTGCGGTCACCGACGTTCGGGATCATCCGCGGCTTCAGCGACGCGGTGGTCGCGTACTGCCGGATGGTCTTCGGGGTCGGCGTCGACACTTCGTCGTCGTACTGGCCGGCCTGCACCTTGGCGAAGATGTCGTCCGCATTCGAGTTCACGACAAAGTTGAACTTGTCGATGTAGTTCTTGCGGTTCGGATCGGTGGACTGGTCGTAGTTCGGGTTCCGCACCAGGTTGATGTGGCTCCCGTTCGCGCCGGCGTAGCCGCTGAACGGCTTGAGCGCGGCGCACGTCGTGAACGTCCCGGCGGAGCCCGCGATCATGTACGGGCCGCTCGAGATCAGGTCACGTCCGTACGCGCCGTTCGCCGAGAGCTTGGAGCCCTCGAAGCACGCGCCCACCTCCGGCGGGATCGGCCCGGTCGCAGGCATCGACATGCGGCGGTTGAAGTCGCCGGTCGGCTGCGTCAGGTGGAACACGATCGTGCTGGCGTTCGGCGTCGAGATGCCGGAGACGGTCTTCGCCTTGCCGCTTGCGACGGCGTCCCAGCCCTTGATGACGGTGTAGTAGAACGGGTACTCGCCGCCGTCGTTCGGGCTCGCGAGGCGGTTCATCGCGTAGGCGACGTCCTGCGACGTCACTGCGCGGTTCACCGGAGGCCCGAACTTGACGCCCGAGCGCAGGTTGTAGGTGTACGTCAGGCCACCGTCGGTCGGCGTCGGCACGCTCGTGGCGAGGTCGCCCACGAGAGCGTTGCCGGCGGCGCCGGGCTGATGCGTGTAGCCGACGAGCGCGCGGATGAGCAGGTTCGAGTACAGACCCCACGCGTTCCCGAGGTACTCGCCGGTCGGGTCGAAGTTGTCCGTGAACCCGAACGATCCCTCCCAGCCGATCGTGTACGTACCGCCCTTGGCGGGCGATCCGTTGCTGAACGTGCCGGGATACGAGCTCGTCGAGCCCGACGAGCCGGACGTAGTGGTGGTCGAGTTCGCGGCCTTCTTACTGCCGCAACCGGCCGCGAACACCGCGAGCACGGCTATGAGGCCGGTCGCGAGCGCGTACCGAAGCATCTTTCTCACTCGGTGTTCTCCTTTCGAGGGGGGCTTGCCTAGCACTGTCACCGCTCGGACCTCACGTCGAATGCGTCGCGAAGGCCATCACCGAGCAGGTTGAAAGCGAGTGTGGTGAGGATCAGAAATGCACCGGGGAACAGCATGAGCCACCAGGCGACGTCGTACAAGCCGGAGCTGCCGACTTCGCTGAGGATCGATCCCCAGGATGCTTCGTTGTCGGGAATGCCGAGCCCGAGGTACGACAGCGCCGCTTCGAACAGGATATTGGTCGGGATCAGCAGGGTCGAGTAGACGATCAGCGGCCCGACGAGGTTCGGCATGATCTCCTGCCAGAGGATCCGGACGTTGCTGGCGCCGGCCGCGCGCGCGGACTCGACGAACTCCTTCTCGCGCAGCGACAGCGTGTAGCCGCGCACGATGCGCGCGATGTACGACCACGAGAACAGCGTGATGACGGCGATCACGACGGTGAGGCCCGGCTGGATCAGCCCGCCCAGGCAGCCTTCCTTCGTCGACGAGCACGCGGCGACGATGCCGACCGCAAAAAGGATCTGCGGCACCGCAAGGAGCACGTCGGCGAAGCGCGAGAGGATGGTGTCGATGAAGCCGCCGAAGAAGCCCGCGACGAGGCCGAAGGTGATCCCGATCAGCATCGAGAAGGCAGTCGCGACGATGCCGACGAAGAGCGAGGTGCGCGCGCCGTACATGACCCGCACGAAGAGGTCGCGACCGGCCGAGTCGGCGCCGAACCAGTAGGTCGAGTTCGGGCCGAGTGGAATCCCGTACGCGTCGGTCTGGTTGTCGAGGACGGCGTTCTGCCCGTGCCCGGTGATCGCCGCGGCGAGCGGGCCGCCGAAGATTCCGATCAGGATCAGCAGCACGATCACGACCGCGCCGCCGAGGGCGGCCTTGTCCTGCTTCAGCCGCTCCCAGAACAGGCGGCTGGGGCTCTTGCGCGAGATCGCGACCGGCGCCTGGAGCGCGATCGTGCCGCCCGGGAAGGCCTCGAATTCAGGAGGGTTCGTCATTCCGCATGAGAGAGCGTAATACCGTGTGTTGCGGCGTGCGGCGATAATCCTGCACGTGACGCGAATTGACGATGCCGAGCTCGTCGGTCGCGAATACGCGTCGCTCGACCGGCTCGCGATGCGGAGGCTCGACCGGACGGGCTGGCTGCGCTTCGACGACCTGAACGAGGAGCAGACGCTGCTCCGCGCGGTCGCCGAGGTGCATCCGACCCGCGTGCTCGACGTCGGCTGCGGCGACGGCCGCCTGCCGTCGCTCTACGCGGCGCCCGAGGTGGTCGCGGTCGACAGCTCGCCGGACGCCGTCGACCGGGCGGCCGCACGCGGTCTCGACGCGCAGCTCGCGGACGCGACGGCGCTCCCGTTCGAAGACGGGAGCTTCGACGCCGTCACGTGCAGCCACGTGCTCTACCACGTGCCCGACCCGGATCGCGCACTCGCCGAGTTCGTGCGGGTGCTGCGCCCGGGCGGCCGCTTCGCCGGCATCTACAACGCGCCGGAGCACCTGCGGGAGGTGTTCGGCGACGCTGCGCCGGAGGCGTTCGACTCGGAGAGCGGCCTGCCGCTCCTCCAGGCGCGGTTCGCGAGCGTGTCGCGGCTCCACCGCGGCGGCTCGGTCCTGTGGCTCAGCCAGCGCGACCTCCAGACCTATCTCGACGCCTACGTGGAGCTGTACGGGCCGATGCTCGCGCCGGATGGGCCGTACCCGTTCACGGCGACGCGGTCGAAGTGCGTGTTCGTGGCAGACGCCGCATGAGCGAGCTGCGGCCGGATGCGCCACTCGAGGGAAGGATCGTGCGGCTCGAGCCGATCGCCGAGGGCCACCGCGAGGGGCTGCGCGAGGCGGCGGAGCGCGAGCCGCAGATCCACCGCTTCACGAACCTGTACACGTTCGGCTTCGATCGCTGGTTCGACCTGGCGCTCGAGACCGACAAGGAGGTGCCGTTCGTCGTGCACGTCGACGGTCGCCCGGTCGGCTCGTCCCGCTATCTCAACGTCGAGCCGTTCCACAAGCGGCTCGAGATCGGCTGGACGTGGCTCGAGCGCCCGCAGTGGGGGACGGGCGCGAACGTGGAGACGAAGTACCTGCTGATGCGGAACGCGTTCGAGGGCTGGGGCGCGATGCGGGTGGAGTTCAAGACGGACGCGCGCAACCTGCGGGTGCGCGGCGCGCTGCTCGGCGTCGGCGCGAGCTTCGAGGGGATCTTCCGCAAGCACATGAGGCTGCCCGACTCGATCCGCGATTCGGCCTGGTACGCGGTGCTCGACGACGACTGGCCGCGCGTGAAGGCAATGCTCGAGGAGAAGGTCGCGCGGCACGCGGGATGAGGTGCGCGGTCGAGGTCGCCTCGGTGCGGGCCGAGCCGCGCGAGGATGCGGAGCAGGTGACGCAGGCGCTGCGCGGCGAGCCGCTGCAGGTCGAGGAGCGCCGCGACGGCTGGGCGCACGTCGTGACCGCCTACGACTATCCAGGCTGGATCCGCGAGGCGGAGCTCTGCGGCGACTCGCCGCTCGAGCTCGCCCGCACGTTCCTCGGCGCGCCGTACGAGTGGGGCGGGCTGAGCGCCCATGGGATCGACTGCTCGGGGCTCGTCCACCTCGCCTACCGCCTCTGCGGCACGCTCGTCCCGCGGGACGCCTGGCAGCAGGACGAGGCGGGGACGGAGGTCGAGGAGCCGCAGCCCGGCGATCTCGTCACCTACGGCGAGCCGGTCGACCACGTCGCGTTCTGGGCCGGCGAGGGCCGGATCCTGCATGCGACGGGCCGCGAGGGCGTCCGGGCGGTGGTCATGGAGCCGGAGCCGGCGGAGCTTTTGCTTCGGCGCCGGCGGGTCGTGCGGATTGCCGTCTCACCCCTTTGAGGCACATTTCCGCTCAAGGCGGGTGTCCTGGTGCCGATAGTTCGCTCGATGGACGCTGCCCAGCGCAACGAGATCTTGACGCGGTACCGCGAGCACTCGGCTCGGTTCGAGTCGGTGGCCGCGCGCCGCGACGCCGTCGTGGCGGAGGTCATCCCGTTCGCGGCGCCGGTGCAGGAGCTCGGCCAGGAGCCGACCGCCCGCGAGATCGAGGTTCTGCAACTGATCTCGGACGGCCTCGTGAACCGCGAGATCGGCGTTCGCCTCTTTCTGAGCGAGGAGACGGTCAAGAGCCACGTCCGCCACCTGCTCGCGAAGCTCCAGGCGCGCAGCCGCGCCCACGCGGTCGCCGTCGGCTTCCGCCGCAGCCTGATCAACTAATCCGGCTGATCAAGTAGCGGCCCGGCCCCAGACGCAAAGAGGGCCGCCTCGATGGACGGCCCTCCCCTAAGATTTTGGAGTTTCTGGGGTTTTCCACCGGCTGTGGACAACGCCCTCGAAAGGGGGAGGCCACTTTGTGGAGAACCCTGTTAACTGCGCAGGCTTTACCAGGCGCAGGATCCGCCGGCGATCTTGGCGGACTTCACAAGCTTCGCGAACTTGAGCATCTCATTCCCCCGTTGGAAGTAGGACTGACGGCGACGTGAACCTTATAACCCTTTTGGG
>DATAUN010000121.1:0-2294 GCA_036268235.1 Gaiellaceae bacterium
CTCGGGATGGTCTACTTCGCGATCGTCGGCGGCGCCGCGGCGCTCGAGACGACGCAGATCGAAGAGATCGAGGACGTGCAGTGGGAGGAGCTCATGCCCGAGTGCCTCTGGAAGTTCCGCGTCAAGGACTTCGGCCCGCTCACCGTCGGCATCGACGCGCACGGCAACTCGCTGTATCGCGACGTGCAGACGCGCGCGAAGGCGAAGCTGGAGGAGCTCTATGCCCGGCTTTGATCTGGAGCTGCCCGAGCACATCGGGCTGACGCACGTGATCGACAAGGGCCTCGGCCCGCGCGGCTGGCAGGACGTGCTGGAGATGGCGGGCGACCACATCTCGATCGTCAAGCTCGGCTGGGGCACGTCGTACGTCACGCAGAACCTCGAGCGCAAGCTGGAGGTGCTGCGCGAGAAGCGCGTCGTCCTCGGCGGCACGTTCTTCGAGGTTGTCTACGCGAAGGACCGCCTCGACGACTACAAGCGCTGGCTCACCGAGCTCGGCCTCACGCACGTCGAGATCTCCGACGGCACGATCGACATCCCGCGCGAGCGCAAGCTCGAGCTGATCGCCGACTTCGCGCGCGACTTCACGGTGCTCTCCGAGGTCGGCTCGAAGGACTCGTCGGTCGAGTACTCCGTCGACGAGTGGACGACATGGCTGAGCGAGGAGCTCGCCGCTGGCGCCTGGAAGGTGATCACCGAGGCGCGCGAGGGCGGCACCGCCGGCATCTTCGACAGCTCGGGCGGCATGCGCACGGAGCTGATCGGCGAGATCGCGAACGTCGTCGGTCCCGCGAGCATCGTCTTCGAGGCGCCGACGAAGGCGGCCCAGACGTGGTTCATCAAGCAGTTCGGCCCCTCGGTGAACCTCGGGAACATCCCGCCCGAGGAGGTCATCTCGCTCGAGACGCTGCGGCTCGGCCTGCGCGGCGACACGTTGAAGGAGGTGCTCCTTGGCAGCGACGCTGCAGCTTCCGTCTGACGTCGAGGCGATGAGCGCGGAGGAGATCCTCCGCTTCTGCCTCGAGACGTTCCCCGGCAAGGTCGCGCTCGCCTGCTCCTTCCAGAAGGAGGAGTCGGTGCTGCTCGACATGGTGTTCGCGCTCGAGCCGAAGGCGCGCGTCTTCGCAATCGACACGCGCCACCTCTTCCCCGAGACGTACGCGCTCTGGCGCGAGGTCGAGCAGCGGTACTCGACGACGATCGAGGTGTTCGCGGGCGAGCCGGTCGAGGACAGGCTCTGGGAGACGAAGCCCGACCTCTACCTCTCGATCGCGAAGGTCGCGCCGCTCAACCGCGCGCTGATGGATCTCGACTGCTGGATCACCGGCGTTCGCCGCGACCAGTCGCCGACGCGCGCGGACGCGGCGAAGCTCGGGTGGGACGAGGCGCACGAGCTCTGGAAGGCGAACCCGCTCGCCGACTGGAGCGACGACGATTGCTGGCGGTACATCAGGGAGCGCGGGCTGCCGTACAACGCGCTCCATGACCAGGGCTACGCGTCGATCGGCGACACGCACTCGACGCTGCCGGGCGCGGGCCGCGAGGGCCGCTGGGCCGGCACGGAGCGGACGGAATGCGGTCTGCACACGTGAGCGGCTTCGTCCTCTGGTTCACGGGCCTGTCGGGCGCCGGCAAGACGACGATCGCGGCCAACGTCGCCCCCGAGCTCGAGCTGCGCGGTCTCGTCGTCGATCAGCTCGACGGCGACATCGTCCGCACCCATCTCTCGAAGGGGCTCGGCTACTCCAAGGAGGATCGCGACGTCAACGTCGCGCGGATCGCCTGGGTCGCGTCCCGCGTTGCCCGCGCCGGCGCGGCAGTGATCGTGTCTGCGATCTCTCCGTACGACGAAGCACGCCGCCACGCCCGCTCGATCGTCGAGGCGAATGCGCCGTTCGTCGAGGTATACGTCGCGACTCCGATCGAGGAGTGCGCGCGCCGCGATCCGAAGGGGCTCTACTCGGCAGCCTTTGCCGGGGACATCGAGAACTTCACCGGCGTCTCCGCGCCGTATGAGGCGCCGGAGCATCCCGAGCTCAGGCTCGACACGACCGGCTCCGCCCCGGCCGAGTCCGCAGCCGCCGTGCTCGCGCGGCTCGTGCACCTCGGCCTGATTCCGGCAGAGGTACGCACGTGAGCACGACCGGCCGCCGCACGCTCTCGCACCTCGACGCGCTCGAGGCCGAGGCGATCCACATCATGCGCGAGGTCGCCGCCGAGCGGGAGCGCCCCGTGCTGCTCTTCTCGGGCGGCAAGGACTCGATCGTCATGCTGCGCCTCGCCGAGAAGGCGTT
>DATAUN010000122.1:0-13838 GCA_036268235.1 Gaiellaceae bacterium
CGACACGCCCGCCGCCGACGACGAGGCAGTCACGCCCACGCAGGTCGAGGCACGCCATGTAATACCGCGTGTCGTTCATGCCGCCACGCTCTGGATGCGCGCGCCGCTCGTATCGAGCCTGATCGACGTCTCGAGCCCGTCCGCCTCGATCGAGAGTGTGAACGCGCCGGGCGCGACTGCAGCGATCTTCACCGCGTCGAGCTGCTTGCCGGCGAACGCACGGAGCGCCTCGGACACCTCACGCGCGCTGTCGCTGCGCACGCGGCCGCGCGGCAGCCGGCGCAGCGTCCCAAGTGCGGCCTGCTCGCCGCCCGGCCCGTAGTAGGCGCGGATGCGGCCGGTCTGCAGTGCGAGCTCGAGCACCGACTCGAGCAGCTCCTCGGCCTCGTCGACCGAGCCGGCATCGATCTCTGCAACGAGCTCGGCGAGCTGCGCCCGGCGACCCTCGTCGCGCGCAAGCGCGAGCACCGCCTGCACCTCCGCAAGCGCAACCTCGCGACCTTCGCCTTTCAGCTCAGTCGCCATTGCCCACCAGCGCCCGCAGCTCGTGCTCGAGGCCGCCGGTTTCGATCGCGCAGTGAATGCCGCACTCCTTCGGCGCACCCGTCTCCCACCACCAGCGTCCCGCGCGCAGGTCCTCGCCCTCCTTGGTCGGGCGTGTGCACGGCGCGCAGCCGATCGACGTGTAGCCCTTCGCGTAGAGCGGGTTGACCGGCAAGTCGTGCTCGCGCACGTAGTCCCACACTTCGTCCTCGGTCCACTCGGCGAGCGGGTTCAGCTTCACGATCGCGCCGTGGTCGTGGTCGATCTCCACCTTGCGGATGTCGCTGCGCGTCGCCCACTGGTCGCGGCGCAGCCCGGTGATCCACGCGTCGAGACCGCCGAGGTAGCGCTGCAGCGGCAGCACCTTGCGCACCTGGCAGCAGAGCAGCCGGTTCTCGACCGCGTTGTAGAAGAGATTCGGACCGTGTTTCGCAACCATCGCATTGACCGGTGCGGCCTCGGGCGAGAGCAAGTCGAGCTGGAGCTCGGGGTAGCGCTCGCGCATCTGCTCGACGAGCTCGAACGTCTCCTGCGGCAGGCGGCCGGTGTCCACGCTGAACAGGCGCACCGTCGGATCGATCTCGTACGCCATGTGCAGGAGCACGGCGCCGTCGGTCTGGAACGCGGTCGAGATTGCGATGCTCGGTGAGAAGTGCTCGAGCCCCCACTCGAGCACCGTCTCCGGCTCTTCGCCTTCGAACTGAACGCTCAGCTCACCTGCTTCGAGGTCGTCAATCAGCTCCACGGACACGTGCTGCCTCCCTTCCGGCGAGCACCGCAAGCTCGTCGTCGCTTGAGCGGTCGCAGAACGACCGGAACGTCTCTCCCTCACCACGCGCGTCGACCCACCCGCGCACGAGACCGACGACGGCGTCGTCGAGCTCCTCCGTCGGCACGCGCCGGAACACCGGCCGCGCAATCGCCGCGGGGCGGTCGAGCCCGCCGCGGAGATACACGTCGTACGCCTGGCGGCGCTTGCCCTCCTCGTCGCGCACGGTCGTCCCCTGGAAGCCGAGGTCGCCGACCCAGTGATGGGCGCACGCGTGCGGGCAACCGTCGAGGTGCAGGCGCAGACCGTCGAGCCGGCCGCGCGGGAAGCGATCCTCGAGCAGCTGCACGAGGCCGTCCATGCGCGACTTCGTCTCGGTGACGGAGAAGTTGCAGTGCGGCTCGCCGGTGCAGGCGATCGCGTTGCCGCGCAGCTCCCCGGCGTCGAGCGGCAGGCCGATGCGCTCGAGCTCGGCGGAGACGTCGTCGCCCGTGACGAGCACGAGGTTCTGCTGCCGCGTGATCCGCACCTCGTGGCCGAGGTCGGCGAGCGCGACCATCTGGTCGCCCGTGACGAGCCCGAGGTGCACCGGGACGCCGACGTAGCGCTCGTGCACGCCGAGGTGGTTGCCCGGCGGGGGCGCCGGCGGCAGCGTGAAGTCCTCGAGACGGCGGCCGAGCCGCGCCTCCACGCGCTCGCGCATCCCCTCCGGGCCGATGTCGTCGATCATGAACTTCAGCCGCGCCTTCACCCTTGAAACGCGGTACTTCAAGTCGTCGCGCCACTCGTCGAGGATCGCTGCGAGCACCTCGACCGCCTCGTCGGTCGACACCCAGACGCCGAGGTCGCGCGCGATGCGCGGCACCGACGAGAGCCCGCCGCCGACCACGACGCCGAAGCCGTTGCGCCCGTCCTTGATCGCGCCGACGAGCCCGACGCAGTTGATCTCCGGCGCCGCGCAGCTGTCGGCGCACGCCGTGATCGAGATCTTGTGCTTGCGCGGCAGATCGGAGTAGTCGGGATTGCCGTAGAAGCGCTCGGCAGCCTGCTCGAGCACCGGCGTCGGGTCGAAGAGCTCGTCGTGCGCGAGCCCGGCGACGGGGCAGCCGGTGATGTTGCGCACCGTGTCGCCGCACGCGCCGGCCGACGTGAGGCCCGCGGCGTGCAACCGGTCGAAGACGTCCGGAAGCGCGCCGAGCTCGAGGTAGTGCAGCTGGATGTTCTGCCGCGTCGTCAGCTCGCCCGAACCGCGCCCGTGCACGTTCGAGATCTCGCCGACCGCGCGCAGCTGCGGCGGCGAGAGGATCCCGCCGGGCGTCTTGATGCGCAGCATGAACGTCCCGATCTTCGGCTTGTCGTGGTAGAGCCCCCACCACTTCAGCCGGACGATGTCCTCCTCCGGCACCTGCTCGTAGCCCGCCGCGATCAGCGCCGGAAGCTCCTCGAGCATCCCGAGCGGGCTCTTCTCGCGCTTCAGCCGCTCGACCGAGTTGCGCTTGAGGACGAGTTCGAGGGTTGGGGTGTCTGTGGCTCTGGGTGCCATTCGGATCGCTGCGTGTTGAAAGGAGGACGCGCGACCGCTAGCCGGTGATCCGGCAGCAGCCACACATGTGAATCGAGAGAGCGGTGACGCTCATTGCACGTGACGATAGCTGGTCTACTTCAAAAAGTAAAGTCATGCGATGCTCGGGTCGATGAGAGCGCTCGTCGCGAATGGATACGGCCGCGTGGGACTCGCCCTGCTCGGCCTCGTCGCGCTCACGGCGACGGTCGGGCCATTCGTCGCGCCCGGCGACGGATCGATCATCTCGATGCTCACGAGCCGAGATACCGGGCCGTCGTGGTCGCACCCGTTCGGCACGACCATGATGGGCAACGACATCTTCTCGCAGGTGCTGAACGCGACGCCGCTGACGCTCGAGATCGTTTTCGGCGCAACCGCGCTCGCACTCGGTCTCGCGATCGCGGTCGGCGTCGGCGCAGGCACGTTCGGCGGCCGCACCGACACCTGTCTGAGCGCGATCACGAACGTCTTCCTGACGATCCCGGCGCTGCCGCTTGCGATCGTGATTGCCGGCGTCCTCCCGAAGGGCCAGCACACCGCGCTCGTGACGATGGCGATGGTCGGCCTCGGGACGTGGGCGGCCGAGGCGCGTGTCCTGCGCGCGCAGGCGCTCTCGCTCCGCAACCAGGACTTCGTCGCCGCGGCGGCGGTCGCCGGCGAGAGCCGCTGGCGGATCGCGCTCCACGAGCTCGTCCCGAACATGGCGAGCCGCATCGCCGCCGGCTTCTTCTTCGTCGCGATCCAGGCGACGATCCTGCTCGCGACGCTCGACTTTCTCGCGTCGCTCTCGCGCGGCCGCTTCGCACTCGGCGACACGAACGGCGCCACGTGGGGCTCGCTGCTCGCCTCGGCGCAGACGGGCGAGGCGCTGCTGACCGGCTCGTGGTGGGCGTTCGCGTTCCCCGCGCTTGCGCTCCTCGTCACCGCGGCCGGGCTCGTGCTGACCATGTACGGCATCGAGCAGCTCGCCGACCCGCGCCTGCGCGGGCGCACGCCTGTCGGGCGCTTCTCCGTGCGCCTGCCGCGGCTGCGCCGCCCCGAGCTCGGCTCGCCGGTGCCCGCAGTTCGCGCGCTCGGCGCGGCGGCGCCGCACCTCGGCCGGCACCTGCTGCGCCGCCTCCCGATCTACTTGCTCGCGCTGTGGCTCTCGGCGACGGTCGCGTTCGCACTGCCGCGGCTCGCGTGGAACGGACGCCTCGTCGCGCCACCGCCGACGGGGCCGTTCTGGTCCGGCTACGGGACCTTTCTGCGGCACCTCGGCTTCGTCGGCCCCGGCGTCGTCGCCTCCGTGCGGGCGACACTTCCCTTCTCGCTCGCGCTCGTCGGCGCCGGAACGGTGATCGCGTTCACGATCGGCACCGTGCTGGGGCTCTTCGCCGCGTGGCGGCGCGGCGGCACGTTCGACGGCGCCGTCACCACCGCGACGGCCGTCGTCTGGACGGTGCCGACGTTCGCGCTCGCGGGCGTGGCGCTCGAGCTGCTCGGCGTCCGCTGGAGCCTCTTCCCGATCCAATGGGCGTACGGTCTCGATGTCGTCCCGTCCTGGACCTGGGGCTTCGTCGGGAGCGCGTTCCGTCATGCCGAGCTGCCGCTGCTCGTCCTCGTCGTCGCGAGCCTCGGGCTCTGGGTGCTCAGCATGCGCACGGTCACGCTCGGCGTCGCGAACGACGACTACATCCACTTCGCGCGTGCGAAGGGCCTCTCAGAGTCGCGCATCATGCTGCGCTATGCAGGCCGCAACGCCCTGTTGCCGACGATCACCGGCTTCGCGGTCGCGTTCGGTCTGGCAATCGGCGGCATTCCCGCGCTCGAGGAGGTCTTCAGCTACTCGGGCGGCGGCTGGGAGCTGCAGCAGGCCGCGATCACGGGCAACCTCCCGCTCGTGCAGGCGCTCGTGGTGGCGATCGCGCTCTCGGTCGTCGTCGTGAACCTGCTCGTCGACGTCGCGCAGGTCATGCTCGACCCGCGTCTGCGCACCTAGAGCAGGCAAAAGTTCAAAAACTGAAGCTTTGAACTTGACGCCGTCCGCGGCGCATGCAAGGGTAGGCCCGACGCGCGGGGCGACGACGCCCCACGTGGAGGCAATGTGGCCTCAGGACTCGGCTTTACGAGTTCTGGGGCCCTTTTTGTGTTGGGCGAACAGGCGCTGACAAGGAGGCTCGATGCTCTATCCCACCTGGCTGAACCCCGGTGACAACTCGTGGCAGTTGACCGCCGCCACGCTCGTCGGACTGATGAGCGTGCCCGGTCTCGTCGTGCTCTACGGCGGTGTGATGCAGAAGCGCTGGTCGGTCAACAGCATGATGCTCACGTTCGTCGCATTCGCGGTCGTGCTCGTCGTCTGGGTGCTCTATGCATTCAAGATGGGCTTCGGGAACGCGATCCCGATCGGCGGCAAGTCGAGCTTCTTCCATAACTTCCTCGGGCGGCCGGGGCCGGTGCTGAGTCACCACGGCCTGCAGGGGCAAGGCAAGATCCCGAACCTCGGCGCATCCGGAGTTCTCGACTTCCCGGAATCGTCGCTCGTCTACTTCCAGTTCGTCTTCGCGGCGATCACACCGATCCTGATGCTCGGGTCAGTGCTCGGGCGCGTGAACTTCAAGGCGTGGATCCCGTTCGTCGCGATCTGGATCACGGTCGTCTACACCGTGAACGCGTTCCTGATCTGGGGCGGCGGCTGGTTCGCCCAGCACGGGGCCGTCGACTTCTCGGGTGGCTACGTCATCCACCTTTCGGCGGGCGTGTCCGGCTTCGTCGCGGCCTGGGTGATCGGCCCACGCCTCGCGCGAGACCGCGAGATCGACGCGCCGAACAACCTCGCGATGGTCGCAGTCGGCGCCGGGCTCCTCTGGCTCGGCTGGAACGGCTTCAACGGCGGCGACCCGTACAACGCGGGCTTCGACGCCTCGGCCGCGGTCCTGAACACGAACCTGTGCACGGCCGTCGCGTTCCTCGTGTGGGTCGGCTGGGACTACGTCACCGGCCGCAAGCCGTCGCTGCTCGGCAGCGTCAACGGGATGATCGTCGGCCTCGTCGCGATCACCCCCGCCGCCGGCTTCGTGAACGGCTGGGGCGCCATCCTGATCGGCGTGATCGCGTCGTCGCTCGTCTACGTCGCGTACAACTACCTCGCGTTGCTGCGCCCGTTCCGGAACGTGGACGACACGCTGGGCGTCGTCTACACGCACGGCTTCGCCGGGCTCGCCGGTGGCCTGCTCGTCGGCGTCTTCGCGGACTCGCACATGGACGTCGTCCCGGGCTTCTCCGTGACGGGCGGCCTGCACCTCCTCAAGTGGCAGGCGCTGACTGCCCTCTGGGTGATCGTGTTCTGTGCCATCGCCACGTATATCCTGCTCAAGCTGGTCGGCCTGTTCGTGCCGCTCCGGATGAGCGACGAGGACATGGAGATGGGCGATCTCGCCGTCCACGGACACGAGGTCTATCCGTCCGACATCCCGTCGCTCGGGTTCCCGGCGGGCATCCCCGCGACGGCCGCTACGGCACATCCGGCGACCGCAACTCCGGCAACCCAACCGTAGATGGCGAAGGTCATCGTCTCCTACGACGGCACGGACAACGATCGCGACGCGCTCGCGCTCGGGAGGCTGCTCACGCAGGCGGGGGCGTCAATCGCCCTCGCCTACGTGCGGCACGCCCACGAGGAGGAGACGTCACGGGAGCGGCTGGCCGAGCAAGACGCCGAGGCGCTCCTCCAGGCCGGAGCGGAAGGGCTCGGGGACCCGAACATCGAGAGGCACGTCGTGCTCAGCGCCTCGACGCCGGTTGGGCTCCGCGACCTCGCGCTCCGGACCGGCGCGGACACGATCGCGTTCGGCTCCGAGTACCGCACAGCACGCGGGCACGTCGATCCGCAGGCGTCCGCCCGGCGGCTGCTCGACGGCGGCCCGATCGCCGTTGCGCTCGCGCCGTCCGGGTTCCACGACCTGGGCGACTACCAGGTCGGTTCGATCGGCCCGGTCGGCGAGGACGGCGACCCGTGCGTTCGCGAGACGGCGGAGGCGATCGCGACCCGGCTCGGCGGCACGGTCGCGCCGCGCGCAACCGCCAACGTCGATCTGATGGTCGTCGGCTCAAAGCCCGGCACCGTCACCGGCCGCATCCGCATCGGCGCAGCGGCCGAGTACCTGATCGAGCTCGCCCGCTGCCCCGTGCTGGTGCTGCCGCGCGGGGTGGCGCTCGAGTTCTGATGCCTGCGGAAGTTCGGCGGTTCGAGCGGCGGTTGGGGAAGCGCGACGTGCGCTTCCTCGCCGCCCTCGGGTCGCTCGCAATCGTCGGGACGGTCGCGGGCGTCGTCGGCGCCGCGCGCGGCTCGGCTGACGCGTCGCGGCCGACCTGCATCACGTTCGACGCCGCCGGCGTGATGGGCGGCGGCACCTGGCGGTACTGCGGCAGTGAGGCAGTTGCGTTCTGCCGTGTGCACGGCGCCGAGCATCGCGTTGCCGCGCAGTGCGCGAAGCTCGACTAGGCGGGCAGCCAGCGGCCCGTGTCGGGGCAGCGGCGGCGGTTCCACGTGTCCTTCGGCTCGCCGCGGCGGCGCGGCTTGAAGCCGGCGGCCCGCATCGCAGCGCTCCAGCTGCCGAAGACGCGCTGCACCGTATGGCGGCACGGATGCTCGTTGCCGGCGGTCTCCCATTCGGCGACGGTCGGGGTCTTCAGGTGCCGTTTGTGCCAGAGGTCGATCGCGTAGACGATCGTCTCGCGGTCCCAACGGAACCCTTCGCGGGGCCCCGACCTCATGCCACCACCGCCGTCTCGCCGACGTCGACGCGTACGCCGTGGCGGGCCGCGACGAGCGCCGCCTGGAGCTTCGGGACGATCCCGCCGGTGAGCTCCTCGTCGAGCAGGCCGATGTCGTCCTCGGAGAGCTGCGAGACGACCGCGCCGCCGACGAGCACCCCGGGAACGTCGGAGACGAACACGAGGCGGTCGGCGCCGAGCGCGACCGCGAGTGTTGCTGCTGCGTCGTCGGCGTTCACGTTCAGCGGCCCGCGCGCGAGCGGCGCGATGACAGGCACAGCGTCGGTCGAGAGCAGCGCGTGCAATCGCGCGGGGATCTCCGGCCGCAGCATGCCCGCCTCGCCGAGGCCGGGGACCCGGTCGGCCTCGAGGCCGAGCTCGTCGCCCATCAGCCCGATCGCGCTGGGGCCGATCTGGCGGCACAGCTCGCGGTTCTCGCGGCGGAACGCCTCGCGGATCAGCGGCAGCGCGTCGATGGTCGTGACACGACGTCCTTCGACGAAGGCCGAGCGGATCCCGGCCGCCGTGAGTGCGGCGGAGATTCGGTGCCCGGCACCGTGCACGACGACCGCGCCCGAACGCGGCTCGACGAAGCGCTCGAGCTCGAACGGCGCGCTCGCCAACGCGGCGCCTCCGCATTTGACGACCGTCAGGGCCATTGCTCGTTACTTTACATTTTGAAGCGAGATGTCAAGCGTTCCATCGGGCAGCCGTCCGAGCCGGATCGGCCACGACCGCCCGGTCGGCGAGAGCACCTCGAGCTCGATCGGGCCCTCCTTGCGCCCCACCTCGCGGCGCGCGGCGAGCAGCTCTTCGTGCCGGACGAGGGCCGAGAGGATCGCCGCGACGATGTCCTGCGAGCGAAACGGCTTCGTCACGTACCCGAAGGCACCGGCGCCGATCGCGCGCTCGACGGAGCCCCGGTCGCCATACGCGGTCAGCATCACCATCGGCAGCGGCCGCTCCGCGTAGATGCGCCGCGCAGCCTCGACCCCGTCGAGCCCCGGCATCTTCAAATCGAGAATCGCGACGTCCGGCTTGGTCGTGCGCGCAAGCTCGACGGCCTCGAGCCCGTCGCGCGCCTCGGCACACACCACGAAGCCCTCGCCTTCCAGCATTTGGCGAAGATCGAGACGGATGATCGTCTCGTCCTCGGCGATCAGGACGTGAACGCGGTCGTCGAACACGGCAGCCTCCCTCTCGATGCTTTATCTTTTGAAGTGATGCCGCAGATCCGCATACCGCCGGTCCTCCGCAGCGAAGCAGCGGGGAACCGGACGATCACCGTGGAGGCGGTGACCGTTCGCGATGCGCTCGGTGCCCTCGTCTCCGAGTACCCGGCACTCAGGGACCGCGTCTTCGCCGGAGAGGTGGTCCCGACGTTTCTGAACGTGTTCGTCGACGGCGAGGACGTCCGCCTGGGCGCGGGACTCGATACGGAGCTCGGCGAGAGCTCCCTGGTGCTGCTCCTGCCGGCAGTCGCAGGCGGCTGAACGGCCGTCACTCGTTTCTCCTTCCAAAAACGCGAAAAGACCCCGGCTGCGCGTCTTTCTTGCGCGACCGAGGCCTCGATGCCTCCGAACGTCTCCAAGGTAGCGCGCCCGCTACAGAAAGTAAAGTTGAGCGCCCCGGCCCGACCTCCGGTAGACTCAGACCTCCATGCCGCGCGTAACGATGATGAAGATGAAGCCGTTCTTCCTGATCGCCATCGCCTGCGCGCAAATGGCCTAGCCGGACACACCCGTCTCACCGGTTAGGCCCAACATCAGAGACGGGGGCCTTCGCGGAATGAGTGCGTACTACTTGCGCTGCCGCGTGTGCGAGGAAGTGGTCGCCGACCCGGAGCCGCTCGACGCCTGCCGCCGCTGCGACGGCCCGACCGACGTGACCTACGACTGGGACCGTGTCGGGCGGATGCTCACGCGTGAGACGGTCGCCGCCGGCCCGAAGACGCTCTGGCGCTATCACGCGCTCCTGCCCGCCGGGGCGCAGATCGACGTCGGCGCCGGCTGGACGCCGCTCGTCCGCTCAGAGCCGCTGTCGGATCTCTTCGGCGTCGACCTCCACCTGAAGCTCGAGGACACGAACCCGACGCGCTCGTTCAAGGACCGCGTCGCGACGGTTGCCGTGTCGGCCGCGCTCGACCACGGCGTCACGACCCTCTGCTGCTCCTCGACGGGCAACCTCGGCGACGCCGTCGCAGGGGCCGCGTCGGCGACGGGGCTCGAGGCGGTCGTGCTCGTTCCCGCCGGCTCCGCATCCGCCGCCGTCGCCGCCGACCATCCCGGCGTGCATGTCTTCGCCGTGCGCGGCACGTACGACGACTGCCGCCGGCTCGAGCTCGAGCTCGGCACGCTCTTCCCCTGGGGCTTCGTGAGCGGGAACCTCCATCCGTACGCGAGCGAGGGTGCGAAGACGATCTCGTTCGAGATCGCCGAGCAACTCGACTGGCAGCTGCCCGACGCCGTCGTCTGCCCCGCCGCGAGCGGCACGCTCTTCGCGAAGCTCACGCAGGGCTTCGCCGAGCTGACGCGCGCCGGCCTCGCGTCCGAGCCGGTGCCGCGGATGTTCGCTGCCCAGGCGCTCGGTTCGAGCCCGATCGCGGCCGCGTTCGCCGACGACCGCAGCATCTCGCGCGTGCACGCGGCGACGGAGGTCGCGTCGCTCGCGGTCGGCGACCCGTCGCACGGCGACCTCGCACTCGGGGCCGCGCGCGCGACCGGCGGCGCGGTGCTTGCGATCGCCGACGAGGAAATGGATCTCTACGCGGAGCTGCTCTCGGAAACGACAGGCGTCGCTCCCGACCTGTCCGGTGGCGCAGCGCTCGGCGCGCTGATCGCCGCGCGGCAGAGCGGCGCGATCAAGCGCGGCTCGCGCGTCGTGCTCGTCGTGACCGGAGCACAGCCACTCCAGCCGGTCGCCGACGGCGCGCACGTGACCACGATCGACGCCGACGCCAACGACGTCCTCGCAGCGCTCGGTCTGCGCTCGTAGCCTCTCGTTTCGTGACCGACACTGCGGCACCACTCCGTCGCGACGTGCGCCTGCTCGGGACGATGCTGGGCGAGGTGCTCGTCGAGCAGGAAGGCCCGTGGCTGCTCGAGCTCGTCGAGCAGATCCGCCGGGACGCGCGGAAGGCGCGGCGGGCGGGCGTCGTCACCGAGGTCGACACCGCGCTCGAGACGCGCGAGCAGGCGCTCGTCCTGCGTGCGTTCGGGCTCTACTTCCAGCTCGCGAACCTCGCCGAGCAGCTGCATCGCCTGCGGCGGCGCCGCGACGATGCACGGCACGGCCGGATCTCGCGCGAATCGCTCGAGGACGCGTTCAAGCGGCTCGGTGACGCCGATCCCGAGCGCGCCGCGCAGGCGTCGGTCCGGCTCGTGCTGACGGCGCACCCGACCGAGGCCACGCGCCGCACCGTGCTCCTCGCGCACATTCGCATCGCGGAGCTGCTCTATCGGCTCGACGACCCGCGCCTGCTCCCCACCGAGCGGCACGAGATCGAAGAGCACCTCGCCGAGGAGGTGACGCTCCTCTGGCAGACGGACGAGGTCCGCCACGACCGGCTGCGCATCACCGACGAGATCCGGCACGGCCTGTGGTTCTTCGAGCACAGCCTGATGGACGCCGCGACCGAGCTGCTGCACGAGTGGCGCGAGCGTTTGCCCGGCGCACCACCGCCGCTCCGCTTCGGCTCCTGGATCGGCGGCGACATGGACGGCAACCCCGCGGCCGGCCCCGCGTCGATCGCCGAGGCGCTCGAACGCGCCCGCGGCGTCGCGCTCGCGCGCTACCGCGACGAGGTGCGCGCGCTCGCGGTCGAGATCGCGTCCGCCCGCTCGCTCGTGCAGGTCGCACCCGAGCTCGACGAGTCGATCGCGCGCGACGAGCGCGAGCTGCCCGAGTACGCGGCTGAGATCGGCGCACGCAACGAGCTCGAGCCGTACCGGCGCAAGCTCTCGTTCATGTGGTGGCGGCTGGGCAACGACGGCTACGCGTCGGCCGGCGACCTGCTCGCCGACCTGCGGCTGATCCGCGCGAGTCTCACCGCCAACGGTGCGCGGCGTGTCGCCGAGGGCCGCGTGACGAAGCTCGAGCGGATGGTGGAGGTGTTCGGGTTCCATCTCGCGAAGCTCGACGTGCGGTTGCACGCTCGCGATCTCGGCGGCGAGCGGGCACGCGAGGCGCTCGCAGCCGCAGACGAAGCGCGCTCGCGCCACGGTGCCGACGCACTCGACACGCTGATCATCTCCGGCACCTCGTCGATCGACGACATCCGCCGCGCACGCGAGCTCACCGATCTCAGCGTCGTGCCGCTCTTCGAGACGGTCGACGACCTCGTCGCGGCGCCGGCGATCGTCGACACGATGCTCGCCGAGCGTCCCGGCCCGGCCGAGGTGATGGTCGGCTACTCGGACTCGGGCAAGGACAGCGGCTATCTCGCAGCGCAGTGGGCGATCTATCGCGCGCAGGAGCAGCTCGCCGAGGTCGCACGGCGCCACGGCGTCGACCTGACGATCTTCCACGGACGCGGCGGCAGCGCGGGCCGCGGCGGCGGCCCGACGCACGCGGCGATCCTGGCGCAGCCCGCCGGGCACCCGCCGGGGCACCTGAAGGTGACCGAGCAGGGTGAGACGATCTCGTTCAAGTACAGCCTGCGCGGGCTTGCGCAACGGAACCTCGAGGCGGCGCTCGCGGGCACGCTGCTCGCGACGTTCCCGGAGCGGCTCGAGCCGCCGCCTTCGGATGCGGATCGCGTCGTCCTCGACCGGCTCGCCGCGGTTTCGCGCGCCGCGTACCGCGCGTTCGTGTGGGAGGAGCCGGGCTTCGTCGAGTTCTTCCGCGCATTCACGCCCGTCGACGAGCTCTCGCTGCTCGAGATCGCGTCGCGTCCGGCGCGCCGGCCCGAGAGCGAGGACTACCTCGCGTCGCTGCGCGCGATCCCGTGGGTGTTCTCGTGGACGCAGAACCGTGTATTGCTGCCCGCGTGGTTCGGCACGGGCACCGCGTTCGCGGAGCTCGACGCGGGCGAGCTGCGCGACTTGTACGAGCGGCTGCCGTTCGTGCGCACGATGGTCGACAATCTCGAGATGACGCTGGCGAAGTCGAGCCTCTCGATCGCGCGCGGATATCTCCGCCTGGTCGGCGACACGGCGCTGTACGAACAGATCGAGGCCGAGCATTCGCGCGCCGTCGCGGGCGTGCTCGCGGCGACCGGGGTCTCGCGGCTGCTCGAGCGCCAGCCGATGATCCGGCGCTCGGTCGATCTCCGCAATCCGTACGTCGACCCGATGAACGCGCTACAGGTCGAGCTGCTGCGTCGCCACCGCGCCGGCGACGAGACCGCCCAGTTGCCGCTGCTCCGCTCGATCGCAGGGATCGCGGCGGCGCTGCGGAACACGGGCTGATGGCACGCGTTGCCGCGGTCCTCGTGCTGGTGCTGCTCGTGGCCGGCTGCGGGTCGCGCCGGGCGGTCGCGGTCCACGTCACGCCGGGGAATTCCGTCGAGGACCAGCCGATCCAAATCGTCGTCGACGGGCTCCGGCCGCACCAGATCGTCGCACTCCGCCTGCGTTCGACGGACACGAAAGGCGTCGCGTTCGGCGCGAAGGCGACGTTCGCCGCCGACGCACACGGCATCGTCGACGTCGACCATGCCTCGGCACGCACCGGGAGCGCCTACTCCGGGGTCTGGCCGATGGGATTGCTCACGTCGATGAGCGCGCCGTCAGCTCCCCCGTTCACGCCGTACTTCTGGGGCAAGACACCGCAGCGCTTTACGCTGACGGCCTCCGTCGCCGGCCGCGCGGTCGCCTCGACGACGTTCAGGCGCGGCTTGCCTGACGGGCGCTTCACGGTCGAGGACGAGACGGTGCCGAAGGACGGCTTCGACGGCTTCTACTATGCGCCGGCAGGCGCAAGCCGGCGGCCGGCGGTGTTGATGTTCGGCGGTTCCGAGGGCGGTGTCGGCAGGTCGCTCCTCGGCGCGCTCCTCGCAGCGCACGGCGTTCCCACACTCGACATCGGCTACTTCCATGCGCCGGGCCTGCCGAGCGCGCTGAAGAACATCCCGCTCGAGTATTTCCGCGGTGCGCTCGAATGGCTCGATCGCCGGCCACAGGTCGATCCAAGCCGCGTCTCCGTGCTCGGAGTCTCTCGCGGCAGCGAAGCCGCGCTCCTACTCGGCGTTCACTACCCGCAGCT
>DATAUN010000123.1:0-9274 GCA_036268235.1 Gaiellaceae bacterium
CGTTGTCGTTGCTTCCGTCGTCTTCCGACTTACAAATCGTTCCGCTGCCTTGCTTTTGGTTGTGAAGAAACAACGTGCCTGTTGCGAACGTGTTCCCGGTGTTCGCAACCTGCGCGTTGAAGCCCGCGAACGTCCCCGAGCCTCCGCCCACGACGACGGCCACGAGGCCGATTGCCGCAAGCAACATCAGGTACCGCTTAGCTTTCCTTGACATAACCCTCTCGCTCCTTCTGCGGGCGAAGCAATCCGCTTTGCTTGTCCGTCGTGGCCGGTCGGTCCCCCTCAGGAGCGCCGGTTATGCATCGTGCAAATCAGTTGTGACCTGCTGGCCCCGCGCCCATCCTGTGTCCGCAGTGCCGGTCAGGCGGTCCGGCGATGGTGCGTTCCAAAATCCCCACTCGGTGTAGCACAGGATCCCCAAAAAAGGGAGCAAATTCCCCAGAATGGGGGATATTGCGCCTGATCTCCTACCGATTTCCTACCTGCCGTTCGAGGGACATCCTGTTCGCGCGCAGCCAGTGGTCTCCTGCCGCGGGGAATCGGGCAGACTCTTGCTCGTGGCAGCCACGGACGAGCCCCGGGCGACCGAGCGGCAGGGCGAGCTTTTCTCGACGATTTCGGGTGTCGAGGTGGAGCCGGTCTCGACCCCTGAGACGGTCGAGATCGACTACGACCGGGAGCTGGGCGAGCCGGGCGAGTTTCCGTTCACCAGGGGCGTGTATCCGTCGATGTACCGGGGGCGGCTGTGGACGATGCGCCAGTTCGCGGGGTTTGGGACGGCGGAGGAGACGAACGAGCGCTTCCGGTACCTGCTGGAGCATGGCCAAACCGGGCTTTCGACCGCCTTCGACATGCCGACGTTGATGGGCTACGACTCGGACCACCCTCGATCTCTGGGTGAGGTTGGGCGTGAGGGGGTCGCGATCGACTCGCTGGAGGACATGGAGACCCTGTTTGCAGGGATTCCTCTGGGCGAGGTGTCGACGTCGATGACGATCAACTCGCCGGCGGCGATCCTGCTTGCGTTCTACGCGTGCGTGGGCGAGGAGCAGGGGGTGGCGCGCGATCGGCTCCGCGGGACGATCCAGACGGACATCCTCAAGGAGTACATCGCGCAGAAGGAGTACATCTTCCCGCCGGAGCCCTCGATGCGGCTCGTGACGGACATGGTCGAGTTCTGCGCGACGGAGATGCCGCTCTGGCACCCGATCTCGATCAGCGGCTACCACATTCGCGAGGCGGGCTCGACGGCGGCGCAGGAGCTCGCGTTCACGCTCGCGGACGGCTTCACCTATGTCGAGTGGGCGCTCGAGCGCGGGCTCGACGTCGATGCGTTCGCGCCCAGGTTGTCCTTCTTCTTCAACGCGCACCTCGATTTCTTCGAGGAGATCGCGAAGTACCGGGCGGCGCGCAGGATTTGGGCGCACGTGATGCGCGACCGCTACGGCGCGAAGGATCCGCGCTCGTGGCTGATGCGGTTCCACACCCAGACGGCGGGTGTGTCGCTGACCGCGCAGCAGCCCGAGGTGAACATCGTCCGTACGGCACTCGAGGCACTTGCCGCGGTGCTCGGCGGCACGCAGTCGCTGCATACGAACTCGTTCGACGAGGCGCTGGCGCTGCCGACGGAGGATGCGGTGCGGATCGCGCTGCGCACGCAGCAGGTGATCGCGCACGAGACCGGCGTCGCGAACGCGGTCGACCCGCTCGGCGGCTCGTACCACGTCGAGGCGCTGACGAACGAGCTGGAGCGGCAGGCCTACGACTACTTCGACCAGATCGAACGGCTCGGCGGTGTTGTCGCGGCGATCAAGGACAACTTCTTCCAGAAGGAGATCGCCGAGGCGTCGTTCCGCTACCAGTCCGAGGTCGAGGCCGAGCAGCGGATCGTCGTCGGCGTCAACCGCTACCAGCTCGCCGACGAGCAGGAGCTCGAGATCCTGAAGATCGACCCGGCGTTGGAGCGCAAGCAGATCGACCGCGTCCAGTCGCTGCGCGCGCGCCGCGACAGCCGTGCGGTTGAGTCGGCGCTCGCAAGGTTGAAGGAAGATGCCGCCCGCGACGACCGCAACCTGATGCCGCAGATCGTCGACGCGGCACGCGTGTACGTGACGATGGGCGAGATGTGCGACGTGTTCCGCGAGGTGTGGGGCACCTGGCGCGAGACGCCCGTCTTCTAGACTCCGTCGCCGTGGCGGGAAAGATCAGAGTCGTCGTTGCGAAGCCGGGCCTCGACGGGCATGACCGCGGCGCGAAGATCATCGCGCGCGCGCTGCGCGACGCGGGGATGGAGGTCATCTACACGGGCCTTCACCAGACGCCCGAGCAAATCGTCGAGACGGCGATCCAGGAGGATGCGGACGCGGTCGGCATCTCGATCCTCTCCGGCGCCCACATGACGCTCGTCCCGCGCATCCTCGAGCTCCTGCGCGGCGAAGGCGCCGAGGATGTCCTGGTACTCGTCGGCGGCACGATCCCGACCGGCGACGTCGCGGAGCTCAAGGAGCTGGGGGTCGCGGAGGTGTTCACGCCCGGTGCGCCGACGAGCCAGATCGTCGAGTACCTGCAAGCGCGTGTCGCCATCTAGCTAAAGTCGCGCGGCATGAAGATCGCTGTCTGCGTGAAAGCAGTACCGGACGCCGCCGCGGGCAGGCGCATCGACCCTGCAACGAACCGCCTCGACCGCTCCGTCGAGCTCGCGATCTCCGACTTCGACACATACGCCGTCGAGGAGGCGCTCAAGCTGAAGGAAGCAGCCGGCGACGGCGAGGTGGTGATCGTCTCGATGGGTCCCGAGCGCGCAATGGACGCGCTGCGCAAGGCGCTCGCAATGGGCGCCGACCGCGCCGTGCTCGTCACCGATGCGGCGCTCGAAGGCTCGGACCTGCTCGGCACCGCGAAGGCGCTGGCCGGTGCGCTCGAGCAGGAGTCGCCCGACCTCGTGCTCTTCGGGCAGCAGTCGGCCGACGGCGGCGGCGCGTCGCTGTGGGCGGCGGTCGGCGAGCGGCTCCGCTGCCCGATCGTCTCGCAGGCGAGCGAGCTCACGGTCGAAGGCGGCTCGCTCACGGGCAAGCGCCAGACGGAGTTTGGCTACGACACGATTCGCGCGCCGCTGCCGGCGATCGTTGCGGTGTCCGACGCGATCAACACGCCGCGCTACCCGTCCCTCAAGGGGATCATGGGCGCGAAGAAGAAACCGCAGGCGACGCTGTCGGCCGCCGATGTCGGTGGCGCGACCGAGCCGGCGACGACCGTCGTCGGGCTCAACCCGCCGCCCGCGCGTGGCGAGGCGCGCCGCATCGAGGACGACGGCAGCGCAGCCGAGCAGATCGTCGAGTTCCTCGCCGAGAAGAGGCTGATCTAGATGGCGAAGACGCTCGTCTTCCTCGAGCACCACGAGGGGCAGATCCAGAAGGGCTCGCTCGGCGCGCTCGCAAAGGCCGCCTCGGTGGGCGACGCGCACGGCGTGCTCGTCGGCTCAGGCGTGCGGTCGATCGCCGACGGGGTCGGCACGACCGTGTGGCTCGCGGACGACGAACGGCTCAGTGCGCCGCTGCCGCAGCCGCGTGTCGACGTGCTCGCAAAGCTCGTGCGCGACGAGGGCTACGACACGGTGCTCTTCGGTCAGTCGGTCCTCGCGGCGGATATCGCCGCCGGGCTCGCTGCTCGGTTGGACGCGGGCCTGAACTGGGGTCTCGTCGACTTCGACGGCACGCAGGGTCGCGCGCCGCAGCTCCAGGACACCGTCGTCGTCGACGTCGGTTGGACGAGCCTGGTGCGCATTGGCATCTTCCGCGCGGGCGCGCTCGACGCGACCGAGCTCGGCGGCACGACCGACGTGAAGGATGCCGCGGTCGAGCTCGAGGACTTTTCGACGAGCGCCGAGATGGTCGAGCAGGCGCACGCCGAGCAGCAAGGCCCGTCGATCGAGGACGCGGACGTGATCGTGGCCGGCGGCCGCGGGCTCGGCGAGCCGGAGAAGTTCGCGCTCGCGGAGGAGCTCGCGAAGGCGCTCGGCGGCGCCGTCGCCGCGACGCGAGCGGTCGTCGACGCAGGTTGGTATCCGTACTCGGCCCAGGTTGGGCAGACGGGCAAGACGGTTTCGCCGAAGCTGTACGTCGCGCTCGGCATCTCCGGCGCGATCCAGCACAAGGTCGGCATGCAGGGGTCGAATGTGATCGTCGCGATCAACAAGGACGCGAACGCACCGATCTTCGAGTTCTCCGATCTCGGCGTCGTCGGCGACCTGCACGAGATCGTCCCGAAGCTCACCGAGCTCGTGCGCGCGCGCCGCTCGTGAGCGTTCGCCCGTCCGACTATCCGCCGCCGTGGTCCGCGTCGGAGGCGGTTGGCGCGCCGACCGATCCGGTCGACGAGCGCATCGAGGTCGGGATCGCGATCGTCGGCGGCGGTCCGGCGGGGCTCGCAGCCGCGATCCGGATCGGCCAGCTGATGGAAGAGGATCCCGAGACCGCGGAGCGGCTCGGCGAGGTTCCGGTCGCGGTGCTCGAAAAGGGAAAAGCCGCCGGCTCCCATCTGCTCTCGGGTGCGGTCGTCAACCCGCGCGGGCTGCAGCGGCTCTTCAAGGGACGCAAGACGGTCGACGAGATGCCGTTCTATGGGCAAGTGCCCGGCGAGTCGGTGCTGTACCTGACACGGAAGCACGCGGTGCGGATCCCGACACCGCCGACGATGGTGAACCACCACAACTACGTCGCGTCGGTGTCGCAGCTCGGACGGTGGCTCGCCGAGGAGGCGGAGGAGCTCGGCGTCACGATCCTGCCGGAGACGTCCGTCGAGAAGCTTCTCGTCGACGGTGGTCACGTCGTCGGCGTGCGCACCGGCGACCGTGGGCGCGGGCGCGAAGGAGAAGAGCTGTCGAACTTCGAGCCGGGGGCCGACATCGCCGCGCGCGTCACGATTCTCGCGGAGGGCACGCAGGGTCATCTCACCGGCGTCGCGCTTGATCGCTTCGGGCTGCGCGGCGACAACCCGCAGGTGTGGGCGCTCGGCGTGAAGGAAGTCTGGAAGGTTGCGAAGCCGCTGCGCGAGGTCGTGCACACGATGGGCTGGCCGCTGCGGCCGGGGCGCCGGTATCGCGAGTTCGGCGGCTCGTTCGTCTATCCGATGGGCGACGACATGGTCACGATCGGCATGGTCGTCGGCCTCGACTACCGCGACGTCGAGCTGTCGGTGCACGACGTGCTGCAGGAGCTGAAGACGCATCCGCGCATCCGCCGGATCCTCGAGGGCGGCGAGCGCGTGCAGTGGGGCGCTAAGACGATTCCGGAGGGCGGGTTCGTCGCGTTCCCGAAGCGGTTCCATGCGCCGGGGCTGCTCTTGTGCGGCGACGGCGTCGGGCTCGTCAACGTGCCGGCGCTCAAGGGGATTCACTACGCGGTCGAGTCAGGCCGGCTCGCGGCGGAGGCGGCGTGGAAGACGTTCGCGCGCGGCGCGTCGTCGCGCGATGCGCTCGGTTCGTACGACGCGGCGTTGCGAGAGTCGTTCATCTGGTCGGATCTGCGCGAGGTGCGCAACATGCGGCAGGCGTTCGGGCGCGGGTTCTATCTCGGTGGAGCGCTCGCCGGTGCGATGACGGCGACGAAGGGCCGCTTCCCGCCGGGTGACGCGCGGACGGAGCGCGACGCGGACCAGTCGCTGCTACGCACGTCGCGCGCCGAGTCGTATCCGGCGCCCGACGGGACGCTGACGTTCGACAAGCTCTCGTCGGTGTTCGCGTCGGGCAATCGCACGCGCGACGACCAGCCGAACCACATCCGCGTGCAGACGAAGGTGCCGCGCGAGCTCGCCGAGCTGTGGGCCCGCATGTGCCCCGCGCAGGTGTACGAAGTCGGCGCCGCGGACGGCGACGGCACGGTCGAGGTGAAGCTCGCCCCGTCGAACTGCGTCCAGTGCGGCGCCATCACCGCCAAAGGCGGCCGCCTAACGCCGCCCGAAGGCGGCAGCGGCCCCGAGTACACACTTACGTGACTCGGGGGCGCGGCTCAGGTCACGGTGCCTGGCACCGGACATGTCACGTAAAGCCACGTGCGGAGCAGAAGACCCGGAACTCCTCAGCGGCGTGCTCAGGGTTCGATCCGAAGAACGCGAGCAGCTCGTCCCTGGCGAGCCGGATCCGCGCAAAGGCGAGCCCGATCGAGGCGGCATAACTCGACCAGACATACGCCTCGAGCGGCTTCGAGCCGCCGGCGCGGCGCGGATTCTGTACGACGTACCGGATCGCGCTCAGGATCGATGCGTGCGTCTTGATCCGGCGACTCCAGAAGCGTTTCCCGAACAAGTGGTTGATTCGCCCGTGCTTCACGTTGAACCGGCAGGCGACCGCGGTGTTCAGGTCGCGCATCCCGTCGGAGAGACCCTTGTCTCCGATCGACAGGATCAAGTGGTAGTGGTTGCCCATTAGGCAGTAGGCGATGACTGTCCAGCCATACCGGAGCGCAATCCGGTCGACAGTTATGCAGAAGAACCAGCGGTCGTCCTCGTCGAGAAAGATCGACCGTTTGTTGTTGCCGCGCGTGACCACGTGGTAGTAGCCGGGGCTCTGGTCGCGAGGGAGTCTGGCCATCACGCCGACGGTAGATCCGAATCTGTGCCCTGTCTGTGCCGTCACGCTCTTGGCGCACTCTTGTCGCGCTCCCGTGATGGTGCCTGGCACCGGACGTGGCTAGATTCGCCCTGTCAATGATCACGTCGATCGACAATCCTCGCGTCAAGGAGGTTCTTCGCCTTCGGAAGGGGCGCGAGCGGCGGCGGGCTGGGCTCTTCGTCGCCGAAGGGCCGCGTGAGGTTCGCCGCGCGCGCGACGCTGGGCTTCGCATCGCCGTGACCTACGTTGCGCCCGGCCTCATCGCCTGGGACGACCCCAACGTCGAGGAAGTGGACGAGCGCGTCCTGCGCAAGATGAGCTACCGCGCCGACCCGGAGGGCGTGCTCGCGGTCGTCGAGATCCCGCAGCGCGCGCTGCCCCACGACGCGACGCTCATCCTGGTCGCCGTCGGGATCGAGAAGCCCGGCAACCTCGGTGCGATGGTGCGCACCGCCGACGCCGCCGGCGCCGATGCGCTGCTCGTCGCGAACGCGCAGTCCGACCCGTGGAACCCGAACGCGATCCGTGCCTCGACCGGCTCCGTCTTCACGCTGCCGATCCTCGACGTCACCCGCGAAGACGTCGAAGCGCTGACTCAGCAGAAGGTCGCCGCAACGCTCGGCGCCCCGCACGCACACACCGAGCCCGACTACAAACAACCCACCGCGTTCCTCGTCGGCGCTGAAGACGAAGGCCTGCACGAGGAATGGCGTACGCTCGCCGACGTGCAGGTCGAGATCCCGATGCACGCCCGCACGGCGGACTCGCTGAACGCGAGCACCGCCGCCGCGGTCCTGCTCTTCGAAGCGGTGCGCCAGCGTGCCTAGTCGCGACGACGTCCTTCGCGCACGCGCGACGATCGGCGATCGCCTGCCGCGCACACCGCTGCTTGCGAACCGCACGATCGGCGCGCGCCTCAAGTGCGAGCTGTTCCAGCGCACCGGGTCCTTCAAAGCGCGCGGCGCGCTGAACAAGATCAGCAACCTCACACAGGAAGAGAAAGCACGCGGCGTGATCGCGATCAGCGCGGGCAATCACGCGCAGGCGACGGCGTTCGCAGCTGCCGCCGAGAACATCGACGCGCTCGTCGTGATGTGGCAGGGCGCATCCGAGCTGAAGATCGAGGCGACGCGCGGCTACGGCGCGACGGTCGACCTCGAGGCGACGAACCCGACCGAAGCGTTCGAGCGCCTGCAGACGCTCCTCGAGGAAACGGGTCGCACGCTTGTCCATCCGTTCGACGATCCGCTCGTGATCGCCGGCGCCGGCACAGTCGGGCTCGAGATCGAAGAGGACGCGCCCGACGTCGACGCGGTCGTCGTCCCGGTCGGCGGCGGCGGGCTGATCAGCGGCATCCAGACTGCGATCGGACACAGAGTTCGCGTGATCGCCGTCGAGCCGGAAACGAGCACGGCACTCCACACGGCAATCGAGCACGGCGCGTCGACACCCGTCACGCCGACCAGCATCGCCGACGGGCTCAACGCGCCGTTCGCCGGCAATCTCCCCCTCGAGATCTGCGCGAACCTCGAGCGCCACCTCGTCACCGAAGAAGAGATCGAGCACGCCTTTCGCTTCCTCTACGAGCGCGCGAAGCTGGCCTGCGAGCCCGCAGGCGCAGCGGCCACTGCCGCGTGGCTCTCCGGCAGGATCCAAGCCGAAAATCCGGTGCTGCTCGTCTCGGGCGGCAACGTCGCCGGCCGAACCGCCGCTGCTATCCTGGCCCGGCCATGAAGGCCGACATTCATCCCGAGTACCAGCTCACGACCGTGCATTGCGGCTGCGGGAACACGTTCACGACGCGTTCCACGAAGGCCGACCTCCACGTCGAGATCTGCTCGGCCTGCCACCCGTTCTACACCGGCAAGCAGAAGCTCGTCGACACGGGCGGTCGGGTGGAGCGCTTCCAGCGTCGGCTCGAAAAGGCCGAGCGCGCGCAGCGCGCGTCCGGCTAAGCCCATGTCGCAGGCCATCGGAGGACAGGCCGTCCTCGAGGGCGTGATGATGCGCGGTCCGCGCAACTGGGCCGTTGCCGTGCGCAAGCCCGACGGCGAGATTGCGCATGTCGCGTGCCCGATCGATCCGCTCGCCGCGCGCCACTGGCTGCTGCGACTGCCGATCGTGCGCGGCGTCGTCGCGCTCGGCGAGAGCCTTGCGATCGGCTTCCGCGCGCTCAGCGTCTCCGCGAACTACGCCGCGCAGGACGAGCAGGAAGGAGACGAGGAGCCGGTCGAGCTCGGACGCTGGGCGATGTTCTTTGCGTTCGCGGTTGCGATCGGCTTCGCCGTGATGATCTTCAAGGTCGGACCGGCGCTCCTCGCCGACGCGCTACCGATTTCGAGCGGTGGCTGGTTCGTGATCGTCGAAGGTGTGATCCGCGTCACCGTCTTCGTTCTTTACCTGACCGTTCTCAGCTTCATCCCGTCGCTGCGGCGCGTGTTCGAGTACCACGCGGCGGAGCACAAGGCGATCAACGCCTACGAAGCGGGCGAGGAGCTGACGCCGGAGATCGCCAAGCGCTACTCGCTGATCCATCCGCGCTGCGGCACCGCGTTCCTGCTGTGGGTGATGGTCGTGAGCGTGTTCGTCTACGCGCTCTTCGGCCGGCTTCCGTGGTACTGGCTGATCGTCTCTCGCGTGCTGCTCCTGCTGCCGATCGTCGGCATC
>DATAUN010000124.1:0-20083 GCA_036268235.1 Gaiellaceae bacterium
AGCTCTTCGACCGCCTCGTCGACGCCCGCGACGTCCTTGAAGCCGATCTTCGGCGAGTCCGGCGCCATGCGCTTCGCACGCGACTTGCCGAAGCTCATCACCTTCGAGCCGCCGCCCTGCACCTGGTTCATCAGGAAGATCCAGAAGCCGATCAGCAGGATGAACGGCAGGAACGATCCGATCAGCGCCGTCCACGAGAAGCCGCCCGTCCCCTTCGAGTCCCAGTTGACGTCGTGCTTCTCGAGCAGGTTCTGGAACTCGAGCTGCGCCTGGTCGGACGCGTAGTGGACCGTCGCCGACTTGCCGTCGTTCAGCTTGAGCGCGACCGAGCGCTTGCTCGGGTTGAAGACTGCGGAGGCGACGTCGTTCGCCGTCACCTCGGCAATCGCCTGAGAGGTGGTCAGCTTCTGGCTCGACCCACCCTTCGGAATCAGCGTCTGGCTGGCGAGCCAGACGAGCAAGACGATCACGAGGAGCGGGAAGAACGCGCTGCGGAAGAAACGATTCACGTTAGGTCTTCGTCCAGGGTAGCCAAGTGGATGTTCCTCGGGTCATCGGCATAACCCTCCTGTAACCCAAACGGTTACGCCCCTTCCGGCATGAGATCAGGGTGCAGCACGCCCACGTACGGCAGATTCCGATACCGCTCGGCGAAGTCTAGGCCGTAGCCGATCACGAACTTGTTCGGGATCTCGAAACCGACGTAGCGGACGGGCACGTCGATCTCCCGGCGGCCCGGCTTCGTGAGGAGCGCGCAGATCTCGATGTCGGCCGGCTCGCGCGACTCGAGGTTGCGCAGCAGATAGGAGAGCGTGAGCCCCGAGTCGATGATGTCCTCGACGACGAGGACGTGACGCCCCTCGATGTTGATATCGAGGTCCTTGAGGATCCGGACGACACCCGACGAGTCGGTCGCCGCGCCGTAGCTCGAGATCGCCATGAAGTCGATCTCGCACGGCACGGTGAGCTCGCGCATCAGGTCGGCCATGAAAAACACTGCACCCTTCAAGACGCCGACGAGCAGCAGTTCCTTGCCGGCGTAGTCGGCGGAGAGCTCGCGACCGAGCTCGCGGATCCGGTCCTGCAGCCGCTCCTCGTCGATGAGGATCTCGCCGACACCGCGTTCGAGCTCAGTCTGCGACACGCGCCGCCGTCACCCCCTCCGCCTCGACGATCCCCGGGACCGCGACGACTTCGTCACCGCGCACGACGAGCGGCCAGCCGTCGCGGTCGGAACGCGGGATCTTGGCATCGACGAAGACGTCCTGCACCTTTTTCCTGCGGCCCGCGAGCCGGTCGCCGGGCCGCCACCCCCGTACCTTAAGGCCTGGCAAGCGCGACTCGATCCGCCAGCCGCCGAACACGACCTCGCCCTCGAGGTCGCGCGGGCCCGATTCGAGCCACAGCCGGTCATGCTCGCGCACCGCCTGGACGCCGCCGCCGAGATCGACGCGCTTCGAGCCTGTGGCAGAGTCGAGCAGCTCGGCGAGCGCGGGCGGCAGGGTGCGGCGCTCGTCGAGGACCTTCAAGACGTTCTCGCGCGCCGCCGGATGGATGCGTGCGAGCAGCGGCAGGATCTCGTTGCGGATCAGACCGCGAACCGTTGCGTCGTTCGTCGAGTCGGTGCGCCACTCGAGTCCCCGCTCGCGGCAGAACTGCTCCGTCTCCTCGCGCCACACGCAGAGCAGCGGACGGACGACGTCGTCAGCGCGCCGCACCTCGATTCCCTTCGTCGTCCCCCGCGCAGCGAGCCGGTAGAGGATCGTCTCGACCTGGTCGGAGAGCGTGTGGCCGGTCGCGCGCAGCCGGTCGGCATGGAACGAGTACCGCACGTCGCGAAGCTCCGCCTCTCTCGAGCAGCGGGCCGCACCTTGCACGACCTCGGCGCCGAAGCGCTCCGCGCACCACGCCGCGTCGGCGTCGGACTCCTCGCCGCGCAGGTCGTGATCGACGTGCAGCGCCGAGACGCGATAGCCGAGCTCAGTGAGCGCGTGGAAGAGACAGGTGGAGTCGGCGCCGCCCGAGACGAGGCACAGGACCTCGCCGCCGGGCTCGATCAGCCCGTGCCGGCGGACGTGCGCGTCGATCCGCTCGAGCAGCTCCAAGCATTCATTGAAGCAGGTCGGAGACGTCGCAGCCCTTGGCGCTCAGGCCCGTCTGGGCGTTCTTGAGCGTGAACTGCACGCGGGCGCCGATCTGGTACGCGAGATACATCTCGCGGCCCGCGCTCTGACCATGGGCGCGCGCCTTCACGGCCGCGGCGTAGTCGATGAACATGGCGGGCGCGAGCGCGCGTACGTCCTGGAGCGACGGGTCGAGCGGGCGCGACGCCCGGACGACCTGCGCCGCGTCGTCCGCGGCGCCCACGACCTGCTGCGCCTTCGCACTGCCGCTGAGGTAGTCCCCGCCGTAGACGCCGACGTTCTCGAGCTCGAGCCCGTAGTTCGTCAGGAACTCGCGGTCCGTGAGGCCGCACGTGTGCACGATCGCCCCCGCCTTGTGCGGCGCAGTGCGGCCCTGGGCGACCAGAAGCGCGCTCACGCAGACGACGACGGCCGCAACGACCCCGAAGCGAAGCATCGGGAACGCATCGGCCTGCCCTGAGCCCCGCTTGATCCCCCTTTCAGAAGAGGATGCTGCGGTACTCGAGCGCCTTCCGCATGCCGATCCGCTCGTAGAGGGCGATCGCCGGCGCGTTCTCCCTGCGCACGAAGAGCGTCACCGTCGGCGTCGTCTCGAGGAGCAGGCGGCAGAGATCGCGGAGCGCGCGCGTCGCGTGGCCGTGGCCGCGCGCCTCCGGGTCGGCCCACACCTGCGCCACCTGAACCGCGTGCTCCGTCCAGGCGGACGCCTCGGCCTTGAACAACACGACGTCGTTCTCGAGCCAGACCCACGAGCGCCCCTCATCGATCTGGGCCATCGTGCGCCAGCGGAAGCCGTCGCGATCGCGTGCGAGCGGGTCGACGCCCAGCTCGAGCGCGTGCGCTGCGGCGCAGGCCGGCAGCAACCGCTCGAAGTCGTCGGGCGTCGCAGCGCGCAGGCCGGTCCCGCCGGGCTCGGGCGGCTCGTCGATCGCGTAGACGGGCTGACGCGGGCGGTCCTCGCGCGGCGTCGGCAGCAGCTCGCGCGCCGCCTCCCAGAGCTCGCCGACCGCCTGCAGCTCGCCGATCAGCATCCGCCCCGGCGATGCGCCGACGATCTCTGCGAACGCGGCGCACCCGGTTCCCGACGGGACGACGTTTGCGCCGGCGTGGCAGAGCGCCGTCAGGTCGCCGGCAGCGTCCGCGACGGCGACGAACCGTCCGAGCCCGCGGCGCGCGACGTCCTCGAGGAACACGCGCTCGATCGGGCTCGCGGCGCAGAACGCAAGCACCTGTTCACGCGTCGGCTCGATCACGGCCATGTGCGGAGTCTTCTATAGGCTCAGCGCCCATGCCGATCCACGTTCGCGCCGAGCCCGGCGACTACGCCGAGGCGGTTCTCCTTCCCGGCGACCCGCTGCGTGCCAAGTACATCGCCGAGACCTACCTCGAGGACGTCGTGCAGCGAAACTCCGAGCGTGGCCTCCTCGGCTTCACGGGGAACTACAAGGGCAAGCCCGTCTCCGTGCAGGGCACCGGCATGGGCTGCCCCGGCGCGACGATCGTCTTCGAGGAGCTCGTGCAGCTCGGCTGCAAGAAGCTGATCCGCGTCGGCACGTGCGGCGGCCTGCAGACGCACCACAAGCTCGGCGACGTGATCGTCGCTCTCTCGGCGGTGCCGGCGGACTCGACCGCAATGCACCTCGTCGGCAACGAGCCGCACTGCCCGACCGCGTCGTGGTCGATCATCCACGGCGCCGTGCACACGGCGAAGGAGCTGGGCCAGGAGCTGCACGTCGGTCCGATCGTCTCGAGCGACCTCTTCTACAACCCGAACGAGGGCCAGTACGAGCGCTGGTCGAAGCGCGGGGTGCTGGCAGTCGAGATGGAAGCCGCGGCGCTCTTCACCGTGGCCGCGATCCGCGGTGTCGAGGCCGGCTGCCTGCTCACCGTCAGCGACATCATCGTCGAGGGTGTGTTCACGCGCATCACCGACGAGGAGCTGCGCGCGTCCGTCGACCGGATGACGAAGATCGCGCTCGATGTCGCAGTCGCCGGCTAAGACCGTCTTCCTCGTCAACCCCGCGTCGGACAACGGGAAGACGGGCAAGCGCTGGCCGGAGCTCGCGCGTCGCGCCTCCGCGCTCGGGCTCGCCGGAGAGACGTTCTTCTCCGAGCGGCCCGGACATCTGATCGAGCTCGCGCGCACCGCCGTGGACGACGGCGCGACGCTCGTCGTCGCTGCCGGCGGCGACGGGACGCTCAACGAGGTCGTGAACGGCATCGCCGAGCGCGACGTCGACCTCGCGACGATCCCACTCGGCACCGGCATGGACTTCGTCCGCACCTACGGGATCCCGACGCGCTTCGACGACGCGGTGCGCGTCGCGCTCACCGGCGAGCCGCGCACGATCGACGCCGGCCGAGTGCACTACCGCACCTGGGCGGGCGAGCCGGCCGAGCGGTGGTTCGCGAACGTCGGCTCGGTGGGAATGAGCGGCGCGGTCGCACAGCGCGCGAACGGCATGTCGAAGGCGCTCGGCGGTAAGGCGACGTTCTTCTACGCGCTGACCCGCGTGTTCCTCGAATGGCAGAACACCGAGGTGACCGTGACGTTCGACGACGGCGAACGGCGCGGCCGCATGCACGACGTGATCGTCGCGAACGGGATGTGGCACGGCGGCGGCATGAAGCTCGCGCCCGGCGCGCGGCCGGACGACGGCCTGTTCGACGTCGTGCTGATCGGCGACGTGTCGAAGCTCGACTTCCTGACCACTGCTCCGAAGATCTACAAAGGCGCGCACGTGCACCACCCGAAGGTGGAAGTGCTGCGATCGCGGCGCGTCGAGGTCGACGCGCCCGAAACGCTGCCGATCGAGCTCGAGGGCGAGCAGGTCGGAACGACGCCCGTGACGTTCGAGGTCGTGCCGGGAGCGCTCCGCCTCAGAGCACCGGAACTTCGTTCGGCGAAGCCGAACTAAGTTCCCGAGTTTCCGCGCTTCGCCGAGCTCTTCTTCTTCGCCGAGCTCGTTGCGCGCTTGCGCGTCCCTTCGAGCTTCGCGAGCCGCTTCTCGACGTCGCCGAGGCGCTTCTCCATCTTCTCGAGGCCGCGCACGCGCTTGGAGAGATCGTCGACGCGGTCCTTCATCTGCATCGCGCTCTGGATGAAGCGCGCGGCGGTCGGGCTCTGCGACGCCTTGCCGAGCACCTCTTCGCCGAGGGTCGCCAGCCGGTCGAGCGGATTCTTCGTCATGGATGGATTATGACCGGCGTCCCCGCCACCGCCACCCGGAAGAGCTTCGTGAGCGTGTCGTTCGGCAGCCGCACGCAGCCGTTCGAGACGTCGTGCCCGATCGACCACGGCTCGTCCGTCCCGTGGATCGCGACCGGGCCGCCCTGCGCCCAGCCGGTGAGCACGTTCGAGAAGGCGGAGATCCCGATCGCCGCCGGGCCGTACGGGCCGCTCGGGTCGGTCGGCACAAGTCGCTGGTTGACGTAGAAGCGGCCGGTCGGCGTCGGCGTCGCCGGCGAGCCCACCGCGACCGTGGCGGTCATCGTCCTGCGCCCGTTCTGGAAGAGCGTCAGCCGCCGCTGCGAGACATCGACCTCGATGCGCGTGTCGACGTGCTCGAGCACGAGCTGCGACGCGCGGACCCAGCCCGTGGCGCCGTTCGGGCGGATCGGCAGCTGGACGCGGTACCACGAGGCGCCGCAGTCCACCCCGACGACTTCGCCGAGCACGCCGAAGAGCGTCTGATAGCCGTTCACGTTCTGCTTGCCGAAGCGCGCGAATTGCGTCCCACCCGGCGCGCGATAGGCGACGGCGCCGTTCGGGGCGACGCCGACGTACGCGCGCTTCGCCGAACCGAGCGCGCGCGAGCCGGCCGCACAGCGCTGCGTCGTGGCCGCGAGGACGTGCTGCTTCGTCGCGGTGCCGTGCCCCGCGCCGCACCCGGCGAGGAACAGGACGGCCACCGCGGCCCCTACGCTGCGGAGATGATCGTGGCGCATCTGGATCTCGATGCATTCTTCGCCGCAGTCGAGGAACTTGAAAACCCCGAGCTGGCGAGGATGCCGCTGATCGTGGGTGGAGACCCACATGGGCGCGGCGTCGTCGCGACCGCCAATTACGTCGCGCGCAGCTTCGGCATCCATTCGGCGATGTCCGCCGCGGAGGCGCTCCGCCGCTGCCCGCGCGCCGTGTTCGTGCGGCCGCGCCACTCGCTCTACCGCGACTACTCCCGCGAGGTGTGGTCGAGCATCCGGGAGATCGTGCCGACCGTCGAGCAGGCCGGGATCGACGAGGGCTACCTCGACCTCGGCGAGGTCGCACCCGTCTTCGACGACGCCCGCGCGCTGGCGGAGGCGGTGCAGACCGTCGTCCGCGCGCGCACCCACCTCTCATGCTCGCTCGGCGTCGCCACCTCGAAGGTCGTCGCGAAGGTCGCCTCCGACCGCCGCAAGCCGGGCGGGCTGACCGTCGTCCGGCCGGGGCGGGAGGCGGCGTTTCTCGCGCCGTTCCCGATCCGGCTCCTGCCGGGCGTCGGGCCGCGCGCCGAGGAGCGGCTCGCAGCCCTCGGAATCACGACGATAGGGCAGCTCGCCGCGCTGACGGACTCAGAGCTCGCGGGCGTGCTGCGGGGCAAGGTCGGCCGCGAGCTCCGCGACCGCGCGTGCGGCATCGACCCCCGGCGGCTCGAGGTCTCGACCGAGCGCATCTCGATCTCGCAGGAGGAGACGTTCGCTCGAGACGTCGCCGACCCCGAGCGGCTGCACGACGAGCTGCGCCGCATGGCGCAGAAGCTCGCCGAGCATCTGCAGGGGCGCAGCCAGGTAGCGCGAACCGTGACCACGAAGGTGCGCTATCCCGACTTCGCAATCCGGACGCGCTCGACGTCGCTCGGCGTCGGCACCGACGACGCCGCCCGGATCGGCGATCTCGCCTGCGGGCTGCTCGACCGGGCGCTGCGCGACAGGCCTGCCCCGCTACGGCTCGTGGGCGTCGGCGTCTCCGGCCTGCAGGAGCACGTGCAACTTTCTCTCCCCGCCATCGTCTGATCTGTTACCGAGCTGGTGCAGGAATTTCACCCTTTCGGCCTAGAAAAGAACGACCAAGCCAACTACCGTGAGGTCGGGATGAACAAGCGGCAACCCGTCAAGATCCACGAGCACGTCGCGAAGCGCGTTCACGTTCTGCTTCAGCGCGCGGGCGTCCCGTACGAGGTCGAGCAGCAGGTGTGCACGGACTGCAGCCGGATCCTCGACGAGAAGCCCGTCAGACGCGCCGCGGCGTAGGACTGTTCCCCCGGCGACCCCGGCGGACCGGCGGACCGGCGCTACGGTGGCCGGCGAAGTCCACGACGGTCGGATTATTTCGACCGCGCAAGGCGGGACGCGCGGATGAGTTCTGCGAGCATGACGGCGTCGTGAACGGCTTCAGTTTCTCAACCGACGTCAAGGTCCGGTTCGCCGAGACCGATGCGCAGGGGATCGCGCACAACTCGAACTACTTCGTGTGGTTCGAGGTCGCCCGGGTCGAGTACCTCGCGCGCTACGCGGGCGGCTACCAGCGCCTGCGCGACCTCGGGATCGAGGCGGTGGTGCTCGAGACGCACGTGCGCTACCTCGAGCCCGCGAAGTTCGACGAACGACTGATCGTGCACGCACGCTGCCTCGACGTGCGCGGCGCGCGCTTCCGCTACGAGTACGCGATCGAGCGCGACGGCAAGCCGATCGCGGACGGCTGGACCGCACACGCGACCGTCGATGCGGCGACGATGCGCCCTACTCGGGTGCCGTCGTGGTTGCAGGAGGCGATTGCGTCGGCGGAGTCGTCGTAGTCGCCGGCGGCTTCTTCTTCGGCTGCTTCGGCCCGACGCGCACGATCTTCGGCTGCGCGCGGTAGCTCGAGTACCACGTCTCATCGGAGAGCAGTGTTCCGCTCGCGGAATAGACCTTCCGTTCGACGGACGTCGACTGCGCGGGCACGCCGGAGTCGTCGACCACGACCTCTCCCGGCTTGAGCGTCGCGTCGACGGTCTTCTGCACGGGCGGCTGGGCGACGACGGTGAGCGGCTGCGCGATCGAGACGACGCGGCGGTGCTGCGGCGTGCCGTACAGCACCACGCTCAGAGAGGAGGGGTTCACGAACGTCCGCAGGAGCAGCCAGTGCGTCGTGTCGTTGACGAACTTCAGATCGATGTCGGGATAGTCGACGGTCGCATCACGACCGAGCGGATAGTGCGAGATGTAGAGCGCGTGATTCGTGCGCGCCGTGATCCGAAGGCCTGCCTCGTACGCCGCGTTGAACACCGTCGTCGAGACCTGGCAGACACCGCCGCCGAGCCCCGTCTGCAACTCCCCGTTGACGATGACCGGCGCCTCGAGGAAGCCCTTCGCCGCGCTGCGCTCGCCGGTCGTGTCGTTGAACGAGAACGTCGCACCGGGTGCGATCAGCGTCCCGTCGATCAGGTGCGAGACGAGCTCGACGTTGTGGATGCGATTTGGGTCGCCGCCGTACTCCGTCTCGAAGCTCCCGACGATCCCGGTGATGCCCATCGCCTTCGCGGCCGCGGTCGAGCGCGCGGCCGGCTGGGAGCCGACGACGAGCGTCGCGACGCGGTTCGTCGCGCGCTTCGCGGCGGCGAGAGCACGGTCGGCGCTTGCAGGCACGTTGAGCGCGGTGCCTTCCTCGGCGGCTACGAGACGGATGCCGTGGCTCGAGACGGCGAACGTTGCGTCCTTCGGCGCCTTGTCGACGATGCGCTCGAGCTTTGCGAAATACGAGTCCGCGGCCGGCGCGGTGAAGCGCAGCGTCGTCAGGTCGAGCATCGTCGCGAGCCGCCAGCGCGGCACGCGGTACCGCGTCGGCCCGGCGACGAGCGTGATCGGCGCCGAGATGATCATGCTCGCGGTGCGCTGTACGCCGGTCAGCGACTGCACGGTGACCGTCGGTGCGTCGTTGCGCGCCGACAGCGTCACCGGGGCGCGCGAGAACGACGCGAGTGCGTGCACGATCTCGGTTCGCGCCGCCTGCTCGTCGAGCTGGCGCCCCGTCAGGCCGGCGGCGATCGTGATGTGGAGGCCGCGTCTGACGAGGTGCGCCTCGCGGTGCGGGGTGTCGACCGCGGCGGCGATCAGGCTCAGCTCGTAGTCGACCGCGGGCTTGTAGGCCTCGACAGCGGGGACGAAGTTCTGCGGAAAGAATTGAAGTGAGAGCCGCCGGAAGCCGCGAACGATGCCGAAGCCGCCGCCCTCGCGCTGCGCGGCGGCGACCGCCGCCTTCCAGTTCACCTGGACGCCGAGCTCGCGCGCGGTCAGCCGGAATGTGTGCCCTCCCGATGTGAAGGTGACCGGCACGTTCTCGAGGCGCGTGGCCCGTCCCGCCAGGAGTGCCTGAGCATCGCCGGCGGAGAGGCCGCTGACGTCGATGCCGTCGATACGCGTGCCGTCGGCGAGATGATCGGGCGAGCCGGCGAAGAACAGCACGACGACGAGCACGATCGCGAGCGCCCCGAGAGCGAGCAGGGCGATCCGGGACCAGAACCGGGACCGCGGCGGCACCGCCTCAGAGTAGCCGGGCTCTCGCGACCTAGAACACGAAGAGCTCGACGCCGCCCGAGACGTTGAGCTCGATGCCCGTCACGTACGAGGCGAGGTCGGAGCAAAGGAACGCGATCGCGTTCGCGATGTCCTGCGGCTCGCCCGGCCGCTTGAAGACACTGCGGTTTGCGATCCGCTCGTTCATCGACGAATTCCCCAGATGGAACGCCTCGGTGCCGATGATCCCCGGCACGATCGCGTTCGCCGTGATGCCGTGTCGGCCGCCCTCCATCGCGAGCGTCTTCGTCAATCCGAGGAGGCCGGCCTTCGTGGTCGAGTACGAGGCCTGCCCGAAGCCGCCGAGCGTGCCCGCGACCGACGCCATGTTCACGATGCGGCCCCACTTCCGCTCCTTCATGTGCGGCCACACCGCCTGCGCGCAGTTGAACGCGCCGGTCAGGTTCACATGCAGGTCGCGCTCCCAGAGCGAAGGCGACTGATCCGGAAACTGGCCGACGTGGTCGAGCGTGCCCGCGTTGTTCACGAGGATGTCGACGGAGCCGAGCTCGTCGACGGCGCGGGTGACGGCTGCTTTGACCTGGTCGCGGTCTGTGACGTCGCACTTCACCGCGATCGCGCGGCGGCCCATCGCGCGGATCTCGTCGGCCGCCGACTCGGTGCCGACGAGCCCCTGCGTGCGCGCGACCATCGCGAGCGGGCCGTACTCGTCTGTCTCCTCCGAGAGCTCGGACTCGACGAGCAGGTCGGCGATGACGACGTCCGCGCCGGCGTGCGCGAGCGTGAGCGCGTCCGCGCGGCCGAGGCCGCGCGAGCCGCCGGTCACGAGCGCGACCTTTCCGGACAAATCGATTTCGATGCTCATACCCTCGAGCCTAACCGCGCGGGATGAAGATCTCCTTGGCGATCACGAGCCGCTGGATCTGCGAGGTGCCCTCGTAGATCTGGAACAGCTTCGCGTCGCGCATGAGCTTCTCCACCGGGTATTCCTTCATGTACCCGTAACCGCCGAAGACCTGCACCGCGTCGGTCGTCACCTTCATCGCGGTATCGGCCGAGAAGCGCTTCGCGAATGACGAATAGAGCGTCGCGCGCTCGCCCTGGTCGAGCATCCATGCCGCCTGCCACGTGAGCAGCCGCGCAGCCTCGATCTCCGTCGCCATGTCGGCGATCATGAAGTTGACGCCCTGGTGCATCGCGATCGGCATGTCGAACGTGACGCGCTCCTTGGCGTACTCGACCGCGAGCTCGTAGGCCGCCTGCGCAACGCCGACCGCGCCGATCGCCGTGCCCGGCCGCGTGGAGTCGAGCGTCTGCATCGCGATCTTGAAGCCCTGACCCTCTTCGCCGATGCGGTTCGCGGCGGGGACGACGACGTCCTGGAGCGCGAATGCGGATGTGTCGGTCGCGCGCTGCCCCATCTTGTCGAGGTGCTGCTCGATCGTGACGCCGGGCGTGTCCATCGGGACGATGAAGGCCGACATCCCGCGGTGGCCCTTCGACACGTCGGTCTTCGCGAAGACGACTGTCCAGTCGGCGTAGCCCGCGTTCGTGATGAACGTCTTCGAGCCGTTCAAGACGTACTCGTCACCCTTGCGCTCCGCGGTCGTCTTCAGGCGCGCGACGTCCGAGCCGGCGTCCGGCTCCGAGAGCCCGAACGAGCAGAGGATGGGCGACTCGAGGAGCGGTGGCAGCCACGCGGCTTTCTGCTCGTCGGTCCCCGCGATGATCACCGGGCCGGAACCGAGGCCGTTCGCGCTCAGCGAGGTGCCGATGCCGGTGCAGCCCCAGTTCAGCTCTTCGCCGACGAGGATCCCGTCGAACGCGCTCAGACCGAGCCCGCCGAGCTCCGACGGGACGTGGAGGTTCATCAGGCCGACCTCGTGGGCCTTCGCGATCACGTCGACCGGGTGCTTCATCGCGACGTCGTGCTCGGCCGCGACGGGCCTGATCTCCTTGGTGGCGAACTCGCGCGCGAGCGCGCGCAGCTCCTTCTGCTCGTCGGTGAGGGCGAATGAGACGCCGCCCGCGACGCTCTGCTCGATCGCAGCCATCGATGCGCTCCTGGGGACTTGATTGACTAGTCAGTCAATACCTTAGTGCCCCGCCCGCTAAACGGCAACTTCCGCTCGGCGCCCACGAGCGGCAGCCGGATCACGAAGCGCGTCCCCCGGCCCGGTTCGCTCTCGACCTCGAGCGAGCCTCCGGTCTGGCCCACGATGCCGTAGACGGTGGAGAGCCCCAGGCCGGAGCCGGCGCCGGCCGGCTTCGTGGTGAAGAACGGCTCGAATATCCGCTCCCGCGTCGCCTCGTCCATGCCGACGCCCGTGTCGGCGACGTACAGCACCGCGTCGTCGCCGTCGCGCGCGACCCCGATCGACAGCGTTCCGCCACTGAGCATCGCGTCGCGCGCGTTGACGGCCAGGTTCATGACGACCTGCTCGAGCTGGGTCGGGTCGGCGCGCACGATCACCGGCTGCGGGTCGAAAGCCGTTTCGAGTCGGACGTCCTCGCCGGTCACGCTGCGCAGCAGGGAGTCCATCCCCCGAACCGCGTCGCGGAGGTCGACGTCGGCGGCCCTGAGCATCTGGCGGCGTCCGAACGCAAGCAGCTGGCGCGTCAGGTCGCTCGCGCGCACCGCCGACTCGCGGATCGCCTCGACCTTCTCGCGGTTCACGTCGCCCGGCGGCAGCTTCGCAAGCATCAGGTCGCTGTAGCCGAGGACGGCGGTCATCAGGTTGTTGAAGTCGTGCGCGACCCCGCCCGCGAGCTTCCCGACCGCTTCCATCTTCTGCGCCTGTCGAAGCTGCTCCTCGAGCTCCTTTCGCTCGCTGATGTCCTCGATGATGCTCACGCCGAGGCCGTCCGCCAGGTCGAGCGCGACATGCACGTGCGTGTCGATGACCCTGCCGTCCTTCGCCACGTAGCGCTTGTCGATCGAGAACGAGTCGCGCTTTCCTTCGTTCAGGTCGAGCTGCACTCCGAGTGCGCGGTCGTCAGGATCCGTCACGTCGAGGTAGTGCATCTGCGCGAACTCCTCGCCCGTGTAGCCGAGCATCCTGTGCAGCGCGGGATTCGTCTCGCTCATGATCCCGTCACGGCCCACGGAGATGCCGATCGGCGCACCGTTGAAGATCAGCCGTAGCCGCCGCTCGGACGCCTCGGCGCGCCGCCGCTCGCGGTCGAGCTCGTGCACGAGCAGCACACCTCGCGCGACCATCCCGACGATCACGACGATTCCCGCGATCAGCAGGACCTCGATGTCGAGCTGCCGGTGGATCGCGTTCTCATATGCCGTGGCGACCGGGAGGCACGTGATCGCGAGCCCGCCCACGATCACACGACGCACCGGCAGGGAGACGCGCTCCGGCCTGCTGTCGGCCGACGCGACGGCGCTCATCGTGGGGTGGAGCGCGGCAGCCGCGATCAGCACGTAGCTTCCGAGCCACCCCACGTCGAGCCAGCTTCCCAGCCGGTACGTCGCGTCGAAGGCGGGCAGGACATAGCTCCCGTCGGAGACCAGCAATGGCACGAGCGCGACGAGCAGCAGCCAGTAGGACGCGTTGCGCCGCCCGGGGACGAGTGCAAACCGAATCATGACGCCGATCGCGATGACGTCCGCGAGCGGGTACGCGGCGGAGACGAACGACGAGGCCGAGAACGTCAGCTGCATCTTGTCGTCGAGGAACACCATCCACGCAGCGACCGCGAGCGCCGTCGTGATCAGCACCGCGTCGATGTGGCCACCCCAGTCCCGCCACGGGAAGTCCTTTCCGGCGAGCAGGACGAGGCTCGGCAGAAGGACGGCGTAGCTCGCGAGATAGAGCACGTCGGGAACGCCGGGGAACGACGCGCTCGAATGCTGATAGACGAGATCGCCGGCGGCAAAGAAACCTGTGGCGACCGCGATGCCGCTCCAGCCGAGCCAGTTCTCCGGACGGTGCACTGCGACCGCGATCGCGATGGCGCCCGCCGAGGCGAGCCCGATGCCCTCGTAGATGCCCGTGTTGCCGCCGACCGCGAGATGGGCGGCGATCAGGAGCGCGCCGAAACCGAGATACGTGCGGGCCGCAGAAGCCATGCTTCAGTATCGACACAGACCCGTAGCCTGGGTGTCCCTCGCGCCGCGTGACCGTCGTACCCCTTTCGGTGACGCGCGGGGCCGCACCGCTACTGTTTGGCGCCATGGACTTCCAGCTCAGCGACGAGCAGCGCCTGATCCAGGACACCGTGCGTGCGTTCGTGGACGACCGCGTTCTTCCGGTCGCGGTTCAGAACGACATCGACCACAAGCTCGATCTCGAGCTGATCGAAGGCATGGCCGAGCTCGGGATCCTCGGGGTCGTGATCCCGGAGGAGTACGGCGGTGCAGGCCTCGACTACGTCGCGGAGGCGCTCGCGTGCGAGGAGATCGAGCGCGGCGAAGCGGCGTTCCGCACCCTGATCTCCGTGCACGTCGGCCTGAACTCGCTCTCGCTGCTGAAGTACGGCAGCGAGGAGCAGAAGCAGCGCTGGCTGACACCGCAGGCGAAGGGCGAGAAGCTCGCGTGCTTCGGCCTGACCGAGCCGGGCGCCGGGTCCGACGTGGCCGCGATGCGCTCGACCGCGCGCCGCGAAGGCGACGTCTACGTCCTGAACGGCCAGAAGAACTGGATCTCGTACGCCTCCGTCGCCGATCACGCGCTCGTCTTCGCGAAGACCGACCCGGCCGCCGGGAACAAGGGCATCAGCGCGTTCGTGCTCGAGAAGGGCATGAAGGGCTTCACGACCGCGGACACCGAGCACAAGCTCGGCATCTGGGCGGGCTCGACCGGAGAGCTCTTCTTCGAGAACCTCGAGGTGCCGGCCGACAACCTGATCGGCGAGGAAGGGCAAGGCTTCGAGATCGCGATGCACTCGCTCGACCAGGGTCGCTTCACCGTCGCAGCCGGCGCGTGCGGCGTCGTGCGCGCGTGCCTGGAACGCTCAGTCGAATACGCGCGCGAGCGCGAGACGTTCGGGCAGGCGATCGGCAAGTACCAGTTCGTCCAGGACATGATCGCGAAGATGGTGCTCGGCTACGAGACGTCGAAGCTGCTCGTCATGCAGGCCGCGTGGATGAAGAACGAGGGCAAGCGCAACACGCGCGAGACGTCACTCGCGAAGTGGCACGCGACCGAGTCCGCCTTCGAAGCAGCGCACCTCGCGATCCAGGTCTTCGGCTCGTACGGCTACTCGGCCGAGTACGGCATCGAGCGGTACTTCCGCAACGCGCGCGCGCCGATCATCTACGAGGGCACGACGCAGATCCACAAGATGATGCAGGCCGAGCACGCGCTCGGCTACCGCAAGCTGAACGGCCGTGGCGGCGAAGCGTCGCCGCTGTGCGCGTGGGCGCCGGCGCTCGCGCCTGTGCACGCCTAGTCCGCGGCAGCGAGCAGCAGCGCCTCGGCCGCGACGCCCTGCCGGGGCAGCAGCGGCGTCAGCACGAGGCTCGCGGCGAAGAGCGCCGCCTCGAGCCAGAGCGTGTCGGTCAGCGCGTGGTGGAACCGTCCTCCCGCGAGCGCGCCGAAGAATACCGTCCCGATCACCGCGATCCCGAGCGAGCTCGCGAGCTGCTGGGATGCATTGATCACGCCCGAGGCGGAGCCGAGCTCGCGTTCCGACACGGCTGCGAGGACGATGTCGAAGAGCGGCGCCACGACGAGTCCGAGGCCGAGCCCGCTGACGAGGATCCCCGGCAGCAGCGTCCACGTCGTCAGCTCGCCGGACCCGCGCGCGACGAGCAGGAGCAGCAGCGTGCCGGCAACGGAGACCGCCGCGCCGAGCTGCAGAACGGTCCGTCCGAAGCGAGGCACGAGCACCGCGCCGCCGAAGCCGGCGCCGATCGCGGTGCCGAGCGCCCACGGCGCGAGCGTCAGGCCTGCGCGCAGCGGCGAATAGCTCTGCCCGAGTTGCAGGAAGAGCATGAGCGTGAGCATGAACCCGGAGATCGCCGCGAAGAAGATCTGCATGACGGCGATTCCCGCGGTGTAGCCGCGATGCGCGAACAGCGACGGCTCGACGAGCGGGTCACGCCCGGTGCGCAGGCGCCACACCTGGTTGAAGGCGAAGACCACGAGCAGTGCGAGGCCGGCGGCGATCGACCCGTAGGTCCACGCGGGCCACCCCGCTTCACGCCCTTCGATCAGCGGATAGACGAGCAGCGCCATCGCCGCCGAGACGAGGACCGTCCCGCCGATGTCGAGCCGCCGCGCGTGAGCCGCACGGCCCTCGGGCATCAGGCGCAGCGCGCCGACCACCGCGGCGGCGCCGAGCGGGAGGTTGACGAGGAAGACAAGCCGCCAGCCGGTGCCGAACAGATTCGCATCGACGAGCGCCCCGCCGACGATCGGGCCGACGATTGCCGCCGACCCGATCACCGGTCCGAAGATGCCGTACGCCTTCGGCAGCTCGTCGGGCGGGAAGATCGAACGGAGGATGCCGAGCCCCTGCGGGATCATCAGCGCCGCGAAGCCGCCCTGGACGAGCCGGCCCGCGATCAGCAGCCCGGCCGAGGGTGCGAGCGCGCACGCAAGCGACGCAGCGGTGAACCCGAACGCGCCGAGCGCGAACAACCGGCGGCGTCCGTAGAGGTCGCCGAGCCGCGCGCCGAGGATCAGCCCGACTGCGACGGCAAGCGGATAGGCGCCGACGATCCACTGCACCTGCGACTCGGACGCATGGAAGTCGCCGCGGATCGAGGGCACGGCGACGTTGACGATCGTCGCGTCGAGCAGGTCCATGCACTCGGCGACGAGGATGAAGGCGAGAATCGACCAGCGGCGAGGATGCGGCATGGCGGGCAAGCTCCTAACGTTGTTCGTGAACACTGTTCACGATCATAGTTCACGATCACCGGTCAGTCAAGTACGCTGTGCGCGTTGGCCGAGCTGCCGCCCCCACCCGAGCGCCCGCGCCGGCAGCGTGCGCCGAGCCGCCGCCCGGCGCTCGACCAGGCGACGATCGTCGACGCGGCGCTGCACGTGCTCGACGCCGAGGGGCTCGACGCCGTCACGATCCGGCGGGTCGCCGAAGAGGCCGGCACGAGCGGCGCGGCGCTCTACGGCTACGTGCGCGACAAGGACGAGCTCGTCGACCTGCTGCTCGACCGCGTGATCGGCGAATTCGATCTGACCATGCTCGAGGAGGACGCGCCGTGGCAGCAGCAGCTGCGCATGTTCATGCGCGAGGGCAGACGCGTCTTCGGCGCACATCGGGACATCGCGCGCGCGTCGCTCGGCCGTGTCCCGCAGGGCGAGCGGGCGCTCGTCGTCACCAACGCGATGGTCGGGATCATGCGGAACGCCGGGTTGCCCGACCTCGTCACCTCGCTCGCGGCCGACCTGCTCGCGCTGTACATGGGTGCGGTCGCGTACGAGGAATCGCTGATGGCGGCAAGCGGCGCCAACGCGCACAGCATCATGGAGTTCGTGCTGCAGCTGCGCGCGTACTTGCAGGCGCTGCCGCCGGACCGGTTTCCGCACCTCGTCGCCCTTGCGGAGCCGCTGACGACCTTCTCGCCCGAGCGCGACGACCGCTTCGAGTTCGGGCTCGATGTGCTGATCGCCGGGATCGAGGCTCAGGCCTCGCCGTCCCAGTAGTCGACGGCGTCGGCGAGACGGAAGAGCTTGCCCGGGGGCCAGGCGCCCACCTTCTCCGAATCGGGATAGACGGACGTCGCAACCGCGAGACGGTTCGACCAGATGCACAAGCGCACGATCTCCTCCGTGCGATTCGTGACCTTGTGTGCGCCGTCTTCGCCTGTCGGGAAGAACGCGCAGTCCCACGGGCGAAGCTCGCGCTCGCCGGCGGGCGTCCGCAGCGTCGGGCGGCCGACGAGGACGATCAGCCACTCCTCTTCGGCGTTCTCGTAGTGGTACGGACAGATGCTCTGGCCGGGCGGGAGCTCGTACACCGAGAGGCCGAGCTGCTCCGCGCCGACCTCGGGCCCGACCCGCTTGTACGACGCGCCGTATCCGGGCGCGTCGTCGTCGTTCCGCGTGAGCTCGACCTCGAACAGGTTCACGGCTCACCCTCCCAATACGGAACGGGGTCGCCGAGCCAGCCGCGATGCCGAAAGCCGGGCCCGTAGACACTCACCTTGCCGCTGTCGGCGTACACAGTGGCGCCGCCGTACCGGGAGCTTGACGAGGGCATCGCGTAGCGCGCGATCGCGTCGCCGTCGTTCCGCACCGCGTGAGCCCCACCGGCGCCCGCCGGGAAGCACGCAACGTCCCCGGCGCGCAGCACGCGCTCGCCCTCCGGTGTGCGCAGCGTCACCTCGCCCGCGATCACGATCAGCCACTCCTCCTCGTTCACCTCGAAATGGTACGGCCAGGACGACTGCCCCGGCTCGAGCTCGTAGATGCCCATCCCAGTCGCCGTCGCGCCGACGCGTTCGGTCAGCCGATCGCCCGCAAAGCGATGGCCCGGCGGCGTGTCCTCCAGCACCTCGACCTCCAGCTCGAGCAGGTTGAAGATGCGGTCGCTCATGCCGCGAGCCCCGTCCACGACACCTCGACCACGGACGCGACCGCGCTTTCGACGTCGCGCTCGCCGTCCGGGAGCTGTCCGAGCACCCACCCGGTGAGGATCTCCTCGAGCGCTCCGTACACCGCCCACGTCGCGAGCGTCGGGTTGCAGTCGGCGCGAACGTCGCCGCGCGCCTTCGCCGCCTCGATCATCCGCTCGAGCGACGCGATCACGCCGCGGATCTGCACCCAGCCACCGCCCACCTCGGGGCTGCGCGCGATCTCGCGCACGAGCACGCTGACGAGCTCCGGTGTCTGCAGCCACGAGCCGAGATAGATCCGCGCGAAGCGGCGCAGCTGCTCGCGCAACGGGATGTCGGCGTGCTCGATCCGCTCCGTGTCCGACTGAAGCAGGTCCCACGTGTCGCGAAAGATCGTCTCGAGCACCTCGTCCTTCGAGCGGAAGTAGTGGTAGAGGAGCCCGTGCGCGACACCCGCCTCCTCGGCGATGTCGCCGACGCGCGCAGAGTGAAACCCCTTGCGCGCGAACACGCGCACGGCTGCGTCGAGGAGTTCCTTTCGCCGGTCGATCGTCCGCTGGGCCAACTCGACGCGGAGCATAATCGGGGCCGCGATGCCACCGCTCACCGGCACCACCGTCGTCGACTTCACGCGTCAGCTCCCGGGCCCGTTTGCGAGCCGCGAGCTGCTGCGGCTGGGCGCGCGCGTCGTAAAGGTCGAGCCTCCCGAGGGCGACCCCACGCCGCCGGAGTGGTACCGCGCACTGAACGACGGCAAGGAGGTGATCGCCTGGGACGCGCGCACCGAGCCGCAGCCCGCGGTCGTCGCGGATGCGGACATCGTGCTCGAGGGCTTCCGGCCCGGTGTCTTCGAACGGCTCGGGATCGAGCTCGCGCCCGCGACGATCCTCTGCTCGCTCACCGGCTTCGGGACGAGCGGCCCGCGCGCGCTCGACGCGGGCCACGATCTGAACTACCTCGGTTACGCGGGCGTGCTCGCCGACACTGCGCCCGCCCTGCCGCCGGTGCAGATCGCCGATCTCGCCGGCGGCGCTGAGGCTGCGGTGATCGAGGTGCTCGCTGCCCTGCTCGAGCGCGAGCAGACGGGGAAGGGGGCGCGCATCGTCGTGTCGATGACGCACAACTCTCATCGCCTCGCCGCGCACCGGCTGACCGGCGAGCCCGTCCCGCGTCTCCTGACCGGCGGTGCCGCCTGCTACCGCATCTACGAGACCGCCGACGGCCGGTTCCTGACCGTCGCCGCGCTCGAGCCGAAGTTCTGGCGCAACCTCTGCGCGCTGCTCGAACGCAGCGATCTCGTCGACCGCGCGTTCGAGCCCGAGCTCCCGGAGCTCGCGGCGCTCTTCCGGACGAAGACGCTCGAGGCTTGGCGCGTGCTGCTCGAGGGCAAGGACACGTGCGTGGGGCCGGTCCTCACCCTGGAAGAAGCCGCGGCGGAGCTCGCCTGAGCACGCTCGCCGCGCTTGCGTTCGCACTTGCCGGTCTGCATGTCGGAGCGGCGCGCGTCCTGCCGGCCGGGTACGCACCGGCGTGGAGCCCGGACGGCCGGCGCATCGCGTACGTCACGCGCGGCGACCTCTGGGTGACCGACGCGGACGGCACCCACAACCGGCGCCTGCTGCCGGACGCGGGCGAGCCGGCCTGGTCGCCGAACGGCCGGCGCATCGCCTTCACGCGCGACGGCTGGGTCTACACGGTGCGCGTCGACGGGGAGGACGCGCGACGGCTCGCGCCCGGCGCAAACCCCGCGTGGTCTCCGGACGGCGCGCGCATCGCGCTCGATCGCGGCGCGGAGATCGTGACGCTGCGCTGGTACGGCGGTGGAGTAAAGGACGCGGGCGCAGGCACCGATCCCGCCTACGCGTCCGACGGTCGGCTCGCAGTGGTCGTCGACGGCGAGATCGTCGTC
>DATAUN010000125.1:0-2689 GCA_036268235.1 Gaiellaceae bacterium
GGTGAAGGGAATCTTCAAGGCGCCGAGCGGTGGCTCGCCGTTCGGCAACGTCACGATCTCGACGGCGCTCTTCGACCGGGTCTACCAGGGCCCGCAGAACGTGTACGCCTTCGTCGACATGGCGGGCGGCGTGACGCCGCAGAACACCGACAAGCTGACCGCGGCGCTCGCGACGTTCCCCGACGCGAAGCTCCAGACCGAATCGCAGTTCAAGAAGCAGCAGGAGTCGGGCATCAACGTCTTCCTCGACCTGTTGTACGTCTTGCTTTCGCTCTCGATCATCGTCAGCCTGTTCGGGATCGTGAACACACTTGTGCTGTCGGTGTTCGAGCGGACGCGCGAGCTCGGGATGTTGCGCGCGGTCGGGATGACGCGGCGGCAGACGCGGCGGATGATCCGGCACGAGAGCGTCGTCACGGCGCTGATCGGCGCGGCGCTCGGGATCCCGCTCGGTGTCGGCCTCGCGATCCTGATCGGCGAGACACTCGGGTCGTTCACGATCGCGATCCCGTGGGGCACGCTGATCGTGTTCGTGATCGCTGCAATCTTCGCCGGTCTGCTCGCGGCGATCTTCCCCGCGCGACGCGCCTCTCGGCTGAACGTGCTCGAAGCGCTTCAGTACGAGTGACGCTCGTCGCGATCCTGCAGGCGTACGTCGCCGCGGACGACCGCGAAGAGGCAGACCGCTGCGCGATGCTGCGGTTCGCGGGTGAGCTCGCGCGGCCGCTCTCACGTGAGGAGCCGAGTGCGCACTTCACCGCGTCGGCGTTCGTGATCGACGCGACCTGCGAGCGCGCGTGCCTCGTCACGCACGCGAAGCTCGGCCGGTTGCTGCAGCCGGGCGGTCACGTCGAGGAGACCGACGACTCGCTCGAGGACGCGGCGTTGCGAGAGGCGCGCGAGGAGACGGCGCTCGAGCTCGCTTTTCATCCGACCGCGCCGCGGCCGTTCGATCTCGACATCCACGAGATCCCGGAGCGTCCTGGGGAACCGGCGCACTTCCACCTCGACGTGCGCTACCTGCTGATCGGGAGCGGCGAGCCGTGTGACGGCGCAGCGTGGTATCCCATCGACCACCCCGGCGACGAGTCGGTGTCGCGGCTCGCCGTCAAGGCTCTGGCGTACGCCTGATCCACACCGCCGCGCCCGCCGGCAGCGCGTCGCCGGCAGGCTCGCTCGCGAGCAGGATCTCGCCGGCCGGAGGCGCGAACGGCTCACCGTCCACGTTGACGGCGCACGTCACCTCGCCGCGCGTGAAGACGAGCGTGCCGGGCGGGCTCTCGGCCCAGGCGAACCGCCCGCCGGGCCGCAGCGCGATCGCCGACCGGAAGAGCTCGAGCGTCGAGCCCTCGACACCCGTCTGCGCCTCGACGCTCAGCGCGCCGAAGCGCGGCGGCTGCGGCAGCCACGGTGAGCGCCACTCGTCGAGGCTGCGCGTCCACGGAACCGGTACGCGGCAGCCGTCGCGGCCGAGGCGCTCGCCGTTCGTGCGGAAGAAGATCGGGTCCTGGCGCGCTTCGTCGGGCAGTTCCACCTCGTCGAGGCCGAGCTCCTGCCCCTCGTAGATGAACACCGTGCCCGATAGCGCGAGCAGGAGCAGCGCGGCGGCGCGTGCGCGGCGGAGTCCTTCCGCACCGCCGCCGTAGCGCGTCGGCAGGCGCGTCACGTCGTGGCTCTCGAGCACCCAGCTCGGAGTCGCGTCGATCCGCTCGAGGCTCGCCAGCGTCCGGTCGATCGCGCTGCGGATCCCCTGACTCGCCCAGTCTTCGAAGAGCAGCGTGAAGTTGAACACGAGGTGCAGCTCGTCCGGGCGCACGTAGGCCGCGACGCGGTCGGGGTCGCGGAAGAACACCTCGCCGACCAGGAAGCGCTCGCCGGGATACGCGTCGACCATCGCGCGCCACTCGCGGTACAGCGGGTGTAGCTCGGGCTGGTCGATCGCGCGGCGGCGGTCGAACGAGTGCAGCTCCGCGCCGGGCACGGGCTCGTCCTCGTCGGCGAGCTCTGGATCCTTGAAGAGGCCGTGCGCGACGTCGATCCGGATCCCGTCGACGCCGCGGTCGAGCCAGAAGCGGAAGATCGACTCGAACTCGCGGCGCACGTCCGGGTTGTGCCAGTCGAGGTCAGGCTGCTCGGGCGCGAAGAGATGCAGGTACCAGCGGCCGGTCTGCTCGTCGCGCTCCCAGGCGGGGCCGCCGAAGACGGACAGCCAGTTGTTCGGCTCGTCCACCCAGACGTAGTACTCGGGGTGCTCGCGGAACCACGGATGCTCGATCGACGTGTGGTTCGGGACGATGTCGATCACGACGCGCAGGCCGAGCGCGTGTGCGTCCTCGAGCAGCGCGTCGAAGTCTGCGAGCGTTCCAAATTGCGGGTCGACGTCGACGTAGCTCGAGACGTCGTAGCCGTGGTCGGCACCCGGCGACGGGAAGAACGGCGTCAGCCAGAGCGCGTCGACGCCGAGATCGCGCAGGTACGGCAGGCGCGAGCGGATCCCGGCCAGGTCGCCGACGCCGTCGCCGTCGCCGTCCGCAAAGCTGCGCACGTAGATCTCGTAGACGACGGCATTGCGCCACCACTCGCTCAAAGCCGCGCCGCCACCGCGTCGCCGACCTCGCTCGTCGACGCGCTGCCGCCGAGATCCCGCGTCAGCATCCCCGCGCGGCAGACCTCCTCGATCGCGCTCATA
>DATAUN010000126.1:0-13792 GCA_036268235.1 Gaiellaceae bacterium
CTGACGTGGGAGGACGGCCGCGTCTCGCTCGCCCGCTTCGCGCGGACGGGGCCGCTGCCCGCGCGCCACGACGAGGACGAGGCGGAGCTTGTCGAGGAGTGCCGCGCGCGCCTGCGCGACTCGGTGCGTGCCCACCTGATCGCGGACGTTCCCGTCGGAGTGCTGCTCTCCGGCGGCGTCGACTCGGGCGCGCTCGCCGCGCTCGCGGCGGAGGAGTCGAGCGAGCCCGTGCGCACGTTCTCGATCGGCTTCGAGGAGGCGTCGTTCGACGAGCTCGCGGGTGCTCGTGCCGTCGCGGAGCGGTACGGCACGATTCACCGGGAGCTCGTGCTGCAGCCGAACGCGGCGCTGCTCCTTCCCGCGCTGGCCGAGGCATTCGACGAGCCGTTCGCGGACTCGTCAGCGCTGCCGACCTACCTCGTGTCGAAGCTCGCGGCCGAGGATGTGAAGGTCGCGCTGTCGGGCGAGGGGAGCGACGAGCTCTTCGGCGGCTACTACACCTACGTCGCCGACCTGCTCGCGCAGCGCTTCGGCGGAGTCGCAGCCGCCGCACGCCCGCTCGCGGAGCTGCTGCCGACCTCGACGCGGCGCGTCAGCTTCGACTACAAGGCAAAGCGCTTCACGCGGTCCGCGCATCTACCGGCGCTCGAGCGGCATCACGGCTGGAAGGAGATCTTCTCCGCCGACGCGCGCGCAGAGCTGACCGGTCGCGCGAACGGCTCCGATCCGCTCGCGACGTACCGCGAGCGCTTCGCCGGCACCGAGGGGCACGAGCTGCTCACGCGCCTGCAGGACGTCGACTTCGGCCTGTACCTCGTCGACGACCTGCTGACGAAGACCGACCGTTCGTCGATGGCGTGGTCGCTCGAGGCACGCGTCCCGTTCATGGACACCGTCGTTGCGAACTTCGCGTTCTCGCTCCCGGCGCGTCACAAGGTGCGCGGCCTCTCGAAGAAGCGGCTGCTTCGCCAAGCGGTCGAGCCGTTGCTGCCTCGCGAGGTCGTGCACGGACGGAAGCGCGGCTTCTCGATCCCGGCTGCGGCGTGGCTCCGCGGCGAGCTCGAGCCGTTCGCACGCGACACGCTCTCCTCGGACACGCTGCGGCGGCAGGGCTTCTTCCGGCACGAAGCCGTGCAGAAGCTGCTCGACGCGCACATCTCCGGGCGCGAGGATCTCTCGCGGCAGCTGTGGGGGCTGCTCTCGTTCACGCTCTGGCACGAGGTGCACGTCGAGGGCATCCGGCGCGACGCGCCGCTCGAGGCGGTTCTCTCGTGAAGGTGTGGTGCGACTTCACGGCGAGCGCGCATCCGCTCGTCTTCCGGCCGCTCGTTGCGTTGCTCGAGGCGCAGGGACACGAAGTTGAGATCACCGCGCGCGACTACGCGCAGACGCTGCAGCTGATCGAGTCGCACGGCATGACCGCGACCGTGATCGGTCATCACGGCGGTCGCTCGGCGCTCGGCAAAGCGCGCCAGATGCGTGCGCGCCTGAAGGCGCTGCGCGCGTGGGCGAAGCCGCGCGCGTTCGACCTGGCGCTCGCGCACGGCTCGCACGAGCTGACGATGACGGCGCGGCGGCTCGGCATTCCGAGCTCGACGACGTTCGACTACGAGTGGGCGTGGCTGCAGCATCAGCTCGGCTGCCGCGCCGCGACGCGGGTCGTCGTGCCGGAATCGATCCCGCCGGACCGTCTTGCGAAGTACACCGCGGTCCCGCCGAAGCTCCAGCAGTACCCGGGGCTGAAGGAGGAGTACTACCTCTCGGACTTCGAGCCCGACGAGGCCGTGCTCCGTGAATGGGGGATCGACCCCGCGCGCGTGCTCGTCGTGCTGCGCCCGCCGCCGGACGTCTCGCTGTACCACCGCCACTCGAACCCGCTGTTCCCGCAGACGCTCGAGCATCTCGGGCGCTCCGACGACGTGCACGCGTTCGTGATCCCGCGCACGGAAGAGCAGCGCGACTTCGTGAAGTCGCTCGACCTGCCGTCGGTGATCGTCCCGGAGCGTGCGGTCGACGCGCAGTCGCTGATCGCGCTGTCGGATCTCGTCGTCTCGGCGGGCGGCACGATGAACCGCGAGGCGGCCGCGCTCGGCGTCCCGGTCTACACGACGTACGGCGGACGGCTCGGCGGCGTCGACGAGCAGCTGATCCGCGAGGGCCGGCTGCGCCCGCTCACCGACCCGCGCGCGCTCGAGCTCGAGAAGCGCGAGCGCGGCCCGGGCGAGCGCGTCCGCCGCGACCCGCAGCTGATGCTCGACCTGCTGCTCTCAGCGCTCGACGAGCGCTAGCACTTCGTCGCCGTACCGTTCGAGCTTCGCCGGGCCGACGCCGCTGATCTGCGCGAGCTCGCCGAGCGACGACGGGCGCGCGTCCGCGATCGCGTGCAGCACCGAGTCGTGGAAGACGACGTACGGCGGGACGTTGTCGGCCTTCGCGCGCTCGGAACGCCACTCTCTGAGGCGTTGCGCTTCCGAGCTCCAGACTCGGGAACGTAGTTCGCTTCGCGAACGAAGTTCCGGCGTTACGCCCAGCTCGGCGATGAACCGCGAGCGCTTTCCCGACCACGTGAGCCAGAGCACACGCTTCGCGCGCGTCATGCCGACATAGAGCAGCCGCCGCTCCTCGGCGATCTCGTCGTCAGTGCGCGCCTGCTTCGACGGCAGCTCCTTCTCCTGGAGCCGCGGCAGGAAGACCGCCTCGAACTCGAGACCCTTGGAGCGATGGAACGTGAGCAGGTTGACGCCGTGCGCGCCGTCGCCGCCGGGGGCGAAGCGCTCGCGGAGGCTCGCGACGAACGCCGCCGCGTCGCCGTCGAAGACCGACGCCAGCGAGACGAGCCGCGCGAGATCCTGCTGGCGCACCTGCTCGCGCTCGCCGAGCTTCTCCGGCGGGTGCTCCAGCCAGCCGGCCTCGAGCGCCCACGAGCGCACCGCGTCCGGCGCAGGCGCGCCGTCGCGCTCGAGCCGACGGGTGAGACGCCGCGCCGCATCGCGCTCGAGCAGCGAGGCGCCCTGGAACGGCAGCTGCGCGTCGTGCAGCAGCTCCTCGAAGTCGGTCAGCCGCGCGTTCGTGCGCGCGAGGATCGCCACCTCCTCGAGCGGACAGTCGAGCTCGCGGATCGCGGCGACGATCGCCGCGCCTTCGTCCTCGGCGTCCGGGTATGGCCGCACGACCGGCTCCGGGCCATCGGGGCGTACGGCGCGCAGCGTCTTCTCGGCGCCGCCGAGATTCGGGACGAGCTTGTTCGCAAGCTCGAGCACCTGCGGCGTCGAGCGGTAGTTCTCCTCGAGCCGCACGACAAGTGCGTGCGGGAACCGGGCGGGCAGCGAGAGCAAATGCTCAGGCCCCGCACCCGTGAACGAGTAGATCGACTGGTAGTCGTCGCCGACGACGCACAGCTCGTCGCGGTCGCCGAGCCAGAGATCGAGGAGCGATTGCTGGAGCAGGTTCACGTCCTGGTACTCGTCGACGGTGAACGCGCGGTACTGCGCGCGGAACGTGTCGCGCGCCTCGGCGTTCTCGTCGAAGAGCTGCACCGTGAGCTCGAGCAGATCCTCGAAGTCGATCGCGCCCTCGGCGCGCTTGCGCCGCTCGTACTCGCGGTAGACGCGCTGCATCAGGTCGACGGGAATCGGCCCCTCGCGATCGCCGTACTCCTCCGCCGAGATCCGCCGGTTCTTCGCCCACTCGATCTCGGTGGCGAGGTCGCCTGCAGGCCGGACCTTGAACGGCGCCGGCAAGCCGTTCGCGATCTGGCGCAGCGTGAGCACCTTCGACGGCAGGATCCGGCCGACCCGCTCCGGCGCGAAATGCCGCAACTGGCGCAGCGCAGCCGAGTGGAACGTCGAGGCGCGCACGCCCGAGACGCCGAGTGCGCCGAGCCGCGCCTTCAGCTCACCCGCCGCCTTGTCGGTGAACGTCACCGCCATGATCTGCGCCGGCTCGAACGCGCCGCCGCGCACCTGCTGCGCGATCCGCCGCGTGATCGTCGTCGTCTTGCCGGAGCCGGCGCCCGCGAGGATGCAGACCGGGCCGCGGACCGACTCCGCGGCGCGCCGCTGCTCGGGATTCAGGCCGTCGAGAGGGTCCACCGAGCCACCGTAGCGGCGTGCCCGGCGGACAAGTTGCGCCGAAGGCGCAACTTTTCAACCTGGTTGCCGCGCGGAGCGCGGAACCAGGTTGATGTCTGATGCGGACCGTCTAAGACGTTGAACTCGGTTCCGGCTTCGCCGGCAACCGAGTTAGTGCCACGTGTCTTCGAGAACCGCTTCCGTGCCGATGCGCTGCGGTTCTTTGACCATCGCGGTGAGCTTGGCGACGACGTCGAGCGTGTTTCCCTCCTCGGCCAGCCGCTCGAGCTCGGCGAGCGACTCCTCGAGCCAGCCGTGGTCGATGACGGCACGCGCGGCGCGCATGATCTTCTGGTGCGAAGTCGGCCCGACCATCTCGCCCTCGTTCCACAGCACCTCGTGGATCTTCTCGCCGGGCTTCGGGCCGGTGAAGACGATCGGGATCTGCGACTCGTCCTTGCCCGAGAGGCGGATCATCTGCTTTGCGAGCTCGAGGATGCGCACCGGCTCGCCCATGTCGAGCACGTAGACCTGGCCGCGGCCGCCCATCGCTCCGGCCTGCACGACGAGCGACGACGCCTCGGGGATCGTCATGAAGAAGCGCGTCATCTCCGGGCTCGTCACGGTCACCGGCCCGCCGCGCTCGATCTGCTTGCGGAAGATCGGGATCACCGATCCGGACGAACCGAGCACGTTGCCGAAGCGAACGGCGACGAACCGCGTGTCGACGTCGGGACGCAGCGCCGACGACTCGATGATCCACTCGCACACCGCCTTCGACTGCCCCATCACGTTCTTCGGGCTCGCCGCCTTGTCGGTCGAGATGAGGACGAAGCGGTCGACGCCCGCCTCGATCGCGACCTCGACGAGGTTGCGCGTCGCGAGGATGTTGTTCGTCACCGCCTGCAGTGGGTTCAGCTCGAGCATGCTCACGTGCTTGTACGCCGCGGCGTGGAAGACGACCTGCGGCTGGTAGCGCTCGAAGACCTGGCGCATCTTCGCCTTGTCGCCGGCGTTCGCGAGCACCGCGATGCCGGCGGTGAAGTCGCGCTCGTCGACGAGCTCGCGCTCGATGTCGAAGAGCGCGGACTCGCCCTTGTCGACGAGCACGAGCTGCGCGACGCCGAGCCGCGCGAGCTGGCGGCAGAGCTCGCCGCCGATCGAGCCGCCGGCGCCGGTCACCATCACGACGCGGCCCTTTACGTACGCCGCGACGAGCTGCAGGTCGACCTCGACTTGCTGGCGCCCGAGCACGTCCTCCACCTGCACGGGCCTGATCTGCCCGGCGAGGTTGAGGTCGCCCGCGATCAGCTCGTGCAGGCCCGGCAGCGTCTTCACCGGGATGTTCTCGGCGCGGCAGCTCTCGACGATCTGCTGGCGCACGGTGCCGGGCGCAGACGGGATCGCGATCAACACCTCGTCGGGACGGTTGTCGCGCAGCACGTGCAGCAGGTCGGCGGTCGTGCCGAGCACGCGCACACCGTGGATGCGATCGCCGCGCTTGCGCGGGTCGTCGTCGACGAAGCCGATCGGCGTGTAGTGCAGCTGCCGGTTGCGCTGCATCTCGCGCACCATCAGCTGTCCCGCGTCACCGGCGCCGATGATCAGCACTTCCTTGCCGTGCGCGACGAGCGCACCCGACGGGCGCTCGATCAGCGAGCGTGCGAGCAGGCGCGAACCAGCGACGAACGCGAGCAGGAGCAAGAAGTCGAGTGCTGCCACGCCGCGCGGCAGGCGTGAGGTGTGCGCGGGCGGGAACGCGTAGAGCACGAGGTACGTGATCGCCGATGCCGCCGTGACACCGCGCGCAGCACCCCACATGTCGCGCGTCGAGACGTAGCGCCACCAGCGGTTGTAGAAGCCGAACACGACGAACGTCGTGAGCTCGATCGCGACGATCAGCGCGACCACCTGCCAGTCGAGCAGGTGCTTGTAGAAGACGGGCGTCTTAACGTCGAAGCGCAGCCAGAACGTGAGCCGCCACGCGCCGATGATCAGGACCGCGTCGAAGACCAGCTGCCATACCCGGTGACGGTTCACCGGGAACCGCATTACGACCGGACGAGCTCTGAGGAGCGTTTGAGCACAGCGACGACCTCCGCCTGCTGCTCCTCGGAGATCCCGGCCCACATCGGCAGGCAGAGATCCTCGCGCGACGCCCGTTCCGTCTCGGGGAAGTCGCCCTCGGCATAGCCGAGGTAGCGCAGCGCCGGCTGCAAGTGCAGCGGGGGGCTGTAGAAGATCGCCGACTGGATGTCCGCCTCCTTGAGCGCGGCCGCGAGCTTGTCACGCTCGGGCGAGCGGATGCAGAACTGGTGGTAGATGTGCCCGTTGACGTCTTCGGGCGTTTCTACGAAGCCGTCGAGCAGGTCGCGGTAGCGCGCGGCCGCCTCTCGCCTCTGCGCGTTCCAGTCGTCGATGTGCCGCAGGAAGATGCGGAGAAACGACGCCTGCATCGCGTCGAGGCGCGAGTTGTAGCCGACGTACAAGAACTCCTTCTTCGACTCGGAGCCGTGGAAGCGCAGCATCCGCAGACGCTTCGCCAGGTCGGCGTCGTTGACGGCGATGAGACCGCCGTCGCCGAGCGCGAAGAGGTTCTTCGACGGGAAGAAGCTGAACGTCGACGCGATGCTCGTCGCGATGCCGGGAGCGCCGAACGCCTGCGCGGCGTCTTCGATCACCGGGATGCCGAAGCCGCTCAGGTCCGGGGCGGGACGACCGAAGAGATGCACGGGCATGATCGCCTTCGTGCGCTCGGTGATCCGCCGCTCGACGTCCGTCGGGTCGAGGTTGAGGGTCGCCGGGTCGATCTCCGCGAACACGGGCGTCGCGCCGCGCCGCGCGATCGCCTCGGCGGTCGCGTAGAACGTGAACGCCGGGCAGATCACCTCGTCGCCGGGGCCGATCTCCATCGCGTCGAGGACGAGCACGATCGCATCGGTGCCGTTCGCGCAGCTGACCGTCTCCAGCACGCCGAGCTTCTCGGCCGCTTCGCGCTCGAAGGCCTCGACCTCGGGCCCGAAGATGAAGCGCCCGGAGTCGAGCGTCCGCGCGAACGCCTCCTTCAGCTCGGGGATCAGGGGCGCGTACTGCGCGTGGACGTCAGCGTGGGGGATCGCCATGGCCGCGACGTAGGGTACCCCGTCGCAGGATCCAGTACGCCGCCAGGACGACGATTCCCGCCACGACCAGGTAGTCGACGTAGCGGAGGTCGTGGCTCGCGTTGTGCCAGCTCGACCCCACCGCCCAGCCGATCCCGGCGACGGCGGCGCTGAAGACGATGCAGCCGAGCGCCGCGAGCGGCAGCAGCCGCCGGAGCGGCCACTCGAGGATCCCGGCCGGCAGGGCGACGAACGAGCGGATCACGGGGACGGCGAAGCCGAGCGGGACGGCGACCGTCCCGAAGCGCGCGAACCAGCGCTCGGCGCGGTCGATTCGCTCCGGGGTCGCGTGCAGCCAGCGGCCGTGGCGCTCGAGCAGCGGGTGCCCGCCGTAGTGCCCGATCGCCCAGCCGGCGACGGCGCCGAGCAGGTTCGCGACGACGCCGACGACAACCACTGCGAGGTACGCGTGCAGCCCCGAGTGGAAGTGCGCAATGTGGCCTGCGAGCGCGCCCGAGGCGAGCGCGCCGCCGTAGACCATCGTCAGCTCGCTCGCGGCCGGCAGGACGGCGGCGACGAACATCAACACGAAGACGGCGGCGAGGCCGTGGTTCCCGACGAAAGATGTCATCAGGAGCGTTTATACGAAAACGGGACCGCGAGGTCGGAGGTGCCGACGCTGCTCGTCGCGAAGACGTGCGCGACGTACGTGCCCGCGTAGGCGCGCGTGCCGGTCGAAAGCGTGCCGTTCCAGGTGAGCGACTGCGCGCCGGCGGCGAGCGATGCCGCCGGGAGCGCCTGGATGACGATCCCCGTCTGCGTCTCGATCTGGAGCTTGACGGTCGCGGGCCGCGAGAGCGTGAACCGGACCGCGGCCTGACCGTGCGCGACCTTCGGCGCGGTCACGCCCTTCAGCGTCGTGTCGTAGAGGAAGGGACGGTCGATCGTCGAGGCGCGCCCGAGGTCGTCGGTGGCAGTGACGTTCCAGTGCCAGGTTCCTTCGGCGGCGAGCGGCGGCGACGTGAACGTGTACGTGCCGGCCGGCTGCTGCACGCCGGTCTCGAGCGCGTTCGTCGTGCCGTCGGGCCCGAGGAGCTGTGCGGTGACCGTCGACGGGCGCACGATCTTGAACGAGAGCGGCTCCTGCGTGCGGCCGATGTCGCCGTTCACGAGCGGCACGGGCGACTGCGGCGCGTAGACGCCGTAGTACTCGACCAGCAGCCCCTCCTTGACCGGCAGCTCGCCGCCCGGCGCGTTCGACCGGTTCAGCAGTTTGCCGTCGAAGGCTTCCGTGACGGCGCTTCCCGAGCCGACGGCGGAGGCCGTGACCGCACCGAGCTGCACCATCGCCTGCGCGAGCTCGAAGCTCGTGAGGCCGACGCTGTAGCCGGGCTGGCCGCCGTCGACCGCGACGAGAACGATCCGCCCGTCGGCGAGCTGCCCGATGCCGGCGCGCGGCGCGCGCGAGGTGACCTGGTCGCTCGGGAACGCCTCGGTGGAGTGGAAGATCGGCTTGCCGTTCTTGACGAGCGCGGGGCCACCGCCGATCCCGGCGATCACACCCGTCCAGGTCGGCGTCGTGACGAGCCGCGTCGTCGTCTGCGTCCCGAGCGGCGCCTCCGCCTGCAGCTTCGCCGCCGCGGCGCCGGTCGCCATCAGCACGGCGCCGCCGGGTGGGATCGGCTCGCCGCCGCCCGTGCCGAGCGCGGTCACGGGCGCCGAGAGGTCGGAGTTCGGCAGCGCGGCGGGAAACGGCTCGAGGACCACGTCCACCGAGCCGCTGACCTTCGGCGCGGCTGCGCCGTACGACGGCGTGAAGAGCGCGGTGTCGCCAGGCGCGGGCGTGTCGTTGATCTCGTTCAGCGGCCGCCGCTGGCCGTCGCCCTGCCAGGTCGCGAACAGCTTGAGACGATCGACGTGCAGCGCACCGGTCGTGTCGATGCCGATCGACGAGCGCGTGCCGTACGGAGTGTGCTCGAGCGCACCGTTCTGGATCAGCGTCCCGGCGGGCTCGCCCGTCTTCGCGTCGAACAGGTCGCCGTTGATCCCGGCGACGGTCGCGAGCGTCGAGACGCTCTGCTCGATCTGCGTCAGCTTCTCGGTTCCGCCGGTGACGGCGGCGAGGCCCAGCACCGGCGCGAGCTGGTAGAGGCCGCCGGGCCGAGGCGCGGTCAGGACGTTCAGGACGACCGCGCCGTGCGGCGTGAACTCGACTGTCTGCTCATACGTGACGCCCGGCATCAGCTCGGTTCCCTGTCCGTGCGCAGGCGCGGCGAGAACCCCCGTGAGCAGGACGACCATCGCGACGCGGCGCACCATGACCCGGGCCGAGGGTAGCGGACGGGCTTACGTGCCTCTTACCTCGCCTTAGCCGCACCCGCACCGGCCGCACTCAGGCTTCGATCTGTCAATCCGTTCGAATGGAGGCTCCATGCGCAAGGTGCTGTTTGCGATCGTCGGCGTCGTCGCGCTCGTCGCGTCGAGTGTCGCCATCGCGCGTGGGGTCGAGGGCGCGAACACCGCGTCGGCCGTCTCGGGGACGTTCTCCGCGGCTGCCGGCAGCGTCACCACACGCTCGTGCACGACGTCCGGCGGCAAGTCGGTCACCGTGACGAGCGGCACCTACACGGGAACCGCCTCGGGCGACGCGGATCTCACCGGCGCGATCACGCTCCGCGTGAAGAGCGTCGTCAACACGACCGACAACGTCGGCGTCGTCTCCGGCGCGCTCAAGATCGGCAACGTGGCACAGGCCGCGTTCGCATCCGTCTACGACGGCGGCTCGATCGCGGGCCTCGCGACCGGTCGTGCCAACAAGACGGCGCTGCTCGGGAACCTCTCGGCGACGTTCTCGCCGACGACCGGGTTCACGAGCGGGAAGATCGGCGGCGGCACTGCCGGCGGCTCGGCCGTCGAGCTGGCGCCGGGCGGCTGCCAGGGCTCCTCGTCGGGGACCGAGCACAGCGAGGCGGTCGGGACGGTCTCGGCCGTGTCGAGCACCTCGATCACGGTCGCCGGGCTCACATGCTCGGTCGGCTCCGATCAGGCGTCCAACGTGGTGAACGTCCACGTCGGCGACAAGGTCACGATCCAGTGCACGCTCGCGAGCGGTGGCACCGTGCCCGCGCTGACGAAGGTCGGCAGCAAGTCACAGCACGCGCCGAAGAGCTCGGGCTCGTCAAACGGCACGCGCCAGGCCGCGAAGCACGGCAAGCACCACAAGCGCTAGGGGAGCGATTCGGGGCGGTCGGTCCACGAACCGGCCGCCCCGTCTTACTGCTGGAGGCGAATGCCGGCCCAGAGGCCGGCGATGCCGCCGACCGCGCTGAGCACCAGTGAGGACAGGCCCCAGCTGGAGCCGCCCCACAGGTCGGGCAGGTAGCCGCCCGCGATCGAGCCCATCAGAATGCAGATGCCGGTGACTGAACGCATGGGATTTCACTCGGTGACCTACGGCCCGGTCCCGATCCCTCGAATGGGGAGCTAAGGTCCCGGCATGTGCCGGAACATCAAGATCCTCTACAACTTCTCGCCGCCGACGACCGACGACGAGGTGCAGGCCGCCGCGCTCCAGTACGTGCGCAAGGTGAGCGGAATGACGAAGCCGTCGCAGGCGAACGAGGCCGCGTTCGACCTCGCCGTCGACGAAGTCGCGGCCGTCACCAGGCGTCTCCTCGGCGAGCTCGTCACGACCGCAGCACCGCGCGACCGCGAGGTCGAAGCGGAGCGCCGCCGCGCCCGCGCGGCCGAGCGCTTCGGCACCGCGGCTTGAGTGTTCGCGTCGTCTTCGAGACGCACTCGACGAGCGAGGACAACGAAGCGGGAATCATGACCGGCTGGCTGCCGGGCCGGCTCTCCGCGGGCGGGCGCGAGCAGGCGCGCGAGCTCGGCGCGCGCCGCGCGGACATCGAAGTGGTCTACGCGTCCGATCTCGCGCGCGCGGCAGAGACGGCGGAGATCGCATTCCCCGCGAAAACAGTGCTGCTCGATCCGCGTCTGCGCGAGTGCGACTACGGCGAGCTCAACGGCACACCGCGCACGAGTCGCACTGTCGACGACCCGTTCCCGGGCGGCGAGAGCTGGCGACAAGCGGTGGCGCGCGTCAACGGCTTCCTCGACGAGCTCGCTGCGACGCGGGACGGCGAGCGCGTCCTCGTGATCGGACACGTAGCCACGCGGTGGGCGTTCGAGCATCGATGTCGCGGCGTCCCGCTCGAAGAGCTCGTGGCGACGCCGTTCGAGTGGCAGCCGGGATGGGAGTACGACCTCAGCCCGAGGTGAAGCCGAGGATGAGCTCGGCCGCCTCGAGCGGCACGTCGAGCTGCGGGCAGTGGCCGACACCGTCGAGGACGACCCAGTCGGCGTATGGCAGCTCACTCCGGTAGCGGGCGGCGCCGTCGGGCCACGCGAGAATCTTGTCGTCGGCGCCCCAGACGATGCGCACCGGGCAGTCGATCCGATCCGCGTCGAGCGGGAAGCCGTCGCTGCCGGCCAGCTCGATCAGCGCCGCCGCGTCGCAGCCTGCAACCCCTCGGATCTGGTGCGCGATCAGGTCGGCCGGGATGTGCTGGTGGCGCTCGGTGATGTAGCGAGTCGCACGACGCCGGCCGTCGTCGGTGGATGCGATCGCATCCGCACGCGGAGAGGCCGCAGTCGCGAGCCCGTGCAGCGTCGTGAAGTGCTCGGCCATCTCGCGGTGGTGCGCCTGCCCGTCGACGAAGCCGCCGGCGGGCGCGAACGCGACGACGCTTCGTGCGCGCCCACGCTCGGCGAGCTGCAACGCGACGTAGCCGCCGAGCGAATTGCCGACGATGTGCGCGGTCTCGAACCCCGCCTCGTCGAGCGCGCGCTCGACACCGTCGGCGAGCGTCGCCGGGTCAAGATCGACGAGCGACGGACCGCCGGCGTGCCCGGGCAGCGTCGGCGCGAGCACGTCATGGCGCCGCTCCAGCTGCGGCAGAACCAGCTCCCACGTGCGCCACGTATCCGTGAAGCCGTGGACGAGAACGAGCGGCGGGCCGGAGCCCCCACGATGCGCGGCAGCGAACATGAGAGATGATTGTGCGGTAGTCGACGAACGGGAGGCAAACGCCATGGCTGTGAAGCTCCACCGCTGCGGGAACACGTGGATCAAGTTCCAGGGGCACCCGTGCTGGAAGGTGCAGAAGGCGCTCGACGACCAGGGCGTCGCCTACGAGGTCGTGCCCGGCCCGTGGCCGGGGCGCAAGTCCAGGACCGCCGTGCTCGAGGGAACCGGCCAGCCGCTCTATCCGGCGATCCAGTTCGAGGACGGCACCTGGTATCGCGAGCAGTCGAAGGACATGGCGCAGACGATCCGCGACGGACGGCTCACGGAAAAGCAAGGCGCCTAAAGAAACCGGCAGGCTGGAGTCTCTCTACGGTGATGGACCGCCGCGTGAGGGAGATCGAGCGCGTGTACCGCAGCCGGTACGTCTCGTTCAGGAACGCCCTCGCGACCGTGTCCGGCGGGCGCGAGGCCGCGCGCGACGTCGTCCAGGACGCGTTCGCCGAGGCGCTGCGCAAGCGCGAGACCTTCCGCGGCGACGGCCCGCTCGAGGCGTGGATCTGGCGCATCGCGCTGCGGATCGCGTTCGCGCGCAAAGCCGCGGCGAGCTCGCTGCCTGCTGTCGATGTCGGCGAGCCGGCACTACCGGACGGAGAGCTCGACCCGCAGCTCGCCGAGGCGCTTCGGGGCCTCTCGCCGCGCCGGCGCCTCGTCGTCTTCCTGCGCTACTTCGGCGACCTCTCGTACGCGCAGATCGCCGAGGTATGCGGGATCAGCGAAGGAACAGTCGCGGCGACGCTCGCTCAGGCACACGACGAGCTGCTGCACACACTCGAAGAGCGAGGAGCATCCGCATGAGCGACACGATCATGAAAGAGCGGTTCGCTGCGCTCGCCGCTTCGGATGACGATTCCGACTGGGGCGAGGTGCTGGCACGCGCAGGTATCGCCCGGTCGCGCCGGCTGGTGCTTGTCGCGCTCGCCGTCGTTATCGCGCTCGGCGCCGGCGCGGCGATCGGCGTGCACCTGCGCGCCGCGAGCGCCGCGCCGGTCCCGGGGCCGAAGCACGTGCAGCGGCAGGTGAAGAACGGGACGATCGCGTGGCTCTTCGCACACAAGCCGCGAGGCGAGTCACTCGCCGCCGCGCACATCCCGCTGCTCTCGACGACGGGCGCGCACTGGCAGCCGGTGAAGTTCGCGCGCGTGCTGACACCGGATCCGTCGGTCAAGGCGACGATCGTCGTTTCCCTGATCGGAAAGCGCGGGCGCAACATCTGCATGACGGTGTTCTTCGCCAGCAGCAGTGGCGGCGGCTGTGCACTCGGGCTCGACCTACGCCCATTCTCGGCATTGACGATGAGCGGGCTCGACATCGACCGAGAAGGCGGCTCGCTCGTCGCCGGAATGGCGAGCGACGACGTCGCGCGCATGGAGCTCTTCGTCGGACACGGCCGACACCGGGCGGTCCCGCTCGAAGACAACGGGTTCGTCGTCTCGCTGACGAGCAGCGACTACCCGGCGAACCTCGTCGCCTACGACAAGAACGGCTTGGTGATCGGCAGGCACGGCTCGGCCGGGCCGGTCCACCTCAACTGA
>DATAUN010000127.1:0-15479 GCA_036268235.1 Gaiellaceae bacterium
GGCGCGCAGCCGCCGGAGTACTACGTCGACGACTGGCACGACCCGAAGAAGATGTACGAGCACGCCGAGCAGACGATCTCCGACGACGAATACAAGGAGAAGGCCGTCATCTCGTCCGATCCAGGCGAGCACGTGAAGCGGCTCTCGCAGTTGAAGGAGATGGGCGCGACGACGATCGCAGTCATGAACTGCTCCGGCAGCGACCCGGAAGGCGCGATTCGCACCTACGGGGAACACGTGCTGCCGAAGCTGCGTTAATCCGCGCGTGAAGGCGGTTCGGTTCGAGCGCAAGGGCGGGCCCGAGGTCCTCGAGTACGTGGACGTCGCCGACCCGACGCCCGGCGAGGGTCAAGCGCTCGTGAACGTCGAGGCGATCGGCGTCAACTACCGCGACATCCACGAGCGCGAGCGCGACGGCTACGGCGCGGCTGCGCCGGCGATCATCGGCACCGAGGCGGGCGGCACGACCGACGACGGCGAGCGGCTCGTCTGGGCGCACGGCACCGCGAGCTACGCCGAGAAGGTCGCCGTCGACCGCGGCAAAGCCGTCCCCATCCCGGATGGCGTTCCCACGGACGTCGCGGTCGCCGCGATCTTGCAGGGGATGACGGCGTACTACCTCGCGCACGAGAGCTATCCGATTCAGAAAGGCGACCGCGTGCTCGTGCATGCCGCGGCGGGCGGAGTCGGGCTGCTGCTGACGCAGATCGCCAAGCTCCGAGGCGGGTACGTGATCGGGACCGCGTCGACCGACGAGAAGCGTGAGCTCGCGCGCGGCGCCGGCGCCGACGAGGCGATCGGCTACGACGAGCTCGAAGGTGTCCGCGACATTGCCGTCGTCTACGACGGCGTGGGGAAGACCACGTTCGACGACGGCCTGAATGCGCTCCGCCCGCTTGGGCACATGATCATCTACGGCGCTGCGAGCGCCGAGCCCGATCCGGTCGACGTGCGCAGGCTCATGTCGGGCGGCTCCCTCTACGTGCAGCGCCCGACGCTCGCGACCTACACGCGCACGCCCGAGCTGCTGCGCGATCTCGCGGGAAAGCTCTTCGCGCTGATCGCCGAGGGCAAGCTCGACGTGCGCATCGGGCAGCGCTACCAGCTCGCCGAGGCGCGGCAGGCCCACGAGGATCTCGCGGCCCGCCGCACCACCGGCAAGTTGTTGCTGGTGCCGTGAAACGGCACCGAACTTCGTTCGCCGTAGGCGAACGAAGTTCGTGAGTTATGCGGCTTCAACCAGCACGACGCCCTCGTCGAGCCCGTCTTCGATCACCGTTGCGGGCACGTGCCGCGGGCGGAGCATGACGATCGCCACGATGAGCGCGGCGACGACCAGCCCGAACAGCGCGACGAACGCCTGATGGAAGTCGTGCGTCAGCACCGAGGCCGATTCGCCGGTGCGCGCCGACGCGATCGTCGTCACGACGGCGAGCCCGACCGCGCCCCCGATCTGACGAGACGTGTTCGTGATCCCGGAAGCGATCCCGGCGTCCGCCGGCGAGACGCCGGCGAGCGAAGCGATCGTCACCGACACCCACGACAGTGCCATCCCGAGCCCCATCAGCAGGAACGACGGCAACAGATCGGTCACGTAGTTTCCGTGCACCGGCAACCGGAGCAGCCACGCCTCCGACAGGACCATCAGCGAGAGCCCCGTCGCGAGGACCGGACGCGCGCCGAAGCGGCGCACGAGCGGGCCGGCGAAGTTCGACATGACCGCGATTGTGAGCGCGATCGCCAGGAACGCGACGCCGTTCTGCGCCGCCGAGTACCCGAGCACCTGCTGCAGATAGAGCGCCAGCAGGAAGAAGTTCGAGAACGCGATCGACGCGAGTGCGACCGTGACGATGTTGCCTGCCGCGAGCGTCCGCACGCGGAAGATCCCGAGCGGCATCAACGGCGACGCGGCCCGGCGCTCGATGCCGACGAAGAGCGTCAGCAGAGCGGCCGAAGCGGCGAACGAGATTGCCGCTGTCCCAGAGCTCCACCCGTGCTGGCTCGCGGACGTCAGGCCGTAGACGAACAGCATCAGCGACGAGGTGATCGTCAGCGCGCCGCCGATATCGAAGTGGCGGGCGACGTCGATCCGCTTCGCCTCGATGAGGTAGCGAGGAACGAGCGCGATCACCGCGAGCCCGACCGGCACGTTGATCAGGAAGATCCACGGCCAGCTGGTGTACGAGGTGAGGATGCCGCCAAGGAGCACGCCGGCTGCGCCGCCGCTACCCGAGGCCGCGCCCCAGATCGCGATCGCGCGGCTGCGCCCGTTCCCCTCGGGGAACGCGGTCATCAGCAGCGAGAGGCCGGCCGGGGCGAAGAGCGCGCCGCCGAAGCCCTCGAGGGCGCGGAACGCGATCAGCGAGCCCGACGACCACGCGAGGCCGCACAGAGCAGAGCCGATGACGAAGACGAGGACGCCGATCGCGAAGACGCGCCGGCGGCCGAAGAGGTCAGCGAGCCGTCCACCGAGCAGCAGGAAGCCGCCGAAGACGATCGCGTAGGAGGTGATGACCCACTGCAGCCCGCTCTCGGAGAAGCCGAGCGAGTGCTTGAGGGCGTTGAGGGCCACGTTGACGATCGAGACGTCGAGCACGACCATGAACTGGGCGATCACGATCAGTGCGAGTGCGCCGTAGCGCCGGGGAAAAGCGGTGGAGCTCATCGATACAACCTTCCAATCGTTGGCTTACACCACGATTATACACAACCACTATCGGACGCGCTACACTTCATGACGAAATGGTGATCAACGAGCTTGTGAGGGCACCGAGAGAGCTTCTGAAGAGCCCCGGATTCCTGTTGAAGCGGCTCGGCACGCTGGTCAAGGACAAGACGGTCGAGAGCTACGACGGCGCCGGCCGGACGCCGTACTCCTACGGCGTGCTCGCCGTGCTCGACGAGGGCGCGAGCGAGACGCAGGCGACGATCGCCGACGCACTCTGTTATGACCGCAGCTACCTCGTGGGCGTGCTCGACGAGCTCGAGGAGGCGGGGCTGATCGAGCGCCGCCGCGATCCGGCCGACCGCCGCCGCCACGTCGTCACGATGACGCCCGCCGGCAAGAAGGAGCTCGCCAAGCTGCGCGCCGTCCACAAGGGCATCGACGACGAGTTCTTCTTCATGCTCACGCCGAGTGAGCTGACGACGCTCGAGGAACTGCTCGCAAAAGTCATCGCGGCGCAGGACCCTCGCTTCTCCGCCTGATGCGCCTGAACGCGTGGCTCGCCCGCGCGGGGGTTGCCTCGCGGCGCAAGGCCGACGAGCTGATCAAGGCCGGGCGCGTCACGGTGAACGGTGAAGTGGGACAACTCAACACGGTCGTGCAGCCCGGCGACGAGGTGAGCCTCGACGGCGAGCCGCTCGCGAAACAACAGCTCGCCTACGTCCTCCTGAACAAGCCCGCGAGTGTCGTCACGACCGCGAGCGATCCGCAGGGCCGGCGCACCGTCGTCGACCTGGTGCAGCACGAGTCGCGTGTGGTCCCGGTCGGCCGGCTCGACGCCGACACGACCGGCGCGCTGCTGCTGACGAACGACGGTGACCTCGCGCACACGCTCGCGCACCCCCGCTACGAGGTCGACAAGGTCTACGAGGTCGAGTGCTGGACGCAGCCGACCGATGCCGACTTGCAGCGGCTGCGCGACGGTGTCGAGCTCGAAGACGGCCCGACGCGGCCGGCCGACGTGCGGCGCATCGACGGCGCGCACATCGAGCTGACGATCCACGAAGGACGCAACCGCCAGGTGAAGCGCATGCTGGAAGCAGTGGGTCACCGCGTCCGCCGGCTGCACCGCTCCCGCTATGCGAACCTCACCGTCGACGGACTTGCGCCCGGCGAATGGCGCGAGCTAGGGCGCGACGAAGCCCATGCGCTCGTACATCTGGCGCAGGGTCGGCGCTGAGACTTCGCGCGCCTTGTCGGCGCCGATCGCGAGCAGGCGCCGCAGCTCGGCTTCGTCGGAGCGCAGCTCCCGGTAGCGCTCCTGGATCGGCGCCACGAGCTCGACGACCGCCTCGCCGACGTCGCCCTTCAGGTCGCCGTAGCCGCGGCCCTCGAACGCCGCCTCGACCTCGGGAATCGTGCGCCCGCTTGCGACCGAGAGGATCTCGATCAGGTTGGACACCCCGGGCTTCTCGTCGGGCGCGTACTGGATCTCGCGGCCTGAGTCCGTCACCGCCGTCTTGAACTTCTTGCGGATCGTGTCCGGCTCGTCGAGCAGCAGGACGGTGCCCTGCGGCGTGCCGCCCGTCGTCGCCATCTTCTTCGCCGGCTCCTGGAGGTCCATGATCCGCGCGCCGACCTCGGGGTAGACCCCCTGCGGGACCTTGAACGTCTCGCCGTAGCGCGCGTTGAATCGCTGCGCGACGTCGCGCGCGAGCTCGAGATGCTGCCGCTGGTCGTCCCCGATCGGGACGATGTCCGTCTGATAGAGAAGGATGTCGCCCGCCATCAGCACCGGGTAGGTGAAGAGCCCGGCGGAGACGAACTCCTTGCCGTCGCCCTTGTCCTTGAACTGGGTCATTCGGCCGAGTTGCCCGAACCCGGTGACGGCCGAAAGCAGCCAAGCCGCCTCGGCGTGCGCGGTCACGTGGCTCTGCAGGAAGAGCGTGCAGCGCTCGGGATCGAGACCCACCGCGAAGAGCAGCGCGGCGAGGTCGATCGTCGTGTCGTGGAGGTCCTTCGGGTCGTAGTCGGTCGTGATCGAGTGCAGGTCGACGATGCAGAAGAAGGCGTCGCCCTCGTTCGCGTCCTGCGTCGCGACGTATTGGCGCATGGCGCCGATGTAGTTGCCGATGTGCTTCGCACCCGTCGGTTGGATGCCGGAGAAGACACGCATAAGGCTGGCCAGCTTAGAGGAAGGCCGCATCTACACTGAGGAAATGGCCGTCACCCCTTCGACCTGGAGCCCCGACTCGTGGCGCGAGAAGCGCGCGTTGCAGCAGCCCGAGTGGCCGGACGGCGCTATCGCCGATGCGGCGATCGCGCGGCTGAAGGCGAGCCCGCCGCTCGTCTTCGCGGGCGAGGCGCGCGCGCTCCGCGACAACCTCGCGAAGGCGATCGACCGCCGCGCGTTCCTGCTTCAGGCGGGCGACTGCGTCGAGTCGTTCAACGAGATCTCGACGATGCGCATCCGCGAGAAGCTGAAGATCATGCTGCAGATGTCCGCCGTGCTCACGTACGGCGCGACGCTGCCGGTCGTGAAGGTCGGGCGGATCGCCGGCCAGTTCACGAAGCCGCGCTCGGACGCGACCGAGACCGTGGGCGGCGAGGAGATCCAGAGCTTCCGCGGCCACATGGTGAACGGCGACGAGGCGAACGCAGCGGCGCGCATTCCCGATCCGCAGCGGATGCTCGAGGGCTACAACCAGTCTGCTTCGACGCTCAACCTGCTGCGCGCGTTCACGAAGGGCGGCTACGCCGACCTGACGCAGGTTCACCTCTGGAACAAGGACTTCGTCTCGACCTCGCCGGAGGGTCAGCGCTACGAGCGGCTCGCGCTGGACATCGAGCGTGCGCTCGCGTTCATGGCCGCGTGTGGGATCGATCTCGCCGCCGAGCGTCGCCTGCACGAGGTCGACGTCTTCACCTCGCATGAAGGTCTGCTGCTCGACTACGAGGAGGGCCTGACGCGCAGCGACTCGCTGACCGGCGATTGGTACGACTGCTCGGCGCACCTGCTCTGGATCGGTGAGCGCACGCGCGGGCTCGACGACGCGCACGTCGAGTTCTTCGCGGGGGTACACAACCCACTCGGCGTGAAGCTCGGCCCCGCGGCGACGCCCGAGGACGCGATCGAGCTGTGCGAGAAGCTGAATCCGCTGCGCGTGCCGGGCCGGCTCACGTTCTACGCGCGCATGGGCGCCGACAGAGTGCGGGAGCTGCTGCCGCCGCTCCTGCGCGCGGTGCGGGACGAAGGACACCCGGTGCTCTGGGCGTCCGACCCGATGCACGCAAACACGATCCGCACCGCCGACGGCCGCAAGACGCGCCGCTTCGACACGATCATGACCGAGATCGAAGGCTTCTTCGCGGCGTGCTGGGAGGTCGGCGAGTGGCCCGGCGGCGTGCATCTCGAGTTCACCGGCGAGAACGTCACCGAGTGCCTCGGCGGCGCCGACGACGTGCTCGAGGAGCATCTGTCGTCGCGGTACGAGACGCTGCTCGACCCGCGCCTCAATGCGCGGCAGTCGCTCGACCTGGCGTTCCGCCTGGCCGAGCTCATGGCCGCTCAGCGCGCGTAGTACTCGAGGAACGCGGTCGGCACATGCGCGATGCGGTGCGCGTAGTGCAGCACCGCGTCGACGTAGAGCGGAGACGGGTTGTAGTGGAAGAGCGCGGTGCGCTCGTCGGTGCTGCCGTGGTTCGCGGCGAGATAGTTCGCCGCGCCCATGATCGCGTCGCGTGTGTCGTGGATGTTGCCACCGAGCCCGTAGGCCTTCCAGGTCGCCGGCTCGAACTGCATCGGCCCCTGCGCGCCGTCGCCGCTCTCGTTACGGACGCGGCCGAACGCGCTCTCGATGAAATTGATCGCGGCAAGCAGTTGCCAGCGCACACCGAACCGCTGCTGCGCCTCCTGGTACCAGCCGAGGAGCTTCGTCGCGGGCGGCGCGGGCCTCAGCTCGATCTGGCCCTTCGGCGGCGGCGTGCTGCGGCCGAGCTTCAACAGGTCTCGCTCCGCCTTGACGTCGTCGGTCTCGTCCGGTGCGAGCTTCAGGACCGCGGTGGAGCTCTGCTTGGCAAGCGCGATCTGGCGCATCAGCCGCTCGCGGTCGACCGCCAGCTTGACGACCGTTGCCGGCGTCGTGCCGTTGCCGGCCCACGCGGTGATCGCGGTCGCGAGCGCGGCCTCGTCGGCATGGAGCTGCGCGACGAGCGCAGGCGGGGTCGAGGTCACCATCGCCGCGAATGGTGTCAGACACCTTGAGGGTGTCTGACACCATGGGGCTCGGATGCGGATCGCAGTCATTGGAACCGGGCTGATGGGAACCTCAGCCGCGCTCGCCGCGCGGCGGCGCGGCGACGACGTCGCGGGCTGGGATCCCGACCCCGAGGTGCTCGCCGGTGCAGTGGCGCGTGAGGCGCTCCTTCCGGCTGCGTCGCTCGAAGAGGCGGTCGGCGATGCGGCTCTCGTCGTCGTCGCGGCGCCGATCGCGCAGCTTCCCTCGGTCGTCGCCGACGTGCTCGAGGCAAGCGGCGAGGCGACCGTCACGGATGTCGGCTCGACGAAGGCGTCCGTCGTTCGCGCCGCGAACGGCTCGCCACGCTTCGTCGGCGGTCATCCGATCTGCGGCTCTGAGGCGCGCGGGCCGGAGCACGCGAGCGAGCGGCTGTTCGAGGGCGCAACGTGGTTCCTGACGCCTGTCGCGCACACCGATCCCGACCGCCACCGTCTCGTGCACGGCTTCGTCTCCGACCTCGGCGCGACTCCCGTCGCGATCGACGCCGATGCACACGACCGGCTCGTCGCAATGACGAGCCATGTGCCGCACGTGCTCGCGAACATCGTCGCGAACCAGACCGGCGCTTCGCGTGTGGAGGGACACGACCCGCTCACGCACGCAGGCGGGTCGCTGCGCGACATGACGCGCATCGCAGGCGCGAACCCGCGCATCTGGGTCGACATCTTCCTCGACAACGCCGATGCCGTGCGCGACGCGCTGCAGGAGCACCGCCGCCGCATCGAGCAGGTCGAGGCGGCGCTCGAGCAGGGCGACGCGGGCTTCCTCGCGCGGTGGATCGGTGAGGCGGCGGGCAACCGCCGGCGGATGCTCGAGCGCGAGTACCCGGATCCCGGCGAGCTGCAGCGCCTGCGCGTGCACGTGCCCGACCGCCCCGGCGTGCTCGCGGGGATCACGCAGGCGCTCGGTGCGGAACGGATCAACATCGAGGACTTCGAGCTGCACCATTTCTCGCCCGAGCGCGGCGGCACGTTGACGCTGCTCGTCGGCGGCGAAGGCGAGGCCGAGCGCGCAGCGCGGCTGCTCGAGAGCCAGGGGTACGGCGTGGACGTCTCGGCGGTGCTCGATGAAGGTTGAGCCGTCCTCCGGTTTGTCGGGGCACTTCGCGGTCCCGGGCGACAAGTCGATCTCGCACCGGTCGCTGCTGCTCGGAGCGATCTCCGACGGAGAAACGGTCGTAAGCGGTTTCGGCCGCTCCGAGGACACCGAGTCGACGCTCGGCGCCGTGCGCGCGCTGGGAGTCGAGGTGGACGACGACGGCGACACGCTCACCGTGCACGGCGTCGGTCTGCGCGGGCTGCGCTCCGCGGAGATCGACTGCGGTAACGCCGGCACGCTGGCACGCCTGATCACGGGGCTGCTCGCGTTCCAGGACGGTGTGTTCACGCTCACGGGCGACGAGTCGCTCTCGTCGCGGCCGATGGAGCGGATCGCAGGGCCGCTCCGTCTGATGGGCGCGCAGATCGAGACGACCGACGGACGGCTGCCGCTGACCGTCACGGGCGGCCCGCTGAACGCGATCGACTACGAGCTGCCGGTCGCGAGCGCTCAGGTCAAGTCGGCGATCCTGCTCGCCGGCCTCGGTGCAGTGGGGCGCACGACGGTGATCGAGCCGGTGCCGACACGCGACCACACCGAGCTGATGCTCCGTCAGGCGGGCGTGCAGGTCACCTCACGGCCGAACTCGGTCAGCGTCGACCCGCCGGAACGGCTTCAGCTCGGTTCGGTCGACGTGCCCGGCGACTTCTCGTCGGCGGCGCCCTTCATTGTCGCCGCGACGATCGTCCCCGAATCGCGCATCACGATCCACGACGTCAACCTCAACCCGCGCCGCACGGGGCTTCTCGACGTGCTCGAGCGCATGGGCGGCCGCGTCGGGATCCTCGCGCGCCGCAAGCTCGGCCTCGAGCATGTCGGCGACATCGAAGTACGTTCGGCCGAGCTGACGGCGACGACGATCCGCTCGCCCGAAGTCCCGCTGCTGATCGACGAGCTGCCGCTCTTCGCGCTGCTCGCCGCGCACGCGCGCGGCGAGAGCTGGGTGTACGGCGCGGGCGAGCTGCGCCACAAGGAGACCGATCGCATCGAGGCGCTCGTCGATGCGCTACGCGCGATCGGCGTGCGCGCGCGCGGCGAGGAAGACGGGTTCGTCGTCACCGGGATTCCGGCGCGGCCGCGCGGCGGTCGAGTCGAGGCGCGGGGCGACCATCGCATTGCAATGCTCGGCGCTGTTGCAGGGCTTGCGAGCCGCGAGGGGGTGGAAGTCGAGGGCGCCGAGAGCGTGGCAGTATCCTTCCCCGGCTTCTACGACCTCGTAGGCCAGCTGACCACATGATTGTCGCCATCGACGGACCGGCCGGGGCCGGCAAGAGCACTGTCGCGCGCAAGCTCGCCGAGCGCCTCGATTTCCGGTACCTCGATACCGGTGCGATGTACCGCGCGCTCACCTGGCTCGCGATGCGCGAAGGCCTGCCGCTCGGTGAGCCCGACCCGCTCGGCGAGCTCGCCCGCCGCAACCCGGTCACGTTCGACGAGGAAGGCCGCGTGTTCATCGCCGGCGTCGACGTCACCTCCGCGATCAGGCAGTCGCGCATCGACCGCATGGTCTCCGTCGTCGCACGCCATCCCGCGGTGCGCGAAGTGATGCGTGCGCGGCAGCGCGAGCTCGGTGCGCGCGGCGACGTCGTCATCGAGGGTCGCGACATCGGCACCGTCGTCGCGCCGGACGCAGCCGTGAAGGTCTATCTGCAGGCCGACCCGGAGATTCGCGCGCGACGCCGCCAGGCCGAGCGCCCGGACATTGGCGCCGACGCGCTTGCAACCGACCTGCGCACACGCGACAAGCGCGACCGCGAGCGAATGCAGCCGGCCGAGGATGCCGTGCGGATCGACACGACCGAGCTCGAGGTCGGTGACGTGGTGGGGCAGATCGAAGAGCTCGTTCGCGCGCGCTCGCTCGCGACGCCGTGACGCGCGAGGACGCCGCCTGGTCGATCGGGCGGATCTACATGGGCTGGCCGACGCGCTTCTTTACGCGCGCTCGCGCGTACGGCACCGACCGCGTTCCTGCGACCGGCGGCCTCGTCTACGCCATCAACCATCTTCACTGGATCGACATCCCGCTCGTCGGTGTCGTCTCGCCGCGCACCGTGTGGTTCGTTGCGAAGGCGGAGGCCGCGAACTACCCGTTGCTCGGCAGCTTTCTGCGCGTGCATGGCGCAATCGCGATTCGTCGTGGCGAGTCCGACCGCGACGCCGTGCGGCGCATGCGGACCGAGGCGCGCAATGGGCACATCGTCGGGCTCTTCGTGGAGGGGGCGCGCCAGCGGCACGGACGGCCCGGCACGGCGCAGCCCGGCGCGGCGATGGTGGCGATCCAGGAGAACGTCCCCGTCGTGCCGGTCGCCGTCTACGGTACGCAGTTCTGGAACATCGGCAACTTCGCGCCGTGCTCGGTTGCGTTCGGCGAGCCGTTTCTCCTCGACGGACTGCCGAAGGGCGGCCGCGGCTACAAGGAAGGCACTGTGGAGATCGAACGCCGCATCAACGTCCTCTTCGACTGGTTGGCAGAGGTGCACGTGCAGGGCCGGCCGCCGGGACTCGTGCCGCCGGTATGAGCGAGATCGTCGTCGAGGAGCCCGCGAAGCTCGAGGGCACGGTCGCGATCGTCGGTTTCCCGAACGTCGGCAAGTCGACGCTCGTCAACCGGCTCACCTCGACGCGCCAGGCGGTCGTGCACGAGACGCAGGGCACGACTCGCGACCGGAAGGAGTTCATCTGCGAGTGGAATGGCAAGCACTTCCTGCTGATCGACACCGGCGGCGTCGACATCGCCGACCCGAGCCCGATCACGCGCCAGATCGCCGAGCAGGCGCGCACTGCGATCAAGGAGGCGGACCTCGTGCTGTTCGTCGTCGACGCGCGCGCGGGCGTCACGCCGGGCGACGAGGAGCTCGCGCAGATCCTGCGCGAGTCGCACAAGGCGGTGCTTGTGCTCGCGAACAAGGTCGACGACCCGTCGCAGGAGGCGCTCGCGCACGAGTTCTACCGCCTCGGGTTCGGCGAGCCGTTCCCGATCTCGGCGCTCCACGGTTCGAACACCGGCGACCTGCTCGACGAGATCCTCGACCTGCTCCCGGGCGAGTCGTCGCGCAGCGCCCCGGGCGACGCGATCCGTGTTGCGATCCTCGGCCGGCCGAACGTCGGCAAGTCCTCGCTCTACAACAAGCTCGTCGGCTCCGAGCGCACGATCGTCTCCGAGGTGCCGGGGACGACGCGCGACACGATCGACACGATGATCGAGCACGGCGATCGGACCTTCCAGCTCATCGACACCGCGGGCCTGCGACGCAAGCGGAAGCAGCGGCAGGGAATCGACTACTACTCGGAGCTCCGCGCGCTCGAAGCGGCGCAGCGCGCCGACGTCGCGCTCGTCCTGATCGACGCGAGCGAGGGGATCGTCGAGGGCGACATCACCGCCGTCGAGGTCGCGCGCAAGGCGCATTGCGCGACCCTGATCGTCCTCTCGAAGTGGGACATCGGCAACGTCACGATCGAGGATGTCCGCCCGGAGCTCCAGCGCCGGCTCCGGCAGCGGCCGGACTTCATCACCGTCTCGTCGCTCACCGGCCGCGGGGTCTCGCGCCTGCTCGACAAGGTCGCCGAGATATATGACCGATATATCAGTCGTATATCAACGGCCGACCTGAACAAGCTGATCGCCGAGCTGAAGGAGCTGCGCCAGGCGCCGTCCAAGGGACATCGCCGGCTGAACCTGCTCTACGGCGCGCAGGTTGCGACGCGTCCGCCGCGCTTCCGGTTCACCGTCAACGATCCCGGGCTCGTGACGCGCGACTACGCGTACTGGGTCGAGAACCAGCTGCGCGAGCGACTCGAGCTCGAGGGGATCCCGGTGGTCATCGACTTCCGCCAGAGGAGCTGACGTGCGGGCGGTCGTCGTCGGAGCGGGGGCATGGGGCACCGCGTTCGCCCACCTGCTCCGCGAACGCGGCCACGACGTCTTCGTCGCGCGCCGCGACGCGCTCGAGACGGCGCCGTTCGCCGAGGCCGATCTCGTCGCGATCGCGGTGCCGAGCCACGCGTACGCCGAAGTGCTCGCGCACATCGGCGGCAGGGCTCCGATCCTCTCGCTCACGAAAGGCCTCGACCCGGAGACGGGCGCGCGGCTGTCGACGCTCGTGCACGGCCGTCCCGTCGCCGTGCTCTCCGGTCCGAACATGGCCGAGGAGGTGCTCGAGGGGCTGCCCGGCGCGACGGTGATCGCGTCCGAGGACGAGTCGCTCGCACTTCGGCTGCAGGACGCGATCAACTCGTCGCTCTTCCGCGTGTACGTGAACAGCGACGTCGTCGGGGTCGAGCTGTGCGGCGCGGCGAAGAACGTGATCGCGCTTGCGGCGGGCGGCGTCGACGGGCTCGGGCTCGGCGACAACGCGAAGGCCGCGCTGATCACGCGCGGGCTCGCCGAGATGGCGCGACTCGGCGAGGCGGCGGGCGCGTCCTCCGAGACGTTCTCCGGCCTCGCCGGCATGGGCGACCTGCTCGTGACGTGCTTTCACCCGAGCGGGCGCAACCGGCGTGCGGGAGAACTGATCGCGCGCGGCGCGACGGCCGACGAGGCGCGCGCGAAGATCGGCCAGGTCGTCGAAGGGCTGACGACGGCGCCGGCACTCCGAGATCTCTCGCACCGCATCGGCGTCGAGCTTCCGATCACCGAGGGCGTGTGTGCGGCGCTCGAAGGCAAGCCGATCCACGAGCTCGCGGGCAGCCTGATGGGGCGCCGGCCGAGCAAGGAGTAGGATCGCGCGTCGATGAGGTTGCGCCTGGCAGCGATCGTCGCGCTCGCCGTGGTGGTCGCGGGCTGTGGGGGGAAAGCGAGCTCGGCGCCGGACGCGGCCACGCTCGTCCCGGCGAACGCGCTCGCGTACCTGACGATCGATACGAACGTCCGCTCCGGCCAGCTCACGAGCGCGAAGCAGATCCTCGACAAGTTCTCGTTCGGCCCGCGAGCGCTTCGTGTTCTGAGCGCCGACGCGACGCAGGAAGGCATCAGTCTGAAGGGGCTCGAGTCGTCGATCGGTCCGCAGCTCGACATCGCGGTGCTCCGGGTGAACGGCAAGCTCGGCGCGGTCGGGCTGACGCAGCCGACGAACCAGAAGGCGTTCGACCGTCAGCTGAGCAGCGGGTCCGCGAAGGAGCTGCACACGACGATCGGCGGCTGGACGGCGTTCGCCGACACGCAGCCGTTCCTCGACGCGCTGAAAAACCGCAACGCGCAGCTCGCAACCGATCCGGCGTACACCGAGGCGGCCAAGACACTTCCGGGCGCCGGCGATGCGATCGCGAGCGCGTTTATCACTCCCGCCGGAATCGGCGCCGTCGCCGGCGCGCTGTTGCAGAGGGTCGTACCCTCGCTGCGCGGGCAACTGAAGGGAGCGACGAGCTCGGCGGGCTGGATCGCGGCCGCACTGAGCTCGAGCGACGGCGCGGTCAAGCTCGAGCTGCACGTGAAGGGCGCTGGTGCATCCGAAGTGACGACGAGCTCCCTCGCGGACCAGATCCCATCCGGCGCGATCCTTGCGGCGAGCTTCGACGGAAGCAAGAACCGCGGCACGGTCAGCGGCAACCTCGGCGTGCTCCGCACCTTCTCGCCGCGGCTCGGCACGAACATCGCGCAGCTCGTCAAGGCGCTGAACGGACCGATGATCCTGTACGTGCGTCCCGGCAGGCCGCTCCCCGACGTGACGATCGCTGCCAAGCCCGCCGACCCGAAGCAGGTGATGACGAGCGTCGCGCAGATCCTGAAGAAGCTGAGCGGCGGCCAGGCGAAGCCCGTGCCGACGAAGGTCGACGGCGGCACGCTCGAGCAGCTCGACCTCGGCTCGATCGACCTCTACTACGGGCGCCTCGGCGACGAGGTCGTCGCGACCGACAGCCAGACGGCACTTGCCGAGCTGAAGGGCAGCGTCGGCCGGCTCGCGAACGATGCGATCTTCAAGGAGGCGCAGTCCGGGGCCGGGCTGCCGAGCGCGAACCAAGGCTTCGTGTTCGTCGACCTGAAGGACGCCGTTACCGCCGTCGAGGCGCTCGCGAAGCTCGCGAATCAGAAGCTGCCGCCGTCGGACCTCGCGAACCTCAAGCCGCTTCGCTCGCTGCTCTTCTATGGCTCGCACAGCAACGGCGTCGAATCGCTCGTCGCGTTCCTGAAAACCTCCTGACGAGCTTCCGGTACCCTCGGGCGAAATGCCGGAGCGCAGCTTTCTCTTCACCTCGGAGTCGGTAACCGAGGGCCACCCCGACAAGATCGCCGATCAGATCTCCGACGCCGTGCTCGACGCGGCGCTGTCGCACGACCCGGAAAGCCGTGTCGCGTGCGAGACGCTGATCACGACAGGCCTGATCGTCGTCGCGGGCGAGCTGACGACCGAGCACTACATCGACATCCCGCGCATCGCGCGCGAGACGGTGAAGGCGATCGGCTACACGCGCGCCAAGTACGGCTTCGACGCCGAGACGTGCGGGGTCGTCGTCGCGATCGACGAGCAGTCGCCGGACATCGCGCAGGGCGTCGACAACGCATACGAGGTTCAGCACGATCCCGGGGACGACGATCCGCTCGACCGCGTCGGCGCCGGCGACCAGGGGATGATGTTCGGCTACGCGTCGAACGAGACGCGCGAGCTGATGCCGTTGCCGATCATGCTCGCGCATCGCATCGCAAAGCGCCTGTCCGAGGTGCGCAAGGCCGACGTGCTGCCGTACCTGCGGCCGGACGGCAAGGCGCAGGTCTCGGTGCGCTACGACGTCGACGCGGAGGGCAAGCGCACGCCGGTCGAGATCGAGCGCGTGCTCATCTCGACGCAGCACCGCGAAGGACTCGACGCCGACTCGATGATCAAGCCCGACCTGATCGAGCAGGTGCTGCGGCCGATCTTGCCGCGCGACCTCTACGACGAGAAGAGCTTCGACGATCCCGACTTCGTCTACGTCAACCCGACGGGCAAGTTCGTGATCGGCGGCCCGATGGGCGACACCGGACTGACCGGCCGCAAGATCATCGTCGACACCTACGGAGGCGCCGCGCCGCACGGCGGCGGCGCGTTCTCCGGCAAGGACCCGACGAAGGTCGACCGCTCGGCTGCGTACGCCGCGCGCTACGTCGCGAAGAACGTCGTCGCGGCGGGCCTCGCCGACCGCTGCCAGATCCAGGTCGCGTATGCGATCGGCGTCGCGCGGCCGTTCTCGGTGCTCGTCGAGACGTTCGGCACGGAGCACGTGCCGGTGGCGAAGATCGAGACGCTCGTCGACGAGCACTTCGACCTGCGGCCGGGCGCGATCCTTCGCGACCTCGACCTGCGCCGCCCGATCTACCTGAAGACCTCCGCGTACGGCCACTTCGGCCGCGACGACCACGACTTCACGTGGGAGCGCACCGACAAGGCCGACGCGCTGCGCGCCGCCGCAGGGCTGGCGGCGACCGCCTCGGTCGACTAGCCCGC
>DATAUN010000128.1:0-9682 GCA_036268235.1 Gaiellaceae bacterium
CCGCCTCGATCGCGGCCTTGTCCATCACCACGTCGCTCACGCGGACAGTCTCTCGCGTAGCCCGTTGCGGCCGCGGTGGGCGTAGCACTTCGCTGTCCCGACCGGCATGCCGGTCGCCTCGGAGATCTCCTCGAACGAGACGTCGAAGGCGTCCTTCAGCGCGACGACGGTCGCCTGCGCGGACGGCAGCTCGGCGAGGCAGCGGCCGAGCTCGCGGCGCGTCTCGGCGGCAGCGAGCTCACGCTGGGGATCGCCGTCGAGGGCGACCCGCGTGTCGTCGACGAGCAGCTCCGTGCGCCGCGCCCAGCGCGCCTGCGCGACGTCCTTGCACGTGTTCACGACGAGGGGATGCAGCCAGGTGGAGAACTGCGACTGTCCGCGGAACTGCCCGATCCGCTGCACGAGCTTCACGAGCGACTCCTGCGCGGCGTCGCGGGCGTCCTCGGGATCGCGGAGGACGTGGAGCGCGATCCGCTCCACGCGAGGCGCGTGGCGCTCGCACAGCGCTGCGAGCGCGAGCTTGTCACCGTCTCTGGCACGTCGGACGAGAATGGGATCGGAGAGCCTCTCGTAGACGAGCGGTCCGTCGGGCCGCAGGTCTCTCACGATTCGACGGGCACGCCGCGGCGAAGGTTGCACGCGCCTACTCTAGTGACCGTGCTTCGCCCCGAGGTGGTCTCGCCGGTGCTGCGCGGCTCCTACGGGCGCGAGTACCACTGGGCCGAGGAGGCGCCGACGACGCAGCGGATGCTGCCGGCGGATGCTGCCCACGGCGCCGTCGCCCTCGCCGAGCGCCAGGCGGACGGCCGCGGGCGGCTCGGGCGCACCTGGGTCGACTCGGGGCTGATGTTCTCGGTCGCGCTCTATCCCCCGCCGCCGCTCGCCCGCTGGCCCGCGTTGACCCTCGTCGCCGCGCGAGCAGTTGCGGAGGCAATCGGCCCGCGCGCGTCGATCAAGCATCCGAACGACGTCTTGGTCGACGGGCGCAAGGCGGCCGGGATCCTCGCCGAGGCGACGGACCGGGTCGTCCTCGGGATCGGGATCAACGTCGGCGGCGCGTCGTTTCCCGGCGCCGGCCACGTCGAGCGGGACCGGCTCGATCTCCTGGTGGACGTGCTCGAGCGGCTCGAGCGCGGCTATGACGTGTGGCTCGGCACAATGTCCGCACGGTGAGACGCCTGCTGCCCGCGGTGCTCCTGCTGGCCCTCGTGGCTCCTGCCGCCGCTCAGGCTGCGCCGAAGGTGCTCGCCATCCACTTCGCGCAGGACGTGAACCCGGTCACGCAGAGCTGGCTGAACAGTGAGCTCGGCCATGCGCAGTCGCACGGCTACTCGGCCGCGGTGATCGTGCTCGACACGCCCGGTGGCCTCGAGGACTCGATGCGCAAGATCGTGCAGAAGGAGCTCGCGCTGAAGATCCCGGTGATCGTCTACGTGTCGCCGGAAGGCGCCCGCGCAGCATCCGCCGGCGTGTGGATCTCCGAGGCGGCGGACGTCCTCGCGATGGCGCCGGACACGAACATCGGCTCGTCCACGCCGATCGAGGGCAGCGGCCAGAACATCGGCAGCGACCTGCGCCGGAAGGACATCAACGACGCGGCCGCGTCGCTGCGCGGTCTCGCGATCTCCCACGGCCGAAATGGAACGTGGGCGAACAACGCGGTGCGCGTCGCGTCGAACCTCACCGACCAGGAAGCGCTCCGGCGTCACGTCGTCGACCTGATCTCGCCGTCGCTACCTGAGCTGCTGAACACGATCGACGGTCGGAAAACGGCCGGGCCGCGCCACTTCACGCTGCACACCGCGAACGCGCAGATCGTCGACGTGAGCCCCGGGTTCCTGACGCGATTCCTCTCAACCCTGATCGACCCGAACATCGTGTCGCTGCTCTTCCTCGCGGGGATCGTCGGGCTGGCGTTCGAGCTCTTCCATCCGGGCATCGTCATCCCGGGCGCGTTCGGCGCGATCTGCATGGTGTGCGCGCTCTTCGGGCTGTCGATCCTGCCGATCTCGTGGGCCGGCCTGATGCTCGTCGTGCTCGGCGCGGCGCTGCTCGTGATCGATGCGCACGTGACGACGCACGGAGCGCTGACCGTCTCGGGGCTCGTCGCGATGGCGTTCGGATTAGCGACGCTGTTCCACAACGCGCCGGCGCCGTACCACGTCGACATGCCGTTGATCGCAACCGTGACCGTGGTGCTCGGCGGCGCGTGGGCGTTCGCGGTGAGCAAGTCGATTGCGGCCCGCCGGCAGCCGGTCCGGGTCGGGCCGGAGGAGATCGTGGGGATGCAGGGCGTCGTTGCGCCGAGCGGGCAGGTGCACGTGCACGGCGAGCTCTGGCGTGCGGTCTCCGATGAGCCCCTCGAGCCCGGGGACCACGTCTCGGTGGTCGCGCTCGACGGCTTGACCCTCCAGGTGCATAGGATCGCCACATGACCGTCATCGTCGTGGTGCTCGTCGTGATTCTGTTCTTCCTCGCGCTCTACGCGATCGCCGCGATCAAGGTCCTCCGCGAGTACGAGCGCGGCATCGTCTTCCGGCTCGGGCGGCTCTTCCCGCAGCCGAAAGGCCCGGGGCTCATCTGGCTGATCCCCGTCGTCGACCGGATGGTCCGCGTCGACCTGCGCACGATCACGCTCAACATCCCGCCACAGGAAGTGATCACGAAGGACAACGTGCCGGTGCGCGTCAACGCGGTCGCGTACTTCCGGATTGTCGCCCCGCAGGACGCAATCGTCCAGGTCGAGAACTTCATGGTCGCGACGTCTCAGATCGCACAGACGACGCTGCGCAGCGTGCTCGGCCAGCACCAGCTCGACGAGCTGCTCTCGGAGCGCGAGAAAATCAACGCGATCCTCCAGGAGATCATCGACCAGGCGACCGGGCCGTGGGGCATCAAGGTCTCGATCGTCGAGGTCAAGGACGTCGAGATCCCGCAGGGCATGCAGCGCGCGATGGCGCGCCAGGCCGAGGCCGAGCGCGAGCGGCGCGCGAAGGTGATCAACGCCGAGGGCGAGTTCCAGGCGTCGGAGCGGCTGAAGGACGCGGCGAACGTGATCGAAGAGCACCCGATCGCGCTGCAGCTGCGCTACCTGCAGACGCTGCTCGAGCTCGGCTCGTCGCAGTCGACGACGATCGCGTTCCCGGTGCCGATCGAGATGCTGAAGGCGTTCGCCGCCTTCGGCGACCGCGACTCGAGCTAGTCGGTCTTCCGCTCGCGAAAGCGCCGGGCCGCGTCGATCGCAGCGCCGAGGTTCAAGCCCTTGTCCTTCGCCTGCTTGATCAGCATCACGGTCTCGACCGCGTCCATGTCGTAGATCCGCTGCTTCTTGCCCTTCGTCGGGATCTGGGCCTTGTTGGTCCAGTAATCGAGTTGCATCTTCGAGATGCCGGCAATCGCGCAGACCTGACCAAGGTAGAGCTCGATCTTGTCGAGGTGCTCGGCCATGTCGATCGGCTCGAGCAGGTCGACGTTCTTCGAATACGCCATTCCGAGGGTTTCCTTTGTTCGCTGTCTCCCGACCCCTCAGTTGACACTTCTACCACTACCCCTTGCAAAAGGGAAGCGAAAGTGAGTGAAACCACACGAAAGGGTGACGCCGATGGCCCCTTTCGAGGCCGGCGCGGAGTTATTCCTCGTCGTCGGCGTCGCCGGGATCGACGACCGGCGCGAGCGAGGAGACCTGCTCGCCCTCGCGGAGGCGCATCACGATCACGCCCTGCGTGGACCGGCCGAGCCGCTTGACGTCCTCGACGGGCATCTTGATCACGGTGCCGCCGGTCGAGATCAGCATCACCTGGTAGCCGTCGCGGACGACGCGCGCGCCGACGAGGTGCCCGCGCGCCGCGGTGAGCTGCACGGTCTTCACGCCCATGCCGCCGCGGCCCTTCTTCGGATACTCGGAGACACGCGTGCGCTTGCCGTAGCCGTTCTCGGTGACGACGAGCAGGTCGGCGTCGTCGGCTGCGATCGCGACGGAGATCACCTCGTCGTTCGCGCGCATGCGCATCCCCTGCACGCCGGACGCGTCGCGGCCCATCGCGCGCACGTTCTGCTCGGAGAACCGGATCGCCTGGCCGAGCCTCGACACCATCAGCACGTCGTCGTTGCCGGTCGAGTGGCGGACACCCACGAGCTCGTCGCCGTCGCGCATCTTGATCGCGATGATCCCGTCCGCCTTCAGCGGTGTGTTGTACGCGGCGAGCTCGGTCTTCTTGACGACGCCGTTCTTCGTCGCGAACAGGAGGTACTTGGCCTCCTCGAACGCCCGCGTCTGGATGACGGCGCGCACGGCTTCGCCCTGGCGGAACGGCAGCAGGTTCACGATCGCGCGGCCCTTCGACTGGCGAGAGCCGAGCGGCAGCTCGTGCACCTTCAGCCGGTAGACCTTCCCGACGCTCGTGAAGAACAGGATGTAGTCGTGCGTCGACGCGACGAAGAGATGCTCGATGTAATCCTCGTCCTTCAGGTCCATCCCCATCACGCCGATGCCGCCGCGCCGCTGCTCGCGGTACGCGGTGACCGGTAGCCGCTTGATGTAGCCGGAGCGCGTGATCGCGATCACCATGTCCTCTTCCGCGATCAGATCCTCGAGCTCGAGCTCCTCTTCGGCGGCGACGATCTCGCTGCGGCGGTCGTCACCGCGACCGTAGATCCCCTTCAGCTCGAGGATCTCTTCCTTGATCAACGCATCGATCTTCTCCTCGGAGCCGAGCAGGTCGCGCAGCTCGCCGATGCGCTCCTGGATGTCCTTGTACTCGTCCTCGACGGACTTGCGCTCGAGCGCGGTCAGCGCGCGCAGACGCAGCTCGAGGATGGCGACGGCCTGCCGCTCGGAGAGCTCGAACTGCTCCATCAGGCCGTTGCGGGCCGACTCGGTGTCGGCGGACGCGCGGATCAGGGCGATGACCGCGTCGAGGTTGTCGAGCGCGATCAGATAGCCCTGCAGGATGTGCGCGCGCTTCTCCTTCTGACGCAGCTCGTGCTTGCTGCGGCGCGTGACGATCTCGCGCTGGAAGTCGAGGTAGTGCGTGAGCATCTCGAGCAGCGACAGCGTCTTCGGCACCCCGTTGACGAGTGCGACCGTGTTGACACCGAACGTCGACTGAAGCGGCGTGTGCTTGAACAGCTTGTTGAGCGCGACCTGCGGAACGGCGTCGCGCTTCAGCTCGACCTGGATGCGCATGCCGGTGCGGTCGGAGTGATCCTGCAGATCGGAGATCTCCGTAAGCACCTTGTCGTTGACGAGCTCGGCGATCTTCGCGATCACGCCGGAGTCGCCGCCCTTCTTCACGCCGTACGGAAGCTCGGTGATGATGATCGCGCTCTTGCCGCCGCGCAGCTCCTCGATGTGCGCGCGCGCGCGCATGACGACGCGGCCGCGGCCGGTGCGGTAGGCATCGCGGATGCCCGAGCGGCCGACGATGATCGCGCCCGTCGGGAAGTCGGGGCCTTTCACGTGCTTCATCAGGTCCTCGACGTTCGCGGCCGGGTTCTCGATCAGCGTCACGACCGCGTCGATCACCTCGCTGAGGTTGTGCGGCGGGATGTTCGTCGCCATGCCGACCGCGATGCCGGAGCTGCCGTTCACGAGCAGGTTCGGGAACCGCGCCGGCAGGACCTTCGCGATCTGCTTCGACTCGTCGTAGTTCGGCTCGAAGTCGACCGTGTCGCTGTCGAGCTCCTCGAGCATGCGCTCGGCGATGCGCGCGAGGCGCGCTTCGGTGTAGCGCATCGCCGCGGCCGGGTCGTCGTCGATCGAGCCGAAGTTGCCCTGGCCGTCGACCAGCGGATAGCGCAGCGAGAACGGCTGCGCCATGCGCACGAGCGTGTCGTAGATCGCGGAGTCGCCGTGCGGATGGAAGTTGCCCATCACGTACCCGACGATGTTCGCGCTCTTCACGTACGGGCGGCCCGGCCGGTTGCCGTTCGTCCACATCGAGTAGAGGACGCGGCGGTGAACCGGCTTCAACCCGTCGCGCACGTCGGGCAGCGCACGCGAGACGATGACCGACATCGCGTAGTCGAGGAAGCTCGAGCGCATCTCCTGCTCGAGCTCGCGCGACTCGATCCGGCCCGGTCCGAGGGCGCCTGTCTCGAGCTCGCTCATTTAGACGTCCAGGAACTTGACGTTCGTGGCGTTCTCCTCGATGAAGATGCGGCGCGGCTCGACCGCATCGCCCATCAGCGTCGAGAAGACCTGGTCGGCCGCCGTCGCGTCCTCGACGTCGACGCGCACGAGCAGCCGCTTCGCCGGGTCCATCGTCGTCTCCCACAGCTGATCGGCGTTCATCTCGCCGAGGCCCTTGAAGCGCGAAACCTGGATGCCCTGCTTCGCCGCCTCGAGGACATACGCGCGCAGCTCTTCGAACGACTCGGCCACCTCGGTCTCCTTGCCGACCGTCACGGTGAACGGCGGCGCGCCGAGCTGGTCCACGAGCTTCGCGTAGGCGTTGCGAAGGCCGCTGTAGATCGGCGAGGCGAGCAGCTCGACCGGAACGGGGATGTTGCGCGCGGCGGACGTCTCGGTCTCGACGACGCGGATCCTGAACTCCGCCTCGCTGCCGTCGAGCAGCGAGAGCGCGTAGCCGTTGACGCCGATGTCCTCGATCACCTTCGCGAGCTGCTTGGGGTCGTCGATGTCGTGCTCGACGAGGCGATGCAGGATCATCAGCTCCGTCGCCGGCGCGCCGAAGTCGGAGCGCAGGCGCGCGTGGTAGCCCTCGTACTGGTGCATGTCCTTCGAGAAGCGATTCCACTTCGCCTCGGTCAGCTTCACCTGCGCACCGTTGCGGTCGGTGAGCTCGACGTTCGGGATGCGCTCGCGGCCGAGGAGCTCCTCGAGCTGCGCGTCCTTTTCGAAGTAGTACTCCTGATTGCCGAGCTTGACCTTGTAGAGCGGCGGCACGGCGATGTACACGTAGCCGCCGTTGATCAGCTCGGGCATCTGCCGGTACAAGAAGGTGAGGATGAGCGTGCGGATGTGCGAGCCGTCGACGTCGGCGTCCGTCATCACGATCACGCGGTGATAGCGGAGCTTCTCGAGCTCGAACTCGTCGCCGAGACCGGTGCCGATCGCAGTGATCATCGCCTGGATCTCGTTGTTCGAGAGAACCTTGTTGATGCGGTTCTTCTCGCTGTTGATGATCTTCCCGCGCAACGGCAGGATCGCCTGGTAGGTGCGGTCGCGGCCCATCTTGGCCGAGCCGCCGGCGCTGTCGCCCTCGACGATGAAGAGCTCGGCCGATTCGGGATCCTTGATCGAGCAGTCGGCAAGCTTGCCCGGCAGCGACATCGACTCGAGCGCCGACTTGCGCCGCGTGAGCTCGCGCGCCTTGCGTGCGGCCTGGCGCGCGCGTGACGCCGCGATCGCCTTGTTGATGATCTGGCGCGCGTCGGTCGGGTTCTCCTCGAAGAACTCGGCGAGCTTCTGGTTGACGGCGGTGGAGACGAGCCCGCTCACCCACGGGTTGCCGAGCTTCGTTTTCGTCTGCCCCTCGAACTGCGGGTCCTCGAGCTTGACGGAGATGACGGCCGCGAGCCCTTCGCGCACGTCCTCGCCCTCGAGGTTCACCTCCTTCTCCTTCAGCAGCCCCTTGTCGCGCGCGTACTTGTTGATCGTCGAGGTCAGCGCGGAACGGAAGCCCGACATATGCGAGCCACCCTCGTGGGTGTTGACGTTGTTGGCGAACGAGAACACGGACTCCTGGTAGGAGTTGTTCCACTGCATCGCGACCTCGACTTCGCCGTTCGCGGCGGCGGCCTCGAAGTAGACGATGTGGCGGTGAACGGTGTCCTTCGACTCGTTCACGTAGGCGACGAAGTCCCTGATGCCGCCCTCGTAGTGGAACTCGACCGGCTTGCCGCCCTCGGCGCGCTCGTCGGTGAACGCGACGCGCAGCCCCCTCGTGAGGAACGCCGTCTCACGGAAGCGCGAGAGGAGCGTCGTGGCGTCGTAGACGGTTTCTTCGAAGACCTCCGCGTCGGGCAGGAACGAGATCGTCGTGCCCGTTTGCGTGGACTCCCCGACGACCTGCATCGGGCCCTGCGTAACACCGCGTGCAAACTCCTGGCGGTAGACCTTGCCGTCGCGCCGGACCTCGGCGACGAGCCATTCGGAGAGCGCGTTCACGACCGAGGCGCCCACGCCGTGCAGGCCGCCCGAGACCTTGTAACCGTCGCCGCCGAACTTGCCGCCGGCGTGCAGCTTCGTGAGCACGACTTCGAGCGCCGACATCCCTTCACCGGGGACGATGTCCACGGGAATGCCCGCGCCGTGGTCGACGATCGTGACCGAGTTGTCGGGATGGATCGTGATGCCGACGTACTCGTTCCGGCCGGCCATCGCCTCGTCGACGGCGTTGTCGACGATCTCCGTGATCAGGTGGTGAAGGCCGTTGATCCCGGTCGAGCCGATGTACATGCCCGGCCGCAGGCGCACCGGCTCGAGGCCTTCGAGCACGGTGATGTCCTTGGCCGAGTATCCGGCCTGCGCCTCAGTGTTTGCCATAATCAAGAAATGCCTGCAAAACGGGGGTTTTGCGAGGCACTAGGAGTGTATCAGATCGGGTGGTCGCGACGCTCCCTGGCGAGGCTCAATCTGACCGCTTTTTGCACACTTTCGCGCAGCTTTTCGTCGCTGATCGCGGCGGCGAGCTCGCGCGCGCGCGCCTCCTCGGCCGGGGTCGGCTCGAGCGGCGGCTCCACGCGCTCCTCCGTCGCCTCCGGGAGCGGTCCCGGGGCGAAGCGAAGCTTGGGGACGCCGAGCCGCTGCGCGATCTCCTGCGCCTGCTGAGCGAGCTCGAACGCCCATACGGAGTCGGCCGTCGAGACGTGCACCGTGCCGTCCTTCGCGATCCGCGCCGGCCACGCATTGCGGGCGATCGCGGCGCCGACCGCCTCGGGCCAGCGCTCGAGCAGCTCGGCCATTCCCGCCTGCGGGCCGAAGCGCGAGAGCTCCGAGCGAATGTCGCTACCGAGCCGATCCATGCTCCACCTCCACGATCTGCGCCGGCTCGACGGGCAGCGATGACGCGTGCGTCGCGGTGATCATCGTCTGCCCCATACCCGCGATGCGCTCGGCGAGCACGCGCCGGCGCCCCGGGTCGAGCTCCGAGAGCACGTCGTCGAGCAGCAGGAGCGGCGGCGACTCGAGCAGCTCGGCCTCGGCGAGCAGCAGCGAGAGCACGGCGAGCCGCTGCTCGCCCTGGGAGCCGTACTGGCGCAGGTCGCGGTCGCCGCTCGCGACGAGCACGTCGTCGAGGTGCGGGCCGATGCCGGTCGCGCCGCGCTCGACGTCGCGGGCGAGGCGCGCATCGAGCTCGGCGACGGTCGGCGCATCGGCGGTGTAGTCGAGGTGCGCGTCCGGCAGGCCAAGCTCGCCGGCGCGCTCCGCGAACGCCGGCGCGAGCGTCTCGAGCGCCGACCGGCGTGCCTCGACGAGAGCTGCGCCGAGTGCGGCGAGGCGTTCCGTCCACGGCTCGACCGCTGCGCGGTCCGAAAGCCCGAGCTGCACCCGGCGAAGGGCTGCGTTGCGCTGCGCGAGCGTCGCGAGATAGTCCTGCGGGGTCGTCGCGCGTGCGGGCAGCAAGCGTCCGACAACGCGGTCGAAGTACGCGCGTCGCGCGGCCGGCCCGCCCTTGACGACCGCGAGCCGGTCGGGCGTGAACACGAGCGTCGCGAG
>DATAUN010000129.1:0-3929 GCA_036268235.1 Gaiellaceae bacterium
TAACGACCCTACCGAACGAATCGGCTCGCGATCTTCGTCGCGTCGATCAGTCGTGCGGCCGGTGCCGCGACTGCCACATCGCCTTCTCCTCGCGGCCGTCCTGGATCGCGCCCCAGATGTGCAGCCCGAGCACGACCACGACGACGAACACGGCCGAGGCGATCGCGAGGATCCACGGGACGACGTCGGATGCAGTGACCGTCACGTCACGACAGTGTCGCACCGATCGCGGTAAGCCACATGGCACACCGCGCGCCCACTTCCGGTCCCGGCTTACGACGCGACGGCGACCGACGCGAGCGAGTCGAGGTAGTGCCGCGAGGCGAGCACGGCCTCGTCGCCGGCGATCTCGAGCGTGGTGTCGCCGTCGAATCCGATCTCGGCCAGCGCCGCCGCCGTTCCCGCGATGTCGACGAGACCGGTTCCGAGCGCGATCGTGCTCATCCCGAACCCGAAGCGCGTGCCGCGTTCGGCCGCCATCTCTTCCGGCACGTCCTTCCAGTGGACGTGCTCGATCAGACCGCCCAGCCGGCGCACCATGTCGACGGGCTCGTCGCCCGCAAGCCACAGGTTGCCGGTATCGAGATTGAGCGCGAGCGCCGGCGAATCGCAGAGCTCGAGCAGCTGCTCGAGCTTGTCGATCGACCCGGTCACCGGCCCGTGCGGCTCGAGCAGGATCTTGACGCCGTGGTCTGCTGCGACGCGAAGCGGTTCGTAGAGCTTTTCGGCGATCGTGAACAGCGCCTGGTCGGGCGTCAGCTGCTCGCCGAACGGCGTGGTGGGGTCGCCGTCGGTCGTGATCACGTGTGGGATCCCGATCGTGGCGGCAGCCCGCACGGCCTTGATGATCTGCGACGTGCCATACCGCCAGGGCGCAGTCGGATCGAGCAGATTCGCGTGCGCGCAGTACGAGGTGATCGTCAGGCCGTGGGCCTCGAACATCCGAGCGAGGTCGTACGGGTTTGCATCGAGGCTCGCAACCGCCGTGAAGCCGAAGTGGACGCCCAGCACCGCCCCGTCGCCGTTGTCGGTCACGTCGGCGCGGTCGAACCCGAGCCCGGCGATGCGCTGGAGCTGATGCTCGAGGACCGAGAACGGGTCGATCAGTGCGAAGCAGCCAATCTTCATTTGAGCCCTCCTGGCGAATTTCGAACTTCGGCTATGCCTGCCGGAAACGGGCCGAATATAGTGACGCCTCAAGACCGCGTCCATCCGAATTCGACCAGTGACGAAACACGAACCTCAATCCCATTGGCTGTCGGACACGTGCGAGCCGCTGAAGAGCGCAGCCGCGCGCGGCGAGGTCCAGCTGCATGCGCGATCGCGCGGGCCGTATCCGGGCGAGCCGATTCCCGAAGACGTGTTCCCCGGGCTCCTGAGCGCCGGCGTGTGGGATGCGCGCCACGATCAGGACTGGGGCCTCGACTGGCACCGCAATGAAGGGCTCGAGCTGACGTTCGTCGAGCGCGGGCACGTTCCGTTCAGCTGCGAAGACGAAGAGTACGAGCTGGTCGCCCACGACCTCACCGTCACGCGCCCGTGGCAGCCGCATCGCGTCGGACGGCCGAACGTGACCGCGTCGCGCCTCTGCTGGGTGATCATCGACCTGGGCGTGCGCCGGCCGAACCAGGAGTGGGAATGGCCGCCGTGGATCGTGCTCGACCAGGCCCGGCTCGAACGGCTCACGCGCAAGCTGCGCGGCGCCGAGCGCCACGTGTTTCGCGCCTCTGACGAGGTCGGGCGTATGTTCGCCGAGCTGGGTCGCCTGTTGGCCGGCGGCCGCGACGACGTCCCCGTGCGAGCCGCACTCTGGATCAACGAGATGCTGCTCGGGCTGGACGACCTGCTCGAAGGAACGGACATCGTCATGGACGAGTTCCTCTCGTCCTCGGAGCGAACGGTGCGGCTCTTTCTCACCAGCTTGGACGAGCGCCTCCACGAGCTGTGGACCGTTGACCGGATGGCGCAGGAGTGTGGGCTCGGCCGTACGCGCTTCGCCGCGTATTGCCGCGAGCTCACGAACATGACGCCGCTCGAGTTCCTCACCCGGCAGCGCCTCGAGGCAGCGTGCGAGCTGCTGCGCAGCAGTCCTCAGGCGCGAATCGAAGATGTCGCCGAGTCGGTCGGCTTCTCGTCGAGCCGCTACTTCGCGACCGTGATGCGGCGAGAGCTCGGACGAACGCCGAGTCAGATGCGCACCGCGGCCGTGTGAACCGGGTCAGACGGCGAGCAAGAAGCGCTCCGCAGGCGACAGTCGCTCGTAGACGTCCGGCCGGATGTGTGCCGCGAGGTCGTACTGCTGCTTCTCGTCGCGCCGCGCGTACGCGAGCGTGATCGCCCGGCGCGGGACTGACGTGCGGTTCTGCGTCCCACCGTGCCACGTGTGACCGTTGAAGACGACGACCGTCCCGGCCTTTGCAGTGACGACAATCTCGTCCGGATGCGATGCCGCGGGATCGTCCATCGCCTCGGCCGGCAGCCCGCCGGCGCGATGCGATCCGGGCACGAGCCGCGTCGCGCCGTTCTCCGGCGTGAAGTCATCGAGCAGCCAGATCGAGTTACAGAGCTTGAACGCCCCGTCCTCGCGCAGCGCGCCGTAGTCCGAGTGCAGCTCCTGGTTCCCTTCACCGGGCCGCGCGGCGCGGAAGTTGTTCGCGCAGACCTTGAGGTCGACCTGGAGCACGTGCTGCGCCGCGGCGAGCACCTTCGGGACGCGCAGCATCCGCAGGAACACCTCCCCCTTGTCGAACAGATCACCGAGCAGGTCGACGCCCTGCTGCTTCGGGACCTCCTTGCCGGCGTCCCTACCCTCGAGCTCCTGCAGCTCCGCGATGCGCTCACGGAGCTCCGCGAGCCACGCATCGTCGAGGACCTCCGGCAGCACGAGGAACCCGTTCGCATCGAGCGTGTCGCGCTCTTCGGCGGAGAGCGTGTCGTCGGTCACGCCGAACGCTGCCAGCGCCTCCGGCGTCGTCGTGAAGCTAACCCGCGACGACGGGATTCGAGATCGTCCCTAGGCCGTCGATCTCGATCGTGATCTCGTCGCCCGGCTGCAGCCATACCTTCGGGTCGCGAAACGCGCCGACGCCGGCGGGCGTGCCGGTGATGATCAGGTCACCCGGCACGAGAGTGATCGCCTGGCTCACGAACGAGACCACGTCGCGCACGCCGAAGATCTGCTGCGACGTGTTCGAATCCTGCATCGTCTCGCCGTTCAAGATCGCGCGGATCGGCAGCGCCTGCGGATCGGGCACCTCCTCCTTCGGGATGAGGTCGCCCACCGGCAGAAACGTGTCGAGCGACTTGCCGCGCACCCACTGGCCGTCGGCGAACTGGAGATCTCGCCCCGAGACGTCGTTCGCGACGACGTAGCCCGCGACGAAGTCGAGCGCGTCGTCGACCCCGACCCGGCTCGCTTCCCGGCCGATCACGACCCCGAGCTCCGCCTCGTAGTCGACGTTCTGCGAGATGGGCGGAATCCGGATCGCCTCACCGGAGGCGATCAACGTGTTGGGCCACTTCGCGAAGAGCAACGGCCATTCCGGAAGGTCGACTCCCTGCTCGGCGGCGTGATCGCGGTAGTTGAGCCCGACGCAGACGATCTTTTCGGGGCGCGAAATCATCGGAACTCAGCCTATGGGATGCCTTTACATGCGCGCAACTCGCTCGACGCGATATCGCTGGCCGCGTACCTATTCGGACGCGAAGTCGGGGAATGGCTCGTCTGAGAGTGGCGTGATTGGGTTGACTGCGAAGACGGGGAATGTGACGCCCAGGCAGGAGAACGCGGCTGTGGGGATCGTGTTCTGTCCGACTGCTCGTTCCGAGTCGGCTTGGTAGTACGAGAGAGTCTGGATGTCTGCTGCCAGGCCTTGAGTTAGATCGTCGGGCAAGATGATCCCGAGGTAGTCGGTTGGATTGGCGGAGAT
>DATAUN010000130.1:0-14763 GCA_036268235.1 Gaiellaceae bacterium
ATCCGCCGGCGAGCTGCGGCGCGCCTCGTGTCCTCGTAGACGACGTAGCCCTGGTTCGGCTCGTTCACCGGTGCGACGACCGTGATCCGAGTGTCGCTCGGGTCGCGGTCGCGCAACACGCCGAGCAGCGTCTGCGACGGCGCAGTCTCGTTCGCGATCACAAGAACGTGGCCCACTAGTCGGTACCGACCGGCTCGGGATGCGGCGCGCCGAAGATCGCATGCTTCGCGCCGGGCACGCCGTACTCGTACGGGTTGCCGACGACCTGCGGGATCTCGTCGAAGTTGAAGATCGGCGGCGGCGAGGAGACCTGCCACTCAAGCGTCAGCGCACGCCACGGGTTGCCGACGGCCTTCTCACCGTGCCGCCACGAGTAGGCCATGTTGTAGAGGAACACGAGCGTCGAAGCGCCGAGGCCGAAGGACGCAATCGAGATGAAGAGGTTGATGTCGGCGAAGCGCCCGGCGTAGTCGGCGACGCGGCGCGGCATCCCCTGCAGCCCGATGTAGTGCATCGGGAAGAACGTCAGGTTGAAGCCGATGAACGTCAGCCAGAAGTGCAGCTTGCCGAGCTTCTCGCTGTACATCCGGCCGGTCATCTTTGGGAACCAGTAGTAGATGCCCGCGAAGATCGTGAAGACCGAGCCGCCGAAGAGCACGTAGTGGATGTGCGCGACGATGAAGTACGTGTCGCTCGCGTGGATGTCGATGGGCACCGATGCGAGGTAGATGCCGGAGAGCCCGCCGATCACGAACATCGACAGGAAGCCGAGCGCGAACAGCATCGGCGTCGTGAAGTGGATTCGCCCTTCCCACATCGTGGCGAGCCACGAGAAGATCTTGATGCCGGTCGGCACGGCGATCACCATCGACGTGACCATCATCGGGACGCGCAGCCAGCTCGCCATGCCGGCGACGAACATGTGGTGCGCCCAGACCGAGAACCCGAGCACGAGGATCGCCATCAGCGAGAGCGCCATCAGCCGGTAGCCGAAGATCGGCTTTCGGCTCATCACCGATATGACCTCGCTGATGATCCCGAAGCCGGGCAGCATCATGATGTACACGGCCGGGTGCGAGTAGAACCAGAAGATGTGCTGGTAGCCGAGCACGTAGCCACCGCCGCCGATCTCGAAGAAGTGCGTGTGCATGACGCGGTCGAACATCACGAAGAACTGCGAGCCGGCGATGAACGGCGTCGCGATCACGACGAGGAGTGACGTGGTGAAGTTCGCCCAGACGAGCAGCGGCATGCGCCAGAACGTCATCCCCGGCGCGCGCATCGTGATGATCGTGACCAGGAAGTTGAGCGCGGTCATGATCGAGCTCGCACCTGCCCACTGGACGCCCATGTTGAAGAACACCTGCCCGAGCGGCTGGTGCGAGCAGAGCGGCGCGTAACACGTCCAGCCTGCCGACGGCCCGCCACCCGGTGCCGCCATGCCGACGACGATCATGAAGCCGGCGATCGGCAGCAACCAGAACGAGAGCGCGTTCAGGCGCGGGAACGCCATGTCGGCGGCGCCGATCATCAGCGGGATGACGTAGTTCCCGAGACCGGCGAACGCCGGGATGACGAACAGGAAGATCATCAGCGCCGCGTGCACCGAGACGAGCACGTTGAACGTCTGCGGGTTGAAGAACTGGTCGCCCGGCTGCGCGAGCTCGGCGCGGAACAGCATCGCCATCAGGCCGCCGACGCAGAAGAAGAAGATCGTCGTGACGAGGTACTGGACCCCGATCACCTTGTGGTCGGTGTTGATCCGGAAGTAGTCGCGCCACGAGCGCGCGCCGTGCCCGGAGTGATCCTCGGGGCGCGTCGGGGCGCCCGACGCGTAGTGCGCCCAGTAGTCGAAGCCGCCGATGCCGACGAGGAAGCCGAGCGGCGTCGTAACGAGCTCGATCGTCGTCAGGACGGAGCCCTTCCAGAGCGGGTCCCAGTGCGCGAGCCAGCGGATCAGGACGGGCAGGCCGATGCCGATGCCGAAGAAGATCGGCGTCACCCAGAGGACGCGCAGCCAGCCGGGCGCCGTCAGGCGGTGCCAGCCGCGCGGCTTCGGCGGGGCGACGTTGTGATCGTGTGCGTGGGCGACGTCGGTCATCGGGTCACTTCGCTCCCTGGGCCAGATACTGCACGAGGTCCGACAACTGCTTGGCGGGGATCGAGCCGAAGATGTGCGGCATCAGGTCGCTGTAGCCGGGCTGGATGTACGCACCCGGTGTGACGATCGACTCGTGGATGAACTGCGTCAGCGAGCCGCGGTTCGCCTGCGCCGCGTACTGCTTCAGCTTGTCGAGATCGGGACCCACCTTGCCGGTGGCGTTCGCCGGCTTGAACGTGTGACAGCTGGCACAGCCGTTCTGCTGGAAGACGGCGAGCCCGGGCGGGCCGGTGGTGCCGCCGCCCTTCATGAACGACGCGAACTGCTTCTGCGTGACGACGGTGACGTGACTGCGCATCAGCGCGTGGCCGAGGCCGCACAGCTCCGTGCAGATCACCGGATACGTGCCGAGCCGGTCGGGCGTGATGACGAGCGAGTTCGTCTGGCCGGGCACGGCGTCCTGCTTCTGCGAGAACTGCGGCACCCAGAACGAGTGGATGACGTCGAGCGCGGTGATCTCGAGCTTGACGTGCCGATCCTTCGGCACCGTCATGTAGCCGTAGCTCTTGCCGTTCGGATAGGTGAAGGTCCAGGCGAACTGCTGCCCGATGACCTTGACGATGAGCGGGTTCGATCCGGCGTGGCTGTCCTGGGCCAAGACGATCGCGCTGACGATGGAGATCGCCGTCACGAGCACCGCCGGGATGATCGTCCAGACGATCTCGAGCGTCGTGTGGCCGTGGATCGGCGGCCCGTCGGAGTCGTCGTCGGGCCGCGCGCGGAAGTGGATCACCGAGTACGCGAGCACGGCCACGACGACCGAGAACACACCGATCGCGATCACCGTCGCGAACCAGTAGACGAAGTCGATCCGACCCGCTTCGCGACTTGCCGGAGTGGGCATCCAGGGGACGAGGACCGCGACGAGCGTCGTGATCACAGCCGCGATCACGGCGAAGCCGAAGAGCTGGAGAAGCGAACCCCTACGCACCCGCGCGAAGCCTAATGAAAGCGCCACGGCGCCGAGGCGTAACCGTTTCCCCTGCTCGCGCGTTCAATCGATGCCTCATCCGTCGGGAGCACGACCAAAGGAGGAATCACATGGGTATCGGAGTCAGCCTCATCCTGATCGCCGCGGGAGCCATCCTCACGTGGGCGGTCAACGCATCGGTTTCGGGCCTGAACATCCATACGATCGGCGTCATCCTCATGGTCGTCGGCGCGGTCGGCCTGATCCTGTCGCTGATGTTCTGGTCGACCTGGGGCGGTGTCGGCGGAGCCCGCCGGCGCACGACCTACGTCGACGACGGCCCCGTGGGCCCGGGGTACTAGACAGGCAAAACGGCTTCGCCGTTTCGCTAGTAGGAAGGTGCGGCCGGGAGCTCGACGTGGAACGTCGAGCCTCGGCCGAGCCCTTTCGACTCGACCCAGATCCGGCCGTCCATGCGCCGCACCAGCTCGCGGCAGATGTAGAGGCCGAGCCCCGTGCCGCCGACGCCGCGGTTCATGTTCGGGTCCAGGCGATAGAACTTCTCGAAGACGCGGCGTTGCTCGGACGGGGGGATGCCCAGTCCTTCGTCGCCGACCGAGAAGCGCACGTGCGAGCCGTTACGTTCGACCGAGACCGCGACCAGGCCGCCGTCGGGTGAGTACTTGACGGCGTTGTCGACGAGGTTGATCAGCACGCGCCCGACCTTGTCCGGATCGCCGACGACGAGCGGCAGGTCGTCGCCTGTCGCAAGCTCGAGGCTGTGGGCACGGTCGAGATGCGCCTCCTGCGCCTGCAGCACGTCGTGGACGAGCGCGAGCGGATCGCAATTCTGGATCGAGACGTGGAGCGAGTCCGTGTCGAGCCTGCTCGCCCAGAGGATGTCGTTGACGATGCGCGCGAGCCGGTCGGCCTCGCCCGAGACGACGTCGAGGAGCTTTGCCCGCTGGTCCTCGTCGAGCGCGACGTCGGTGCGGCGCAGCGTCATGGCGGCGCCGTAGATCGCGGCGAGCGGGGTGCGCAGCTCGTGCGACACGGTCGACACGAACTCGGTGCGCATCTGCTCGAGCGCGCGTTCCTCGGTCAGGTCGCGAAACGCGTAGACGACCCCGTCGGGGACCGCGACGCCGTGGACCGAGAGCCAGATCTCGCGCCCGTCGACGTCGAGCGGCAGCGACTCGGGGCGCGGTGCGTTCGTGCCGGGCACCGAAACCGAGACGCGTGAGGCGATCGCGGTCCAGCCGGGAATCGCGTCGGTGGCGGGCCGGTCGACGACGTCCGTCGCCGGCAGCCCGGTCGCCGCCGCCGCCGCCCTGTTCCACGTGCGGATGACGCCCGCGCGATCGACGAGGAACACACCGTCGCCGACCGAGGCGAGCACACGGGCGGCCTGCGCGCGCTCGGCAGCGGCGCCGTAGAGCTGCGCGTTGTCGATCGCAACCGCGGCGCGGCGCGCGAGATCGAGCGCGAACTCGACGTCCGGAGCGTCGTAGCGCCGGTCGCTCTCTGCCCACACGAGCGTCATTGCACCGAAGGTGCGGCCCCGAGCCTGCAACGGAACGACGACGCACGAGCGGACGTCGGGCTCGTCGGTGAGCTCCGCGAGGAGCTCGGGCTCGCCACTCCGGACCACGCGCTCGACGGCAGGCGGGCGCGGGCGCGGCGTGTCGTCGACCAGGTGGATGGCGCAGCGGTCGGCGACGCGGCCCTCGACGAGCGCGCGGAGCTGCTCCAGCGTTCGCTCGACGTCGAGGGACGAACCGAGCAACGCGCTCGCCTCGGCGAGGAAGCCCAACCGGTCGCGCCCGAGCGCCGCCTCGCGGTAGAGCTGCGCGTTGTCGACAGCGACGGCCGCGCGTGCCGCGAGCTCCTGCGCGAACGCAAGGTCTTCTGGGCCGTATTTGCGGCGCGACTCGGCAGACACCAGGATGATCGCGCCGAGCGTGCGGTCGCGGATCACGAGCGGCACGACCATCGTCGCGGTCAGGTCCAGCGCGAGCAGCGCGTGCAGGTACTCCGGCTGATCTCCATAGGCGGCGCGAAGCGCGTCCGCATCGATGTCGTTCGACAACACGGGCGTCCGCGAACGGATGATCGCTCCGACCCCGCGCGCATCATCGAGCGACGCGGGGAACGCCGCGGCGAGCCGTTGCGCGAGCTCGATCCGCTCCGGGTCGACGTGCGCGATCGCGAGGCGCTCGAGCCTGCGGTTCGGCTGCACGATGTCCACGGCGCACCAGTCGGCGAAGTGCGGCACCGCAAGCTGGACGGCACGGGTCAGCGTCTCCTCGACGTCGAGGGACGACGCGAGCAGCGCGCTCGCCTCGCCGAGGAACTGGAGCCGCTCCTGGGCGACGCGCTCGGCGTCGTGCAGTGCCGCCTGGTTGATCGCAAGCGCGATGCGGTCGGCGATCAGCTCGAGCAGGCGGGCGTCGGCGTCGACGAATTGCGCCAGCGCCTCGGAGCCGGCGTGCATGACGCCGATCACGCGGTCCTCGACGATCAAGGGAATCGCCACGACCGAGTTGATCCCGCGCTCGCGCAGCACGGGGCTGACGAGCTCGACCTCCGACAGGTCGGGGACGAGCAGCGATGCGCGCGATGCAGCGACGCGGCCGGCCATTCCCTCCCCGATCGGGATCGCGAGCGCGCGCCTCGCCTCGTTCTCGAGGCCGAACGTCGCGCGGAGGTGAAGGTGGCCGTCGTCGCCGACGAGCAGGATCGAGGCGGTGTCGGCGTCGAGCACCTCGACGATTCGCCGCAGGAGCGCGTCCAGCAGGTCCTGGAGCGAGATGTGCTGGAGCGCGGCATCGGCGACCCGCTCGAGCTTGCGCAGCGTTGCTGCGGCCGCCTCCGCCTCTGCGCGCGCGGCACGTTCCCGTTGGAGCAGCTGCGTGCGCTCTTCTTCGACGCGCGTGCGCCGGATGAACTGCCCGAGCTGCACGCCGATCGCCTCGAGCGTCGGCACGAGCTCCTCGTCCGGGTCGCGCTGCACCTTCGTGAACGCCTCGACGACGCCGGCGATCTCGCCGTCGCTTCGCACGGGGATGGCGAAGCCGGAACGTAGGCCCTCGGCGAACGCGACCGGCGTGCGCGGGGACATCTCCGGCTCGAGATTCGCAAGCCATTCCGTCTCGCCCGAGGCGGCAACCCGGCCCGGCAGTAGCGCGGGCGAGAGGTCGAGCCGTTCGGTCAGCGCGAGAAAGCCCTCGACGTGAGCCCCAGGGCGCGTCCACGTGATGCGCGGCGCCTCCGCGTCCGCCCACCAGAAGCACGCGACGTCCCAGCCGAGCGACGTGCAGATCGTCTCGAGGACGCGCGGGACTGCGTCGTCGAGCGCAGCCGCCTCCGCGAGGACACGCGTGACTGCGTGCTGCAGCTCACTGAGCTGCTCGGCGCGCCGCCGATCCGTCGTCTCCTCGACGACCGCGCCGACTCCGACCCGCTGACCGTCCGGCGCGACGACGGGGTAGTAGCTCGCGCGCCAGTGGCGCGGCGCCTCCGGATCGTTCGGCGTGCCCGCCGACAGCTCGAGCGCGATCACGGGCTCGCCGGTCTCGAGCACGTTGCGCGCGAGCGGCACGAGCACGTGCTCGAGCTGCGGCACGACCTCGGCGATCGTCTTGCCGATGTGGTCCTCCGGCGTCCGCTCGTTGATCTGGGCGAGCGCCTCGTTCACACGGACGTAGCGGAGGTCGCGGTCCCAGAAGCCAAGCCCGACCGGCGCGCTCCCGTAGAGCGCGTCGAGCAGCGCGGCCGGGTCGGCCGCCTCGCCGCTGCCGTCGCGGAAGAACATGACGGTGTAGTCGTCGAGCTCGAGGGTCTCCGCCGCCGCGCCGGGGCCGCGCTCCGCAGCGGCGTCGTTCTCGAAGACCGGGGCGCCGCTCGCGTCGACCACGCGGATCCCGTCCCGAAGGTGGCGCAGGACGGCCTCCAGCAGCTCGTGCGGCAGGACGTGTGATGTCACGGACCCCTCGATGGCCTCGCTCAACTCCGGCCCCCCGACCCTCGAAATGCGTGTCGTACAGGGTACTTGGGCGGCACGAAGCCTGCCAGCAGCACACTGATGCTTGACAGACGTCGTCGGTGATGTCATAGTGCTGTCATCATGAATCTGACGATCGTGCTCGAGGGGTTGCAACAGGATCTGCAGGGGCTCGCGGAGCTCGGCGACGAGCGCTCGGCGCAGATCGCCCAGCGGCTCGGCGACGCCCTCGCCTCGAACCTGCGGCTGAAGGTGTTCGACCTGCTCTCGCAGGCGGCAGTGGAGCTCTCCTCCAAGCTGCCGAACGGCCACATCGAGGTGCGGCTCGCCGGCCAAGAGCCGGAGCTCGTCTTCGTCGAGTCGTCTCCGGGCGAGTCCGCCGGCATGGCCGGCGAGGAGCTGTCGGCGCGGATCAGCCTGCGCCTGCCCGAGTCGCTCAAGTCCGCCGTCGAGCGGTCTGCGGAGAACGAGGGCATCTCTGTCAACGCGTGGCTCGTGCGTGCGATCGCGCGCGCCACCGAATCGCGTCCCGCCCATCCCGGCGGCAGGCGCCTCTCGGGCTACGCCCAGAGCTAGGAGGTTCAGATGCACAAGTCATTCGACGTGACGGGCCCGATCGAGCTGGACATCGAGCTGGCGTCCGGCGAGATCGAGATCGACCCGAGCCTCGACGGCCGCGTCGAGATCGAGCTGACCGCGGCCGACGAGGAGTCGCAGCTGCTCGTCGACAACGCGCGCGTCGAGCTGCAGGAGCGGCACGGTCGCCCGCGGGTGATCGTCGACGTGCCGAAGAAGAAGGGCGTCGCGTTCTCGCTCGGAATGATCTTCGGCCGCAGCGGGATCACGTGCGTCGTCCGCTGCCCGGAGGAGTCGACCGTGCAGGTCCGATCGAAGTCGGCCGACCTCTCCGTGCGCGGCACGATCGGCGCGCTGAGCGTTGCGACGGCGTCGGGCGACGTCGAGATCGACCGCGTCAGCGGCAGCGCGAATGTGAAGAGCGCCAGCTCGGACTTCAGCGCACGCGAGATCGCCGGCGCCGCGAACATCCAGTCGGCCTCGGGCGACGTCAACATCGACGTCGTGCGCGGCCCGGCAAACGTCAACAGCGTCTCCGGCGACGTCACGATCGGCGAGGCCTACGACAACGTCAGCGCCAACACGGTCAGCGGCGACCAGGATCACGGCGCGGTCATGCGCGGCCGGGTCGCGGCGCACGCCGTCTCGGGCGACGTCACCGTTGCCGTCCGGCGCGGCTCGCGTGCGTACCTCGACTGCTCGACCCTGAGCGGCGACACGCAGTCCGACCTCGAGGTCGGATCGCAGGAGCCCGCCGGCGACGGCCCGCTCGTCGAGATCTACGCCAAGACCGTCTCCGGTGACATCCACATCACGCGGGCGCCCGCGCCCGCCGACACGCAGGAGGTGCACGCATGAACCGGCTCTCGTGGGACACGACGGCGCCCCGCCGCCTGTCGGGCAAGCGGACCCCGCAGCCCCGCCCCGAGGAACTGGGCCTTGTCGACGCCGAAGCGGAGCTGATCCGCGTCGCGTGGTCGAAGCCCTACCGCACGTCGTACTGAGCGCGGCCGGGGGTCTGGCTCCAACCGGGGTCAGGCCCCTGCGCCGATCGGCAGCTCGACGAGCACCGCCGTCCCCGCGCCGCGAGCGCTCTCCACGGCGATCGCACCGCCGAGCGCGGCGACGCGGTCCTGCAGGCCGACGAGCCCGGAGCCCCGGCTGGAATCGGCGCCTCCTACCCCGTCGTCGCGGACGGCCACGTGAAGCGAGGCCTCGTGTGACCTGACCTCGACATGGACGACGGACGCGCCCGCATGCTTCGCAGCGTTCGCGAGCGCCTCGGAGACGACGAAGTAGACCGCCACCTCGACACGCTCCGGCAGCCGCCCGTCGACGGCTACCGCGATCTCGACCGGAACCGGGCTGCGGCGCGCGAGCGTCTTCAGCGCCGGCCCGAGCCCGCCCTCGGCCAGGATCGCCGGGTGGATCCCGCGGGCGATCTCGCGCAGGTCGTGCTGCACGCCGGCGAGGCCGCCGGCGACCTTGGTGAGCTCACCGGCGAGCTCACCGAGCTCGGCCGGCACGATCGACCGGGCCGCGACCAGGTCGAGCCCGAGCGAGACGAGCCGCTGCTGCACGCCGTCGTGGAGGTCGCGCTCGATGCGCCGCCGCGTCTCGTCACCCGCCGCCACGATCCGCGCACGTGAGGCCGCCACGTCTGCGCGCGACTCGGCGTTCGCGATCGCTGTCGCGAGCAGCTCGGTGAACCGGGCGAGGCGCTGCTCGGTATCCGCCGGCAACGGCCGCTCGTGGACGGAACACGCGATCATCACGCCCCACAGCCGGCCCTCGACGACGATCGGCGCGCCGACCGCGGCGCGAACACCACGCATCTCGTCGACCTGGGCCATCGGCCCGGACGCCTGGGCGTAGCTGTCCATGCGCACCGCACCGCCCGTCTCGGCAACCAGCGTGCTGATGTTGTTCCCTCCCAGCTCGACGCGCGCGAACTCGGCCAGGCGAAACCCTCGCTTGTCCCAGCCGGCGACCGCCGTGACCGCGCGGTCGGGCTCGTACCGGTTCATCCGCGCGAACTCGACGGGCAGCTGCGCCGCGACCTCCTCGGTCACCGCCGTGAACAGCTCGTCCGTCGGCGCCTCGCCCGCCACGAGGAGCGCGATCCGGCGCAGGGCCCGCTGCTCGCCCGTCAGCCGCATCAGCCGGTCGACGAGGATCCCGATGACGGCCCCGACGACCGCGAACGCGACGAGGACGAGGACCTGCGCCGGACGGTGGTCGGCGAGGCTCCCGTAGGGAAACCCGAAGACCACCTCCTGCGCGCCGATGGTGACCGCCACGGCAACGAGGGCCGGGCGGACGCCGCCCGAGAGCGCGCTCGCGACGACGACGAGCAGCGAACAGAAGAGCGCGGCCGCTGGAGGAACCGCCGAACCGGCTCCGCGCTCGATCAGCGTGATCAGAGCGGGGCCGAGAACCGCGATGCCAGCCGACACGGCGCGGTCACGCCGCCCGAGCGCGAACACGGCGCGAACATAACCGATAATGACGCGGTGGCGGCAGGCGGGTCTACGCGCGTCGCGCTGGCAGACGACGACGTGCTTCTTCGTGAAGGTCTTGCGAGCCTGCTCGAGCGTTCCGGGTTCGACGTCGTCGGCCAGGCGGGCACCGGGCCCGAGCTGGTCGCGATCGTCCGCGAGCACCGGCCGGAGCTCGTCCTCGTCGACATCCGCATGCCCCCGACGCATACGAGGGAAGGCCTCGACGCGGCGCGGGCGATCCGAGCCGAGTTCCCGCAGACCGCGATCCTCGTCCTCTCGGCGCACGTGGAGGTCGGGTACGCGATGGACCTGCTCGCCGCCGGCGAGCGAACCGGCTACTTGCTGAAGAGCCGCGTCACCGACGTCGAGGAGTTCATCGCGACCCTCGACCGGCTTGTGGGAGGAGGCTCGGCGGTCGATCCCGCGCTGGTCCTCGAGCTCGTCTCAGCTCGTCACGTCGACGATCCGCTCGACGAGCTCACCGCCCGCGAGCGCGAGGTGCTCGCGCTGATGGCCGAGGGCCGCTCGAACGCGGGCATCGCGAAGCAGCTCTGGGTGACCGAGGGGACGGTCGAGAAGCACGTGCACCAGATCCTCGGCAAGCTCCAGCTCCTGGAGACGCCGGAGGACCACCGCCGCGTTCTCGCGGTGATTGCGTTTCTCGACGCGCGGTAGCACCACCGCGAGATTGAAGCTAGCCGCAATGCGCCGCGGCGGGGTGCGCTGGAACCCTGGCCGGCGGAGTGGCCAGGTGAGCAGACAGCGCGGTGCCGCAATGGCGATTCGCCAGCAGCAGGCGATCGCCGATCTCGGCCTGCGTGGGCTCGGGGCGAGCGATTCGCTGGCCGATCTCTTCGCCGTCGCAGTCGCAGACGCGCGCGCCGGCCTGGACGCCGATCTCGCGAGCCTCTTCGAGCTGACCGCCGACGACACCGAGCTCGAGCTCGTCGCAAGTAGCGGCTGGGCGCCGGCCGGGGAACGGGTGGCGGCGCGGGCCGACGGCGACACTCCGGCAGCCCAGGCACTGCGCGCGCCCGAAGCCGTCCTCGTCCTCAACCGCGCCGAGACCGCGACGGCACCGGGCCTCGTCGGCATTCGCAGCTCGGCGGCGGTGGTGATCGGCCAGGACGGCGAGATGTTCGGCGTGCTGACGGTCCATGCGCGGCAGGCAAAGTGGTTCGGCGAGGCCGACTTGCTCTTCCTGCGCTCGCTGGCCAACGTCCTCGCCGCGGCGCTGGCGCGCCGGGGCGCGAACGAGACGATCGAGCGGCTCGCGGGAGTCGTGGAGCAGTCGTTCGACGCGATCGTCAGCCGCACGCTCGACGGAACGGTCACGAGCTGGAACGCGGGCGCGGAACGCATGCTCGGCTACTCGTCCGGCGAGATCGTGGGCCGCGACATCCGCATGCTCGATCTCGACGACCCCGAGGGAGTCGACCGAATCAATGAACGGCTCCGGGCGGGCGAAGAGGTGGTCCGCTTCGAGGGCTCGCGGGTGCGCAAGGACGGCGTGCGCCTCCAGATCGAGGTGACCGTCTCGCCGACGCGCGACTCCCATGGAGCGCTCGCGGGCGCGGCGGTCATCATGCGCGACGTCACCCGGACGAAGGCCCTGGAACGGCAGCTGCGCCAGTCGCACCGGCTGGAGTCGCTCGGGCGGCTCGCCAGCGGCATCGCCCACGACTTCAACAACGCGCTCGCGGTGATCAGGCTCCAGCTCGACTCGCTCGCGTCCCACTCCGACCCGCGCAAGTTCACGGCCGCCCTCGGCGAGGTCAGATCCGCCACGGATCACGCCGCCGCCCTCACCGCCCAGCTGCTCTCGTTCGGCCGCGAGCAGCAGCTCGAGCTTCGGCTCGTGGACCTGAACGACGTGATCGCAAAGCTGACGGCGATGGTTGCGCCGCTACTCGGGCGTCGCATCGATCTCACGTTCTCGCCGTACCCCGGCCTTCATCCCGTGCTCGCCGACCCCGTGCAGATGGAGCAGGTGCTCATGAATCTCGCGATCAACGCGCGGGACGCCATGCCGGAGGGAGGCAAACTCACCCTCGAGACCGCGAACGTGTGGCTCGGCGAGCCCTCCGAGAACGAGCACCTCGACGTGTCGCCCGGTTGGTACGCGGTCGTGACGGTCACGGACACCGGAATCGGAATGGACGCCGACACCGTCGCGCGCGCGTTCGACCCGTTCTTCACGACCAAGCCGGAAGGCAAAGGGACCGGGCTGGGGCTCGCGACGGTGTACGGCATCGTCCGGCAGACCGGTGGCCACATCTGGGTCGACAGCGAGCCCGGAGCGGGCACGTCCGTGAAGCTGTATCTCCCGACCGGCGTCGCCGACCCGTCGCCGGAGCCGGCGCACGAGTCCTCCGAGGCGGACGAGCCTGCGGCAACGATCCTGGTCGTCGACGACAACGCAAGCATCCTGTCGCTGGTCGACGAGATCCTCTCGGCACATGGGTACGAGACGATCCCCGCACCCGACCCGAGCGCGGCGCTCGCCCTCTCCGACCGCACGGCCGCGACGATCGACCTGCTCGTGACGGACATCTCCCTGCCCGCGATGACGGGCATGCAGCTCGCGGCCGCCTTCACCGCGCGCAATCCGTCACTCCGGGTCCTCTACATGTCCGGGTTCTCGTCGATCCCGCGCGAGGAGCCCGGCGTCTCGACCGTGCACGGGGTCCTGCTCCGCAAGCCGTTCACGGCGGCGCAGCTGCTGGACGCCGTGCGCGCCGCGCTCGCCGGCTAGCGCGCCCGGCGAGTACATGGGCCGTGTAGGGATCGAACCTACGACCTTGGGATTAAGAGTCCCCTGCTCTACCAGCTGAGCTAACGGCCCGGAAGCGGTGCGTATCGTAGCGTCGATGCGCGTTCTCTCCGTCGTCGGCAACCGGCCGCAGTTCATCAAGTCCGCGCCGCTGTCGGTGGCGCTGCGCGGCGCGGGGATCGACGAGGTCGTCCTCCACACCGGCCAGCACTGGGACCCCGCGATGTCGCAGGTCTTCTTCGACGAGCTCGCGATCCCCGAGCCCGCCTACCGGCTCGACCTGCGCACCTCCGACGCGGATGCGATGGCGCCGCGCATTCGCGAGGTCGTCGAGCGCGAGCAGCCGGACTGGGTGCTCGTCTACGGCGACACGAACTCGACGCTCGCGGGCGCGCAGGCTGCGGCCGGCCTCCCGGTCGCGCACGTCGAGGCGGGGCTCCGCAGCTTCGACTTGTCGATGCCCGAGGAGCGCAACCGGATCGAGGTCGACCGCCTTGCGGCGCTGCTTCTCTGCCCGGACGAGCGCTCGGCGCAGCAGCTCGCGCGGGAAGGCGCCTCGGGCCGCGCCGAGGTCGTCGGTGATGTGATGGCCGACGCGACGCGGCTCTTCGCGCCGATCGCGCGCACGCGCACGCTCCCGTTCGAACGCCCCTACACCGCGCTGACGATCCACCGCCAGGCGAACACCGAGCCCACCCGCCTGCGGGCGATCGCGATCTCGCTCGGCGGGAGCGATCGACGCTTCGTCTTCCCGGTCCACCCGCGCACGCGGCACGCGCTCGACGCGAACAGAATCGAGCTGCCGGCGAACGTGGTGACGATCGAGCCGCTCGGGTACCTGGAGATGCTCGCGCTCGTCGCCGGGGCAGAGGCAGTCGTCACCGATTCGGGCGGTCTGCAGAAGGAGGCCTACTGGCTCCGCGTCCCATGTGTCACCGTGCGGCCGAGCACGGAGTGGGTCGACACGGTCGAAGCGGGCGCCAATCGCCTCGCCGAGCCGGAGAAGATCCCGGCGGCGCTTGCCGATGCGGTCTTTCCCGAGGACGCACCGCCGCTCTACGGCGACGGGCACGCCGCCGAACGGGTCGCGGCAGCCCTGTACGCTTGACCGCCGTGCCCGACCCCCAGCTCTACGACGTTGCCGTCATCGGCGCGGGCTACGTCGGTGTGCCGCTCGCGGCCACCTTCGGCGAAGCCGGCCGCCGCGTGCTGCTCGTCGACGTGCAGCCGCACGTCGTCGAAGCGCTGAACGCCGGCCGCAGCCACATCGAGGACGTGAGCGACGAGCGCCTGGCCGCGCTCGTGCAGAACGGGACGGTGGTCGCGACGACGGATTACGAGCTCGTGAAGCAGGCGCATGCGGTCCTGATCGCGCTGCCGACGCCGCTCTCGCGCCAGCGCGAGCCGGACCTCTCCTACATCGAGCGCGCGGCGATGAGCCTCGCGCCGGTCCTGCAGCGCGGCCAGGTGGTCGTCCTCGAATCGACGACGTGGCCCGGCACGACGCGCGAGGTCGTGCTGCCGATCCTCGAGCAGGGCTCCGGCCTGAAGGCGGGCGAGGACTTCCACCTCGCGATGTCGCCCGAGCGCGTCGATCCCGGCCGCGAGGACTGGACGACGAAGACGACCCCCAAGGTCGTCGGCGGTGTCAACGAGGCCTCCACGAAGGCGGCCGCCGACGTCTATCGCGGCGCGCTCGACACCGTGCACGAGGTCTCGACCCCGGATGCGGCCGAGCTGACGAAGCTGCTCGAGAACATCTACCGCGCGGTCAACATCGCACTCGTCAACGAGCTCGCGCAGCTCTGCGACCGGATGGAGATCGACGTGTGGGAGGTG
>DATAUN010000131.1:0-11559 GCA_036268235.1 Gaiellaceae bacterium
GCGTCGACCAGCGTGAGCGCGCCGCCGGGGCGAGCGCCGTCCTCGCTGTAGTGGCGGTCGCCAACGAGCCCCTTGCCTGCGATCGCGGTCGCGGACTCGACCGGCCACAGCTCGCGCACGCCTTCGGTTCCGAAATGGATCGCCTCGACGGTCATACGGAGATTCTCGCAAGATCGAAGCGCGGTGCGTAGCCCGCCTCGAACGCGGCGAGCTCCTCCTCGCGCCGCAGCGTGCGCGCGACGTCGTCGAGGCCGTGCACGAGCGTCTCCTGCGCGTACGGGTCGAAGACGAAGTCCAGCTCGAGCCCGTCCGGATGCGAGATTCGCAGATGCTCGAGGTCGACCGTCAACTCGTTCCGCGCCGCGACGGCGTCCTTCACGAGCGCCAGGTCTTCGACCGGCAGCGCGATCGGCGCGAGGCCGCTCAGGATCGAGTTCTGACGGAAGATGTCGCCGAAGGACGGCGCGAGCACTGCGCGGAAGCCGTAGTCCTCGAGCGCCCACGCGGCGTGCTCGCGCGAGGAGCCGCAGCCGAAGTTGCGGCCTGCGATCAGGATCGACGCGCCCGGTGTCGCGTGCAGCTCGAACGCCGGGTCCTTCATCCAGTCGAAGAACAGAAACTCGCCGTAGCCGGAACGCTCGATGCGCTTCAGGAACTGCTTGGGGATGATCTGATCGGTGTCGACGTCGGGACGGTCGAGCACCGCAACCGTTCCCGTCACCGAAGGCAGCGGATTCATGCGAGCTCCCGAACGTCCGTGAAGCGGCCGGTGACCGCCGCTGCGGCGGCCATCGCCGGCGAGAGCAGGTGGGTGCGTCCGCCCGCTCCCTGGCGGCCTTCGAAGTTGCGGTTCGACGTCGAGGCGCACCGCTCGCCCGGCGAGAGGATGTCCGGGTTCATGCCGAGGCACATCGAGCAGCCCGCGCGCCGCCACTCGAAGCCGGCCCGCTCGAAGACGTCGCGCAGCCCTTCGTCCTCCGCCTGGCGCTTGATCTGCGCCGAGCCCGGGACGACGATCGCCTGCACGCCGTCCGCCACGCGACGGCCTGCGACGACCTGCGCGGCTGCGCGGAGATCCTCGATCCGCGCGTTGGTGCACGAGCCGATGAAGACCTTGTCGATGCGCACGTCGACGAGCGGCGTTCCCGGCGCGAGATCCATGTAGCGCAGCGCACGCTCGACGGCGTCGCGCTGGTCGGCGTCGTCGAAGTCGGCCGGGTCGGGGACGACGCCGTCGACCGGCGCGACCATGCCCGGGTTCGTCCCCCACGTCACCTGCGGCTTGAGCTCGGAGATGTCGACCACGCGCACCTCGTCGTACTCGGCGCCCTCGTCCGTGTGAAGGTCGCTCCAGTCGGAGTCGACGAACGCGGGCCGGCCCTCGAGGTACGCGCGCGTCGTGTCGTCGGGTGCGATCAGCCCGGCGCGCGCGCCTGCTTCGATCGACATGTTGCAGATCGTCATGCGGCCTTCCATCGAGAGCGCGCGGATCGCTTCGCCGGTGTACTCGATCACGTGACCGACGCCGCCTGAGACACCCAGCTGGCCGATCGCCGCGAGCACCATGTCCTTCGCGGTGAGCCCGAACGGCAGCGCGCCCGAGAACTCGACCCGCATCGTCTTCGGCAGCGCCTGCGGCAGCGTCTGCGTCGCGAGAACGTGCTCGACCTCGGACGTGCCGATGCCGAAAGCAAGCGCGCCGAACGCTCCGTGCGTCGAGGTGTGGCTGTCACCACAGACGATCGTCATGCCCGGCTGCGTCAATCCGAGCTCCGGCCCGATCACGTGCACGATCCCCTCACGGCCGCTCCCGGTCTCGAACAGCCGCACGCCGAACTCCTCGCAGTTGCGCGCGAGCGCGTCGAGCTGCTGCTTCGCGAGCGGATCGGTGATCGGCCCCTCGAGCGTCGGGACGTTGTGGTCCATCGTTGCCACGGTCAGATCGGTGCGGCGCACGCGCCGGCCGGCGATGCGCAGCCCTTCGAATGCCTGCGGGCTCGTCACCTCGTGCACGAGGTGGAGGTCGATCCAGAGGAGCGACGGCCCGGCGCCGCCGTCCGCGACCAGGTGCGCGTCCCAGATCTTCCGAAAGAGCGTCCTCACTGCACTCGCTCCGCAGCATACGACCCGAACACGCGCAGTTCGCGCGTCACGGCGCGCAGCTCGGCGAGCGCCGGCCGCACGGTCGCGTCGAACACGTGGCCGTCGAGCACGACGTCGAAGCGATAGCGCCACGACGAGTTCGGCAGCGGGCGCGAAACGAGCTGCACGAGATTGACGCCGTCGCGCGCGAGCGGCCCGAGGGCGCGGTACAGCGCACCCGGCTGATGATCGGTGACGAACCAGAGCGCCGTGCGCCAGCCTTCGCCGTGCGCGACCTGTGTGTAGTTCGCGACTGCAACGAAGCGTGTAAACGCGCCGGGGCGATCGCCGACGTCGTCGGCAACGATCTCCAACCCGTAGGTCTCCGCAGCCTCGAGGCTCGCGATTGCCACCTGCGCGGGATCGCCCGCCTCCTGCACCTCGCGCGCGGCGTCGGCCGTCGTCGCCGCGGCGATCTGGCGCGCCGTGCTCGACGCGAGCAGGTCGCGGCACTGGTCGAACGCGGCCGGGTGCGAGCGAAAAATGCGCGCCTTGTCGAGCGTCGCGCCCGGCAGGCCGAGCACGCAGTGGCGGATCGGCAGCGTCGCCTCCTTGACGATCGAGAGCGGCGAGCCGTAGAGCAGATCGTGCGTCTCGGCGATCGGGCCGATCAGCGAGTTCTCGATCGGCAGCACGCCGAGGCCGATCTCGGCTGCGCTCGCCGCCGCGATCACCGCGGTGAAGCTCGGCAGGTCAACACCGCTCGCGTCCGGCGCGAGCACCGAGGCCGCCGCGTGGGTGTGGCTGCCACGCGGGCCGGGATACCCGACGGTGCTGCTCACCGGCTCCCGAACTCGATCCGGACCGGGCGGTCGCAGCGGGCGCAGATCGTGCGCGCAGCTCCCTTCCGCTCCGCTTTGACGACGGGCACCGGGACTGCGCACCGGCAAGTCTCGGTCACGACTGTGTTGTTGCCCATGACTCCTCCTCCAGCGTTGCAAGCACTGCGTCTCCGAACTCGGTCGTGCCGGCGGACCCGCCCGCGTCGCGCGTCGGGTGCGTGACGAGCGCCGTGTCGACGGCGGCCGAGAGCTCCAGCGCCAGCTCAGCGCGCCCGAGCGCGTGCTCGAGCAGCAGCGCGAGCGAGCGGAGCATTGCGGCGGGGTTCGCAGCGCCGCTGCCGGCAATGTCGGGCGCCGAGCCGTGCACCGGCTCGAAGATCCCCGGGCCGTCGTCGCCGAGACTCGCGGACGCAGCGAGCCCGAGCCCGCCGGTCATCGCCGCGGCGAGATCGCTCAGGATGTCGCCGAACATGTTCTCGGTGACGACGACGTCGATCCGCTCGGGTGATGTCGCGATCTCCATCGCGAAGCTGTCGACGAGCGCGTGGCGCAGCTCGACGTCGGGATAATCGACCGCGACCTCGCCGACGACACGGCGCCAGAGCTTGGACGTGTCGAGCACGTTCGCCTTGTCGACCGACACGAGCGAACCACGGCGCGCGCGCGCCAGTTCGAAACCGCGCCGCGCGATGCGCTCCACCTGCGACGGGTGGTACTCGCACGTATCGAAGACGGTGCCGTCGTCGCGGACGCCGCGCGCGCCGAAGTACAGCCCGCCGATCAGCTCGCGGACGACGAGCAGGTCGATGGCGCCGTGCACGGCCGGGCGGAGGTTCGCGTATACGTCGAGCTCCTTGCGGAGCCCGAGCAGACCCTGCTCGGGCCGAACGGCGCCGCCGTCCCACTTCGGGCCGCCGACGGCGCCGAGCAGCACGGCTTTCGCGCTGCGGCAGGCAGCAAGCGTCTCGTCGGGCAGCGGCGTGCCGAAGGCATCGATCGCGGCGCCGCCGAACGGCAGCTCGACCACCTCGACGTCGACCGGCAGCTCCCCGAGCACGCGCACGGCCTGCGCGAGCACCTCCGGCCCGATCCCGTCGCCGGGCAGGCAGGCGATCGTGTCACTCACTTCGCCACCTCCCGCTTCACGAGATCGAGCACGAACGCGATCAGCTCTTCGACGCCTTCGTCCGAGAGCGGGCCGCTGTTCACGCGCTTCAGGTAGGCGACGAGCCACGCCTCGCGCTCGGGGTCGACGAACGCGATCCCGTGCTCGTCCTTGTAGCGGCGCAGCTCGGCGACCTTGCGGATGCGCGCGTTGATCGTCGACACCAGGCGCACGTCGAGTGCCGCGATCTCGTCGCGCGTCTCGTTGACGAACTGATCCGCCGTCGCGCTCATACGGCGACCCCGAGCTCGGCCAGAAGCGCGTCGACGTCTGCGTCGATCTCGACGACCTCGCCGCTCGCTTCTGCGAGCTGCGGCGTCTTCAAACCGGTGCCCGTGACGAGCAGGACGACGCGATCGCGCTCGCCGACGTCGCCGCGGCGGACCGCCTCGCGCAGCGCACCGAGCGCCGCGCCGGTCGCGCCCTCGCCGAAGATGCCGCCGTACTCGGCGAGCAGCGAGATGTTGATGCCGATCTCGTCTTCGGGCACCGAGTAGATCGCGCCGCCCGAGGTGCGCGCGGTGGCGATCGCGAGGTCGCCGTCGGCAGGGTTCCCGATCGCGATCGACGATGCAACGGTCTGCGGACGAACCGGTGAGACTGCGCGTTCATCGGCAAAGGCGTCGGCAACCGGCGCGCAGCCGGCGGCCTGGCCGCCGAAGAGCTTCGGCCGGCCGCTCTCGATCAGGCCGAGCCGCTCGAACTGCTGGAAGCCCTGCCAGACCTTCGTGAACATGGCGCCGGAGCCGATCGGCGCCACGACCGCGTCGGGCGCCTCCCAGCCGAGCTGTTCGGCGATCTCGAACGCGAGCGTCTTCGACCCCTCGGCGTAGTACGAGCGGAGGTTGACGTTGACGATGCCCCAGTCGACCTCGCTCGCGAGCTCGCTGACGAGGCGCGAGCAGTCGTCGTAGCTACCGCGCACGCCGTAGATCCGCCCGCCGTAGATCGTGGTCGCGGCGAGCTTCTCCGGCTCGAGGCCCGCCGGGCAGAAGATCACCGCGGGGATGCCCAGCGCGGCGGCGCGCGCGGCGACCGCGTTCGCGAGGTTGCCGGTTGAGGTCGCCGAGAGCGTGCCGAGCCCGAACTCGACCGTCTTCTGCGCGGCGACGGCGACCACGCGGTCCTTGAAGGAATGCGTCGGGTTGGCGAGGTCGAGCTTCAGGAAGAGCTCGCCGACGCCGAGCGCGCTCGCCAGCCGCGGCGCCGGCACGAGCGGCGTCCAGCCGGGCGAGGAGCCACCGTCGGCCGGCGCCTCGGCCGGCAGCAGGTCGGCGTAGCGCCACAGCGAGCGCGGACCGGCCGCAATGCTCTCTCGCGAGACGACTTGCGCGATCGCGTCCCAGTCGTAGACGGGCTCGAGTGGCCCGAAGCAGCGAACGCAGATCCCGCTCGCGACGGCGGGATACGACGCTTCGCAGATGCGGCATCTCAACGATTCGACAGACATCGGCCCTCTCCACGATACTTCAGGAAATGAAGTTTTACCGGATCGACGACCTGCCGCCCTACGTCTTCGCGACGGTCGACCAGCTGAAGCGGGAGCTGCGGCGGGAAGGCCGCGACGTCATCGATCTCGGCTTCGGCAATCCCGACATCCCCTCGCCAGAAACGGCAGTCGAGAAGCTCCGCGAGGCGGCTCTCAACCCACGGAACCACCGCTACTCCTCGAGCCGCGGCATCGAGCAGCTGCGGTGCGCGGTCAGCGAGCGCTACCGGGACGTCTTCGGCGTCGAGCTCGACCCCGAGACGCAGATCGCGAGCACGATCGGCGCGAAGGAGGGTCTCGCGCACCTGATGTGGGTGCTCGTCGACCGCGGCGACCGTGTCGTCGTCCCCACGCCCGCGTACCCGATCCATCGCGTCGCGCCGCGGCTCGCCGGCGCCGAGGTCGTCACCGCGCCCGCAGAGGGCGGGATCGACGCGATCGAAGAAGCCGTGCGGAGCGCGCGCCCGCGCGCGCTGGTGGTCTCGTATCCGCACAACCCCACCACCGCCGTCGCGACGCCCGAGGACCTGCAGCGCCTCGTCGACCTCGCGCGCGAGCTCGAGTTCGTGCTCGTCCACGACTTCGCCTACGCGGACGTCGCGTTCGACGGCCACCGGCCGCCGTCCGTGCTCGCGGCGGAAGGCGCGCACGAGTGCGCCGTCGAGCTGTACAGCCTCACGAAGTCCTTCTCGATGGCCGGCTGGCGCGTCGGCTTTGTCGTCGGCAACGCGGAGGTAGTCGCTGCGCTCGCGAAGCTCAAGTCCTACCTCGACTACGGCACGTTCCAGCCGATCCAGATCGCCGCGACCGTGACGCTGCGCGAGGCCGCCGAGTACCCCGCCGAAGTCTGCGAGCTCTACCGCCGCCGCCGCGACGCGCTGATCGACGGACTCGGTCTCGCCGGCTGGCCCGTCGAGCCGCCGCGCGGGACGATGTTCGTCTGGGCACCGATCCCGGAGCCGTACCGCGACCAGGGGTCGCTGGAGCTCGCACTGCGACTGGCGCGAGACGCGGGAGTCGCGGTCAGCCCCGGGATCGGATTCGGTGCAGGCGGAGACGGTCACGTGCGCTTCGCGCTCGTCGAGAACGAGCAGCGGATCCGGCAGGCGACGCGCGCGATCAAGAAGCTGCTGCACGACCATTAAGTGCGCGCTCCCTCGGCGGCCGAGCCGACGGTCGCCGCGTACTTCGCGAAGACGCCCTTCGTGTAGCGCGGGTCGGGCTGCTTCCACTCGACGCGACGGCGATCGAGCTCTGCAGGGTCGACGTCCATGTCGAGCCGGCGCGCTTCGACGTCGATCGTCACCATGTCGCCGTCGCGAAGCAGTGCAATCGGGCCGCCGCGAAATGCCTCCGGCGCAATGTGCCCGACCATCAAGCCGTGGGTCGCGCCCGAGAAGCGGCCGTCGGTGATCAGCGCGACCTCGTCGCCAAGACCCTCGCCGACGAGCGCCGCAGTGACGTGCAGCATCTCGCGCATCCCAGGCCCGCCCGCGGGCCCCTCGTAGCGGATCACGACGACGTCGCCGGGCTGGATCGCGCGCGCCTTGACGGCGGCGAAGCAGTCCTCCTCGGAGTCGAAGACGCGCGCCGGGCCGCGGTGCAGCGTGCGCTCGTGGCCCGCGAGCTTGACGACGCAGCCGTCGGGCGACAGGTTCCCGTGCAGGATCGCGAGGCCGCCGGTCGGCTTCAGCGGCTCGTCCCACGAGACGACGACCTGCTGGCCGGGCGTCTCCTTCACGTCGGCCGCGACCTGCGTCAGCGAGCGGCCGTCGACCGTGCGCGCGTCTCCGTGGATCACGCCCGCCTCGACGAGCTCGCGCACGACGAGCCCGACGCCGCCCGCGTCGTAGAGGTCGGTGGCGACAAAGCGGCCGCCCGGCTTGATGTCCGCGACGATCGGTGTACGCGCCGAGATCGCGTCGAAGTCGTCGATCGTCAGTTCGATCCCGGCTTCGGCCGCGATCGCGAGCAGGTGCAGCACACCGTTCGTCGATCCACCGCTGCCGGCGACCGCGGCGATCGCGTTCTCGATCGCCTCACGGGTGAGGATGCTGCTCGGCCGGACATCGTCGACGACGAGCTTCATCGCGAGCTCGCCCGCGCGCTCGGCCGCCTCCTTCTTCGCGGGATGGTTCGCCGGGATCTCGTTCAGACCGGGCGCGCTGACACCGAGGAAGTCGAGCACCATCGCCATCGTGTTCGCGGTGAACTGGCCGCCGCAGGCGCCGGCGCCGGGACACGCGACGCTCTCGAGCTCGTGCACGTCCTCGTCGCTCGCCGTGCCGGCCGCGTGCGCACCGACGACCTCGAAGACGTCCTGGATCGTGACGTCGCGGTCGCGGAAGCGCCCCGGCGCGATCGAGCCGCCGTAGAGCACGAGCCCCGGAAGGTCGAGCCGCGCGAGGGCCATCACGCCGGCCGGGATCGTCTTGTCGCAGCCGACGATCACGACGAGGCCGTCGAACAGATGACTGCGCGTGACGAGCTCGATCGAGTCGGTGATCACCTCGCGCGAGACGAGCGAGCCGCGCATGCCGGTCGTCCCCATCGTCACACCGTCGGACACCGAGATCGTGTTGAACTCGAGCGGCATGCCGCCGGCGCGGCGCACGCCCTCCTTGACGTGGTGCGCGAGCAGCCGGTGGTTCAGGTTGCACGGCATCGTCTCGATCCACATCGACGCGACGCCGATCAGCGGCTTCGCGAGATCGTCGTCGGTGAACCCGACGCCCTTCAGCATCGCGCGCGCGGGCGCGCGATCGACGCCGTCGGTGAGTGCCGCGCTGTGCCGCTTCGCGGGATGAGACTTGCCGTAGACGCTCATTGCAGGTGCGCTCCTTCGTGCGCCACCTGCAAGGGCAGCACCGTCGTATCGGGGGACAGAGAGTGGCGAAGCGCTGCGGCCACGTCGTCGGCGCGGCGCTTGTCGGCCCAGACGACGACCGCCGGGCCGGAGCCGGAGAGCGTGACGCCGATCGTGCCGGTCGGCGCGTTCGACCGCAGCTCGCGCAAGAGCGGCGCACCCTCGAGGCGGTACTGCTCGTGGAGGCGGTCGTGGAACGCGTCGCGCAGCAGCTCCGCATCGCCGGAGGCGATCGCGGCGCCGAGCAGCGTCGCCGCACCCGCGTTCGCCGTCGCGTCGTCGTGCTTGATCGTGAACGGCAGCCCGTTGCGCGACTGCGCCGTGCTCGTGCGCGCGTCCGGGACGGCGAGGATCGGCGTCACGGGCATGTCGGCGGCGATCCGCTGGGCGCGCGGCGTGCCGTTGCGCTGCCACGCGACGCAGACACCGCCGAAGAGCGCCGCGGCGAGGTTGTCCGCGTGGCCTTCGAGCCGCTCGCCGAGCGCGAGCAGCTCGCCGGTCGACGTCGTGCGCCCCGCTGCGGCCGCGCCGGCGACCAGGCCGAGCGCGATCGCAGCCGCGCTCGAGCCCAGGCCGCGCTCGAGCGGGATGCGGTTGACGAACGAGAAGCGGTACCCCTCGATCGGCGCAAGCAGCGCGAACGCGCGCAGCGCGAGGTGCGTCGCGTCGCGCGGGAGATCGGCGGCGCCTTCGCCGTCGATCTCGACCGCGAACGCGCCTTCCTCGACGGCCAGCTCGTTCCACAGCTCGAGCGCGGCGGCTGCCGCGTCGAAGCCCGGGCCGAGGTTGGCCGTCGAGGCGGGTGCGACCACCCGGATCAGCGAAGGACCTCCAGAACGGCATCGAGCGTCGCGTCGGTGACCTGCGACGACGACGCGTCGACGGCACCGGTGTCCTTCAATCCATGTCCCGTCACGATCGCGACGACGACCTTGTCGCGCACGCCGGCCTTCACGAGTGCCGCGACTCCGGCGGCCGAGGCGGGCTCGCAGAAGACGCCCTCCTCGCGGACGAGGCGCTGCCATGCCTCGCGCAGCTCCTCCTCGCTGAGCGTGACGACGGTCACCCGGCCGTCGGCGGCGAGGCGGTCGACGAGCTCGACGTGCGCGGGCTCGCCGATGCGAATCGCGGAGGCGAACGTGGTCGGCCGCAGCGCGGCCTCACCGGAGAGCAGCGCCGGCGCGATGCCCGCCTCGGCGCAGCCCGCGGCGATCGCGGTCGTGTTGCCGCCGCCGCCGTACGGGAGCGCGATCACGTCAGGCGCCTCGCCGAGCTGCTCGAGGATCTCGCCGACGACGGATTTCTGGCCCTCGATCCGATCGGGGTTGACCGAGTTCACGAGGACGTAGCCCTCGAGCTCGCCGAGCTCGCGGCAGAGACGAAGCGCGTCGTCGAAGCTGCCGCGGATCTCGATGACGCGCGCGCCGGCGGCGTGCGCCTGCGCACGCTTGGCGTCGGCCGTCGCGCCCTGCGGCGTCAGCACCACGGCCTCCAGGCCGGCGCGCGCCGCGTAGGCCGCGGCCGAGGCGGCGGTGTTGCCCGTCGATGCGCAGACGACTGCGCGCGCGCCGCGTTCGGCGGCCCGCTCGACCGCGAGCGCCATGCCGCGGTCCTTGAAGCTGCCGGTCGGGTTGAGACCTTCGCACTTGAGATGCAGCTCGACGCCGAGTGCCTCGGAGAGCCGCGGCGCCCGCACGAGCGGTGTCGATCCCTCGCCGAGCGAGACCCACGTCGCTCTTGCCGACGTCACGCCCATCCGAGCTCCGTGACGCCGCGATCGGAGACGACGGGGAGCGGCCGCGACTGCTTGTGCACCTCGGGCAGCGCGCCGAGCTTCGCGAGCGCGTCCTCGAGCGCGCCGAGGCGCGCCTCGTGCGTGACGACGTGCAGCGCGGCGCCGGTCCCGTTCTGGTGCTGTAGCAGGCGCGCGATCGAGATCTCGTGCTCCGCGAGCCCCTCGGCGACGCGGGCGAGCGCGCCGGGCCGATCCTCGACGGAGAGCCGGAAGTAGAACGGCGAGCGCGAGTCGCCCTCCGGCAGCCGCGGCAGCTCGCGCCACGCAGCGTCGTTCTGCAGGAAGCCGGTGCCCAGCGTCCCGATCACGCTCGTGATGTCGGCGATCACGGCCGAGGCGGTCTCGGTCCCGCCCGCGCCGGGGCCTTCGAGCGTGATCTCGCGGATCGCGTCGCCCTGGAGCATCACGGCGTTGAATGCGCCGTCGACCTTCGCGAGCGGATGCTGCTTGTCGACGAGCGCAGGCTGAACGCGCACGTCGTAGCGCCCGTCGACGAGCCGCGCTGCGCCGACGAGGCGGATCACCATGTCGAGCTCGCGCGCCGCGGCGACGTCGAGCGGGTCGATTGCCGTGATTCCCGTCGTCGCGACGTCCTCGATCGGCACGCGTGAGTTGAACGCGACCGTCGCGAGGATCGCCATCTTCGCCGCCGCGTCGGAGCCGGAGACGTCGTCGGTCGGATCGGCTTCGGCGTACCCGCGCCGCTGCGCCTCGGCGAGCGCGTCGTCGTAGCTCTTGCCGCCCTCCATCTCCGTGAGCACGAAGTTGGTCGTGCCGTTGACGATCCCGAGCACGCGATGGACGTTGGTGACGACGAGCGACTCGCGCAGCACCTTGATCACCGGGATCGCCGCGCACACGCTCGCCTCGAAGCGCAGCTGCACGCCGGCTGCGGATGCGGCCGCGAAGAGCTCCGCGCCCTTGCGTGCAACGAGCTGCTTGTTCGCGGAGACGACGTGCTTCCCGCGCGACAGCAGCTCGAGGACGTAGCCGCCGGCGGGATCGAGCCCGCCCATGACCTCCGCGACAACCGCGATCGACGGATCGTCCGCGATCTCCGCGAAGTCGTCGGTGAGCACCCCGGCGCGCGGCCGGTGATCACGCTCCTTCCCGAGATCGCGGACGAGCGCCTTCACCACGCGGAACCGGTGGCCGGTTGCGCGCTCGATGTCGTCCGCGGACTCCGTCAGGAGACGGTCGACTGCCGCGCCGACCGTCCCGTACCCCAGTAGGGCGACGTCAGTCTGTACCGACAGCTGCCGTCTCCTCCTTCACGTTCAGCGCGCGCAGGCGCGCACCGACCTGCTCGATCTGCTTCGC
>DATAUN010000132.1:0-12840 GCA_036268235.1 Gaiellaceae bacterium
TTCGTGCAGTCGATCGCGTGCGCGGTGATCAGGCAGCCCTCGATGAAACGGTGCGGGACGCGCGAGAGGATCTCGTTGTCCTTGAAGCTGCCCGGCTCCGACTCGTCCGCGTTCACGACGAGGTAGTGCGGCTTCGGGATCTGCTCCTTCGACGGCACGAACGACCACTTGCGCCCGGTGGCGAAGAACGCGCCGCCGCGGCCGCGGAGCTCGGAGGCGAGCAGCTCCTCGGTCACCTCCGCCGGCGTCATCGCGCGCGCCTTCGCGAGCGCCGCGTAGTCGCCGTACTCGGCGAGCGACGTCGTCGCGTTCGCAAGGACGATCTCAGGCGCCACGGAGCTCCTCCACGATCGCGGGAACGTCGTCGGGCTTCACGTGCGTGCGGTAGTGATCGTCGATCGCGACGATCGTCGCCCAGCCGCAGCCGCCGAGGCACTCGACGGCGCGCAGCGTGACCTTGCCGTCCGCCGACGTCTCCCCGGCGTGGCAGCCGAGCCCGTGCTCGAAGTTCTCCAGGACCTGCTGCGCGCCGACGACGGCGCACGAGACGTTGGTGCACACCTCGACGAGGTGCTCGCCGATCGGCGCGAGATGGAACTGGTCGTAGAACGACGCGATCGACTTGCAGAACGCGGGCGTCACCTCGAGCGCGTCGGCCACTTCGCGCAGCGCGTCCGGCGAGAGCCAGCCGTACTCCTCCTGCGCGAGCCGGAGCGCCGGCATGACAGCGCTCTGCGACTCGGGCGGGTACTTCGCGCGCTCGGCCTGGATCGCGTCGTGCAGGCTCACCGGTCCACCTCGCCCATGACGGTGTCGAGCGAGCCGACGATTGCGATCATGTCGGCGATCAGCGCGTCGGTCATGCACGTCGCCGTCGCCTGCAGCGCGACGAACGACGGGGCGCGGAACTTGACGCGCCACGGCTTCGCGCCGCCGTCGGAGCAGATGTAGCAGCCGAGCTCGCCGCGCGGCGACTCGATCGCGAAGTACACCTCGCCCTCGGGGACGCGGAAGCCTTCGGTGACGATCTTGAAGTGATGGATCAGCGACTCCATCGACGTGTGGAGCTCGTGCCGCGGCGGCAGGACGACCTTGCGGTCGTCGGCGATCCACGGTTCGCCCTCCATGTTCTCGAGCCGGTCGAGGCACTGTTCGACGATGCGCACCGACTCGCGCATCTCTTGCATGTGCACGCGGTAGCGCGCGTAGACGTCGCCTTCGGGGAACACCGGCACGCGGAAGTCGACCTGGTGGTACGCGAGGTACGGCTCCGCGCGGCGCAGGTCCCAGTCGACGCCCGAGGCGCGGAGCACCGGGCCCGATTGCCCGAGTGCGATCGCGTCCGCCGCCGACAGCAGGCCGAGCCCTTCGGTGCGCTCGAGCCAGATCTTGTTGCGCGTGAGCAATGTCTCGTAGTCGTCGATCGCGTTCGGCATCCAGTCGCAGAACTTGCGGCACTCGGGATAGAAGCCGCGCGGGATGTCCTCGGCGAGCCCGCCGACCTGGAAGTACCGCGTGTGCATGCGGTAGCCGGTGACGAGCTCGAACAGGTCGAGGATCTGCTCGCGCTCGCGGAACGCGTACCAGAACATCGAGATCGCGCCCAGCTCGAGCGCCGAAGTGCCGAGCCAGACGAGGTGCGAGTGGATCCTGTTCAGCTCGCAGAGCAGCGTGCGCATCCACACCGCCTTCGGCGGCACCTCCATGTCGAGCAGCTTCTCGACCGCGCCGACGAACACGTACTCGTTGTTCTGGTACGAGACGTAGTCGATGCGCTCGGGGTACGTGATGCACTTCCACCACGTCTTCTGCTCCATGTTCTTCTCGAAGCCGGTGTGGAGGTACCCGATCACCGCCTCGACGCCGGTGACGTCTTCGCCGTAGAGGTCGACGATCAGCCGCAGCACGCCGTGGGTCGACGGGTGGTTCGGGCCGAAGTTGATCGTTTGCATGTCGCCGGTCCCGAGGACCGCCGCCGGCGTCTTCAGGACGGTCGGGATCGGGCTCGGGATGCGTGTGCCTTCGTAGATCGGGGCACGGTTGCGCGAAGCAGTCGCTGTCATTCCTCGCCCGAGAACCTCACCGGCTCGCCGCCGATCGGGTAGTCCTTGCGCAGCGGGTGGCCTTCCCAGTCGTCGTCGAGGAGGATCCGCTTCAGGTTCGGGTGGTCGTCGATCGCAATGCCCATCAGGTCCCAGGCCTCGCGCTCGTGCCAGTCCGCCGTCGGCCACACGGGGATGACGGACGGCACGGGCTCGCCTTCGTCGAGCCACACCTGCAGGCGCAGGCGCCGCGGCTCTTCCGCGATCGCGAGCAGGTGGTAGTTCATCGCGAAGCGCTTCGGCTTTGCGAGCGGCACCACCTGGTAGCCCTGCGTCATCGGCATGTTCAGATCGCGGCCCGCGGGCGTGCCGATGTAGCCGGAGACGCCGTGCGTACCCCAGCCGAGGTAGTCGATCGCGGTGATGTCGGAGAGGAAGTTGAAGCCCGCCTCGTCGCGCAGGTGCCGGCCCGCATCGAGGAGCCGGGACGGCTCGACGACCACGGTGGTCTCGTTGTGCGCCGTGCGTTCCTCGACGAAGCCGGGGACGTCCCCGAACTCGCTCACGAGGCGACGCTCCGGATCTCGTACGCGGGCGGCACGCCGGCCTTGACCGCCTCGTGCAGGCGGATGATCCCCTCGATCAGCTGGTCGGGCCGTGGCGGGCAGCCGGGCACGTACATGTCGACGGGAACGATCTTGTCGACGGACTGCACGATCGCGTAGTTGTTGAACATGCCGCCGGAGCTCGCGCACGCGCCCATCGCGATCACCCACTTCGGCTCGAGCATCTGGTCGTAGATCTGGCGCAGCGGCGCGGCCATCTTGTGCGATACGCGGCCGGAGACGATCAGCAGGTCGGCCTGGCGCGGCGAGCCGCGGAACGGCTCCATCCCGAAACGCGCGATGTCGTAGCGCGAGCCGACGATCGACATCATCTCGATCGCGCAGCACGCGAGCCCGAACGTGTCGGGCCACATCGAGTTCGTCTGCGCCCACGCGACGGCCTTTGCGAGCGTCGTCAGCCCGACCTTCTGCTCGAGGTTCTCCACCTCCTGCTCGAAGCTCGACGCCTTCGACGGCATCAGCAGGCGCTCCGACTGCAGCCCGTAGCTGCGGAGCGGCTTGTCTAGCGCCATTCGAGGGCTCCCTTGCGCCAGATGTAGACGTACGCGACGAGCAGCACGATCAGGAACGTGAGGAACTCGAAGAAGCCGAACCACGCGAGGTCGTGGAGGATCACCGCGAGCGGATAGAGAAAGACGATCTCGATGTCGAAGAGGATGAAGAGCATCGCTGTCAAGTAGAAGTTCACGTTGAAGCGCTGCCGCTTCGGCGGCCCTTGCGAGACGCCGGATTCGAAGGGGATCGTCCGCTCGCGCACACGCTTGTGCGGGCGGGTCGCGAACTTGAAGCTGCCGACCATCATGGTTGCCGGAATCGCGAGGGCGAAGAGCCCATAGATCGCGAACGGCAACCAATCGTTGAACAACGCGCTCCTCCTGCCCTTCGGGCGAATCGCGCCGGACGCTAGCAGGATCGCAAGGGCTGTTACTTGGTCAACTGCAAACTCTGAAATGAAGCGTGTTACGGGTGTCACGAAGTTCCGTCCGTGGCCGCTCCGGGTACACTGAGAACGTGGCAACCGTCGAGCAGTCAGAGACCACCGTCGTCACGCTCACCGAGCGCGCGGCGGAGAAGGTCAGCGGCCTGATGGCGCAGGAGCCGGCCGGCGAGGCCGAGGTCCTGCGCATCGCGATCCAGGGCGGCGGTTGCTCCGGGTTCGAATACGCGCTCGGGTTCGACCGCGGCGCCCAGTCGGGCGACCACGTGCTCGAGTACCACGGAGTGTCGGTGGTCGTCGACCCGTTCAGCGCGCCGTACCTTCAGGGCTCGACGATCGACTTCCTGGTAGGCCTTGAGGAGTCCGGGTTCAAGATCGACAACCCGAACGTCGTCTCGGCGTGCGGCTGCGGCTCGAGCTTCCAGGTCGCCGAGGGCGAAGCGCCCGCGGACGACGGCTGCGGCTCCTGCGGCCACTCGCACTGAGCCCCGCCGCTCAGGCGTAAGCACGCTCGCCCAGCCCAGGCTGCCCGACACGTCGCGGCCGAAAGAGCGACTTGCGATCAGCTGAGACGGCGCGTACACCCTGGGGCACGACCCCGGGGTAGCTCAACTGGAAGAGCGACGAACTGTCCATTCGGAAGATGCCGGTTCGAATCCGGCCTCCGGGGGTCCGGGACAGCGAAGGCCCGCCGAGTGGCGGGCCTTCGTGTAGCTCAAGTACGCAACGAACTGTCCTCCTCGGATTCTAGCTCTAGCCCTTATTCATCACGCGGCACTACCGAACGCTTGCCCAGGCGACCTCATAGTTTGTGTTGACTCAACACAAACCGTTTCGGGCGCTGCGGACTGCACTTTGTGTTGACTCAACACAATGTCCCACGCTCGGGTGCCTTCGCGAACACGCGGGCACGCCACGGGTCCTACGGGCTGAGTAGTTTCCAGTGCCCTTCGGAGATGACTTCGACGGTGCCGTCGACGACTTTGATGGCGGTCTCATCGTCGATCGCGTACGTCGGCGCCGGTCTGCCGGCGGCCCAGATCTCTGCGTTGGCCATGGAGTTCTGCGGGGATCGCTCGTGATCCACGTGCGGGAACACCGAAAAGTCGACCAGCCCCAGCGCTCTGTCGTCGAAGGCGGGCAGCTCGCTCGCCGGCGGCTCGCGACAGAACCAGTCGTCGTAGGGCTCTCCGAAGTTGGGGGTCATCACCATGCTCCCGGAGCTCACCCCCACGTAGACCGTCTCGCGTAGCGACGGCAACAGGTCCGCGAGCCCGGATTGCCGCATCCAGTGGCACAGGTACAGCGAATCGCCGCCCCAGACCAAGAGGGCGTCAGCCTTCTGGACCAGAGGAACCCAATCCTCTTCTCTCATGCTGGGAAGCGCGGTGAGCTCGAGCACTCCCAACGACTTCCAGCCCAATCCGGACAGGGGGCTGAAGGTTGATCCCGTGATGAAGTTGTAGGCCATCGACGCTCCCCCGCCGACCGTGCCGTATGCCGCGGCGGGGATGCAGAGGGCGCTGGACTCGGCGATCGGCTTGCCGAGCAGGTCGACCAACGCGTCGTGAATGCTCGCGTTGCTGATGCCGTTCGACGTAAGCAGAAGCCTCATGAGGCGGGCCGCTCGATCTCCGCGCTGTCGATCTTTTTCATCTGCCGAACCACAGGAACGGGGCAATCGTGGTCATTGGGACTCCTTTTCCGAGTGGTGTCGACGTGGAGGACCGCACGACCGGCGGGAACTCATCGTCGCCGGCGCTTCCGGTTCTGTTCCGGAACGCGTATTGTCCCCGCCGGGAGGGAGCAGTCACTCGCCGCACGCGTGCGGCAAGGGGGAAACACCATATGAAACGTACGGCAGTCCTTGCCGCCGCAAGCGCCGCCTTCGCTGCGCTTGCGTTCCTGGGCACGGCGCCCGCCGCAAGCGCCGCCGGCCCGAACCTCGGGCCGAACGTCGTCGTCTTCACGCCCGCGATGGCGCAGGCGGACATCCAGGCGAAGCTCGACCAGATCTCGGCGCAGCAGGTGCCGAACCAATTCGGCACGCAGCGGTACGCGGTCTTCTTCGAGCCGGGAACGTACGGCTCGGCCGCGACTCCGCTCGACTTCCAGCTCGGCTACTACACGCAGCTCGCCGGGCTCGGCGCGCAGCCGGGCGACACGGTGATCAACGGCGCGATCAACGTCTTCAACCAGTGCGACTCGAGCGGGTCGTGCGTCGGAAGCAACAACTTCTTCCGCTCCGTTTCGAACCTGACCCTGAACGTCCACCTGCCGGCGACGCCGCCGGCGTACTCCCCGAACCCGGGCGAGGACCCGGGCTGCCTGAACACCAATGACCTCTTCGGCGTGTCGCAAGCCTCGCCGGTGCGGCGCACGATCATCAACGGCGCCTTCTTCCTGCAGGACTACTGCGGTGCCGGCTACGTGAGCGGCGGGTTCTTTGCCGACGACGAGCTGAACGGCTTCACCTGCAACTGCGGGCAGCAACAGTGGATCACTCGCAACACGGACGTCAACAACAACTGGAGCAACGGCGTCTGGAACCAGGTCTTCATGGGAGACGTCGGCGCACCGGCGACGAGCTTCGGGCCGGGCACGAACCAGTACACGACGCTGCCTTCCACGCCGGTGTCGGAGGAGGAGCCGTTCCTCACGGAAGCAACGAGCGGCAACTGGAACGTGTTCGTGCCGGCCGTGCAGCACAACTCCGTCGGGCCGTCGTATGCCAGCGGCATGGAGGCGGGGACGACGCTGCCGGTCAGCAAGTTCTTCATCGCGACGCCGAGCACGAACGTGCTGTTGATCGACGCCGCGCTCGCGCTCGGCAAGAACCTGATCCTCACGCCGGGCGTCTACAACCTGCCGGCGCCGATTCTCGTCTCGCGACCGAACACCATCGTCCTCGGCCTGGGCTTCGCGACCCTGGTGCCGCAGAACGGGACGGTCGCGCTGCAGACACTCGATGTCCCGGGCGTGAAGATCTCGGGGCTCATCATCGACGCCGGCGTCCGCAACTCACCGGCGCTGATGTCGCTCGGCTTGTCGCATCTGGCTCCCGGCACCCGTGATGCGAACAACCCGACAGTGCTGCAGGACGTCTTCTTCCGCATCGGCGGCGCGACCCCGGGGAAGGCGACGACCACGCTCGTGGTGAACACCAACAACACGATCCTCGACGACGTCTGGGCGTGGCGCGCGGATCACGGCAACGGCGTCGGCTGGACGAGCAACACCGCCGACACCGGCGTCGTCGTGAACGGCGACAACGTCTCGGCCTACGGCCTCTTCGTCGAGCATTACCAGAAGAACGAGGTGATCTGGAACGGCCAGAACGGCGAGGATGTGTTCTTCCAGAACGAGATGCCGTACGACGTTCCGACCCAGGCGGCGTGGATGTCGAGTCCGACGCAGAATGGATACCCCGCGTTCCTCGTCTCCCCGAAGGTGACGAGTTTCCAGGGGTACGGCATGGGGAGCTACTCGTTCTTCAACCAGGGCGTCGACATCCACGCGTCGATGGCGTTCCAGACGCCGACGACAGCGGGTGACGCGTTCACGGACCTCGACACCGTGTTCCTGAGCACTGCGGGGAGCGGCGCCATCGACACCGTGATCGACGGCGTCGGATCGTCCTCCAACATCTCGAACGCAGACGTCCCGCAGGACGTCCTGCACTACCCGTAAGCGCGGGCCGGCAGGGCCGAGGCGATGCCTCGGCCCCGCCGCTACCGTTACCCGGTGGGCGAGGGGGTTGTCATCAGCGGGCTCGTCAAGACGTGGTCCAGCCCGGACGGGCCGGTGCACGCCGTGCGCGGGATCGACGTCTCGATCGCGCGCGGTGAGACAGTCGCGCTGCTCGGGCCGAACGGCGCCGGCAAGTCGACGACGATCGACATGCTGCTCGGGCTCGCACGGCCTGACGAAGGCTCGATCTCCGTTCTCGGCCGGCCGCCCGCCGAGGCGGTCGCAGCGGGGCTGATCGGCGCGATGCTCCAGACGGGATCGTTGATTCGCGACCTGAGCGTCCGCGAGCTCGTGACGATGGTTGCCTCGCTCTACCCCAATCCACTCGACGTCGACGAGACACTTGCGCTGACGGGGCTCACCGAGATCGCCGGGCACCAGACACAGAAGCTCTCGGGCGGCGAGACGCAACGCGCGCGCTTCGCGCTCGCGCTCGCGAGCAACCCGGAGCTGCTCGTGCTCGACGAGCCGACCGTCGCGCTGGACGTCGAGGCGCGGCGCAGCTTCTGGGTGACGATGCGCGAGTACGCCTCGCGCGGCAAGACGATCGTCTTCGCGACGCACTACCTCGACGAGGCGGACGCCGCGGCCGATCGCGTCGTCCTGATGGCACACGGCGAGGTTGTCGCCGACGGGCCGCCGACGGAGATCAAGGCGCGCGTCGGCACGCGCTCGATCCGTGTGACGCTCCCCGGCGTCGACATCTCCGAGCTGCGCGCGCTGCCCGGCGTCGCATCGGGCGACCGCCACGGCGAGGGCGTGCATCTCGTCTGCACCGACTCGGACGCGGCGATCCGTGCGCTGCTCGAGCGCCACCCGGAGGCGCGCGACATCGAGATCCGCGGCGCCGGCCTCGAGGAGGCCTTCGTGGAGCTGACCCGCGCATGACCGGCCTGATCTACCTGCGCTTCGAGCTTCGGCGGATGTTCCGGAACCGCCGGTTCTTCTTCTTCTCGGTCGGCTTCCCGCTGATCCTCTATTTCCTGATCGCCGGACCGAACCGGAACGACCACGACTTCGGCGGTAGCGGCATCTCGGCGCCCCTCTATTACATGGCCGGTCTCGCGTCGTTCGGGACGATGATGGCGATGGTCACCTCCGGCGCGCGCATCGCCGGCGAGCGTCAGGTCGGCTGGACGCGCCAGCTGCGGATCACGCCGCTCACGCCGCGCGACTACCTGCGTGCAAAGGTCGTCACCGCGTACGCGGCTGCGAGTGTCAGCTTGGCAGCGCTCTTCATCGCGGGCGGGATCCTCGGCGTCGGCATGCCCGTCGGCACGTGGGTGAGGATGGCTGTGCTGATCCTGATCGCGCTGCTGCCGTTCGCCGCCCTCGGGATCTTCCTCGGCCACCTGCTGAACGTCGACGCGATCGGGCCGGCGACCGGCGGCACCGTCTCCGTGCTCGCGTTCCTGAGCGGCACGTGGTTCCCGGTGCAGTCGGGCGTGCTGCACGACATCGGGCAGTTCCTGCCGTCGTACTGGCTCGTCCAGGCGGCGCGGATCGCGCTGCACGGCCAGGGCTGGGGTGGGCTCGCCTGGACGGTCGTCGCGGTCTGGACGGTCGTGCTGACCGTCGCGGCTGCGTACGCCTACCGGCGCGACACCGGTCGCGTCTAGACCGGTTAGGGTCGATCGATGCAGGGGGACGCCGCCGCCCTTCAGGACGCCCTCGTCGGCGCCTGGGACGTCTTGCTCGACGCGTTCTCGGGTGCGCACGGCGAGCGCCGCTCGGACCTCCTGATCGCGTTCGGCCCGGGCATCCCGATTCCGCAGTGCAACGGGCCATGGGTGCTCGAGGACACGGATGCCGCTGCGGCTGCGCTCGGCGGCGCGATCGACGAGGTCGCCGCCACGGGCGAACAACCGTGGGTCCAGACGCGCGCCTCCCAGACGCGTGCGCACGCAGCGCTGCGAGAGCTCGGGCTCGTCGAAGGCCCGCGCCTCCCCGGCATGGTCCTGCGCCCCGGTGAGCTTGTCGAGCCTGCAGTCGAGCTGGAGATCGCGCGGGTCGCACCCGATGACGTCGACGAGGCGAACGCTGTGCTCGCCGAAGCCTTCGGGGCGCCGAAGGAGTTCTTCGACGTCTTCTGCGGCGTGCTTGCGGCGCTGCCGCACGCCGCGTGGTACGTGGGCAGACGCGATGACGCGATCGTGTCGACCGCCGTCGGCTTCACGGTCGGGAACGCGACCGGGATCTACAACGTCGCGACGCCGCCCGAGTATCGCGGCCGCGGGTACGGCGCGGCGCTCACCGCTCGTGCGGTGCGCGACGGCTTCGAGCGCGGCGCAGAGCTCGTCTACCTCCAGTCGAGCGAAGCCGGCCACGGCGTCTACCGGCGGCTCGGCTTCCGCGACGTCGAGGAGTACGTCCTCTTCACGCGGGCGTAAACTCGCGCTATGGGACTCATCGACACCATCAAGCGCTGGCTTCGGCCCGCGCCCGTGACCGAAGCCGACCTCGAGCGCGAGGACTACGAAGGACGCAAGGAAGATGCGTTCGTCAGCCAGAGCTACGCCGGCTCGCAGGCCGAACAGGTCGCCGAGGACGAGTTCACCGAGGAGTGAGCGATTCGCTACGCGTCGCCGTCGTCGGCTCGGGGCCGGCGGGTTTCTATGCGGCCGACGCGCTGCTGAAGAGCGAGGAGCCGGCGGTCGAAGTCGACCTGCTCGACCGGCTGCCGACACCGTGGGGGCTCGTGCGGCTCGGCGTCGCGCCCGACCACGAGAACATCAAAGCCGTCTCGCGCGCGTTCGAGAAGACCGCCGCGAAGCCGGGCTTCCGCTTCTTCGGCAACGTCGAGGTCGGCTCGAGCGTCTCCCACGAGGAGTTGCTCGAGCTGTACGACGCAGTCGTCTACACGGTCGGCGCGCAGACCGACCGGCGTCTCAACATCCCCGGCGAGGACCTGCCCGGCTCGTGGCCGGCCACGGCGTTCGTCGCCTGGTACAACGGCCATCCGGACTTCCAGGAGCTCGACTTCGATCTCGCAACCGAGCGGGTCGTCGTGATCGGGAATGGGAACGTCGCGATCGACTGCGCGCGCATGCTCGCGCTCACCGCCGACGAGCTCGAGCCGACCGACACGGTCGACGAGGCGGCGGAGGCGATCGTGCGTGCGCCGATCCGGGAGATCCTGATGCTCGGCCGCCGCGGCCCGGTGCAGGCGGCGTTCACCCCGCCCGAGCTGAAGGAGTTAGGGGAGCTGGCGGGCGCGGAGCCGGTGGTCGACGCCCACGATCTCGAGCTCGACGACGCGAGCCGGCGCGAGCTGGAGGCCGATCGAGATCGCGCGAGAAGGAATTTCGATCTCCTGCAGGAGTACGCCGCCCGCGAGCCCGAAGGCAAGCCGCGGCGGATCGAGCTGCGCTTTCTCACCTCACCGGTCGCGATCCTGGGCGACGATCGCGTCGAGGGTGTCGAGGTCGTCCGCAACGAGCTCGTCGAGGAGGACGGCCGGATCGTCGCGCGGCCGACCGGCGAGACCGAGGTGATCGAGTGCGGGCTCGTGCTGCGCAGCGTCGGCTACAAGGGCGTCCCCCTGGCCGGGGTGCCGTTCGACGAGCGCAGCGGCACGATCCCGAACGACCGCGGTCGCGTCCAGGGCGCCGAGCGCACCTACGCCGCCGGCTGGATCAAGCGCGGCCCGAGTGGGGTCATCGGCACGAACAAGAAGGACGCCACCGAGACGATCGAGCTCCTGCTGGAGGACGCGCGAGCCGGCAGCCTCGCCGCGCCGGCGCGGCGCGATCTTGGCGAGCTGCTCGACGAGAAAGGCGTCCATTACGTCGAATACGAGGGCTGGCAGGCGATCGACGCGGCCGAGCGCGCCGCCGGCGAGCCCAGGAGCCGCCCGCGGGTGAAGCTCACCGCCTGGGAGCGGTTGTTGGAAACAGGTAGGAACATCCTGCAATAAGCGGAGATCCCTCGATAAGGGGAGGCACCGAAGGCCTACGGGCCGCAGGCTTCGCCACACATGGTCGAGTGTTTGAACTGCGGCAAGAGGCGTGAGGTCCCGGAGCACGAGTGTCCGCGCTGCGCGTACGTCGGCTGGGCGTTCGTCGAAGAGCTCGACGAGACGCTCCGGCGCCGGTTGCGCGAGCGCACCGTGCCCGAGCGCAAGATTCGCGCCGCGAGCTAACGTGGCAGCCGTGACTGACACGGCGCACACATCAGAAGAGCTGTGGGGAGGCGAGACCCGGAAGGCGATCGCCAACTTCCCCGTCTCCGGCGAGCCGATCCCGGCGCCCGTGGCGCGGTGGCTCGGCCGGATCAAGGCCGCGGCCGCCCGCGTGAACGGCGAGCTGGGCCTCCTCGACGCCGAGAAGGCGGAGCGCATCGCCGCCGCCGCCGACCGCGTCGCGAACGGCGAACTCGACGACCAGTTCCCGATCGACGTCTTCCAGACCGGTTCCGGCACCTCGTCGAACATGAACGCAAACGAGGTGATCGCGACGCTCGCCGGCGAGGGCGTTCACGCCAATGACGACGTCAACATGGGCCAGAGCTCGAACGACGTCTTCCCGTCGGCAGTGCATCTCGCGGCGCTCGACGAGACGGTCAACGACCTTCTCCCGGCGCTCGACGGGCTTGCGGCCGCGCTCCAGGCGAAGGCCGAGGAGTTCGACGACGTCGTCAAGTCCGGGCGCACGCACTGGATGGATGCGGTGCCGGTGACGCTCGGCCAGGAGTTCGCGGGCTACGCGGCGCAGGTCCGCGAGGGCAAGGCGCGTGTCGAGGGGACGCTCGAGCGGCTCGGCAAGATCCCGCTCGGGGGCACCGCAGTCGGCACCGGGATGAACACGCACCCCGAGTTCGCCGCGCGCGTGCGCGAGAAGCTCGCCGCCGATACCGGGCTCACCATCTCGCCGCCTGCGGATCCCTTCGAGAGCCAGGCGGCTCGGGACGGGCTCGTCGAGGAGTCGGGTGCGCTGAAGACGCTCGCCGTCAGCCTCACGAAGATTGCGAACGACCTGCGCTTCCTCGGCTCGGGCCCGCGGGCCGGGCTCGCGGAGATCTTCCTGCCGGAGCTCCAGAAGGGCTCGTCGATCATGCCCGGCAAAGTCAACCCGGTGATCCCCGAAGTCGTGACGCAGGTCGCCGCGCAGGTGATCGGCAACGACCAGGCGATCGTCGTCGGGGGCATGCAGGGCCACTTCGAGCTGAACGTCTTCGTGCCGCTGCTCGCGCGCAACCTGCTCCAGTCGATCAAGCTGCTCGCCTCCGCAAGCCGCCTGCTCGACGAGAAGTGCGTCTCGGGGATCGAGGCGAACCGCGAGCAGTGCGAGAGCTACGCCGAGCTGACCCTGTCGGCCGCGACGGCGCTCAACCCGTACATCGGCTACGACAAGGCGACCGAGATCGTCAAGAAGGCGTCGGCGTCGGGCCGGTCGCTGCGCGAGGTCGCGCGCGAGGAGGGCGTCTCAGACGAGGTGCTCGACGAAGCGCTCGACTACCGCAAGATGGCCAAGCCGCACGGCTAGGA
>DATAUN010000133.1:0-23045 GCA_036268235.1 Gaiellaceae bacterium
CGTCCGACCTTGTAGAGCAACCCGCGGGCCGCCTCGCACTTCGTTTCCATATCGGCGAGCATCCCGGCGATCAACTGATGCTGCGCGATCGGGCGCCCCATCGTCTCGCGGGTGCGCGCGTACTCGAGCGCATAGTCGGTCGCGCCTTGCGCAAGCCCAAGCCCCTGCGCGCCGATCCCGGGCCGTGAGCGATCGAGGATCCGCATCGCGATCTTGAACCCCTCGCCTTCCGCGCCCAGCAGGTTCGCAGCCGGCACACGGCAGTCGTTGAAGAACACCTCGCCGGTCGTCGAGCCCTTGATCCCCATCTTCGCCTCGATCCGCCCCACCTCGAACCCGGGTGTGTCCGCCTCGACGATGAACGCGCTGATGCCGCTGTGCCCCTGCTCCGGGTCGGTCTTCGCGAAGACGACGTACACCGACGCGATACCCGCGCTCGTGATGAAGCGCTTGCCACCGTTCAGCACGTACTCGTCGCCGTCACGGCGCGCGCTCGTCCGCATCGCGGCGCTGTCCGAGCCCGAGCCGGGCTCGGTGAGCGCATAGGCAGCCAGCCACTCACCGCTCGCGAGCCTCGGCAGGAATGCTCGTTTCTGCTCGTCGGTCCCGGCGAGCCTGATCCCGAGCGAGCCCAGCTCCTGCGCAGAGACGATCAGCCCGCTCGTCGCGCACACCTTCGAGAGCTCCTCGATCGTGACGAGCGTCATCAGCGAGCTCTCGCCGATCCCGCCGTACTCCTCGTCGAACATGACGCCGAACAGGTCGTTCTCGCGGTATGCCTCGACGACGTCCCACGGGAACTCGGCGGTCTTGTCGATCTCGGCGGCGCGGGGCGCGATCTTCTCGCGCGCGATCGTCCGTACCAGCTCACGGATCTCACGCTGCTCATCGCTCAGCGGATCGAGGGCACTCATTCCGGGGTGCAGTCTAGAGCGACCGCTGCCGATAACGGCCTCATGGTCATCCCTGCCCGGATCCTCGCGCTCGTCATCGCCGCCACCGGCTGCGGCTGCGCCGGCCTGATGCTTCTCCTCGCCGCCGCCCGTTAGGGCCGGTCGCGGAAGACGGCCTCGACATTGTGGCCGTCGGGGTCGAACACGTACGCGCCGTAGTAGCCGGGGTGGTAGTGCGGCCGTTCGCCGGGCTCGCCGTTCGAGCGGTAGCCCGCGGCCGTCAGCGCGTCGTGGAACCGTTCGACCGCCGCGAAGTCGGGCGCGCCGAACGCCAGGTGCACGTGCTCGGTCGGCTCTCCGACGACAAAGGTGAATGAGCCCTCGCCGTCGGTGATGCGCACCTTGTCGGGTGCGTCGTGCACCAGTCGCAGGCCGACGACCGGCGCGATCGTCTCGTAGAACCGCTTCTCCGCGGCGACGTCGCGCGTGCGCAACCAGAGATGGTCGATGCCGCGCGCGACCGACGAGCGGTGGTGTACGGCTTCGACGGAGTTGCCATCCGGGTCGAGCACGAACGCGCCGTAGTAGGTGTCGTTGTATTGCGGCCGCGGGCCCGGCTCGCCGTCGCTCGGATACCCCGCCTCGGTCATCCGGTTCCACCAGCCGTCGACCGCGTCCCGGTCTTCCACGCCGAAGCCGACGTTCAAGTTGCGGGTGAGCGGTGCGTCACCCGCCGCGATCGTGAACGCGCCCCACTCGGCGTAGTCGCCGTCGTGCGTGGGTAGGCCGAGGGCCTCGACATAGAACCGCCTGCTCGCGGCGAGGTCGGACACTCCGATCGTCACGTGGTCGAACATGCATAGATTCTGACGGACGTGATCCTCGCGAACGGGCTCATCCGCACACTCGACCCTCAGGTGCCGACCCAGCGCGCGCTCGCGGTCGCCGGCGACAAGATCGCAGGCGGCGTCGGCGTGCACGAGACGGCGCTTGCCTCTCCCGAGGTGGTCGACCTCGGCGGCCGCGTCGTCGTTCCGGGCCTCACCGACTCGCACGTCCACTTCCCGACCTGGGCGCTCGCCCAGCACGACGTGAGCCTCGACGGCTGCGCGACGCTCGAAGAGGCGCTCGCGCGGCTGCGCGGCGCCGCGACCGGCCCGGGCGGCTGGCTCCGCGGCTACGGCTGGCGCAGCGGCGACTGGTCACCGCCACGCGAGCCGACGCGCCACGACCTCGACCCGCTCACCGGCGATACACCGGCGGGCCTGATCGCGAAGGACTACCACTCGCTCTGGCTCAACTCCGCCGCGCTCGCGCTCGCACACGGCGACCTCGAGGTCGCGGGCGGCGTCGTCGAACGCGACGAGCGCGGTGAGCCCACCGGCGTGCTGCGCGAAGAGGCGGCGTGGCGGTTCAAGGAGCGCTACATGGTCGTCGCCGACGACGCGTACCTCGAGGCGATGCGCGCCGGCGTGCGGCTCGCCAACGCGCGCGGCGTCACGTCGGTGCACGACAAGGACGGCTGGCTCGGCGCGCTGCGCCTCTGGCGGAAGCTCGAGGAGCGCGGGCAGCTCTCGCTGCGCGTCTGGCAGTCGATCCCGCACGACCTCGTCGACGCAGCGCGCGCCATCGGACTGCGCTCGGGCTTCGGCAGCCCGCTCGTGCGGCTCGGGTACCTGAAGGTGTTCATGGACGGGACGCTCGGGTCGCAGACGGCGTGGATGCTGGACGACAGCGGCGTGCAGATCACGAGCGGCGCGGAGCTTGCGGAGATCGTGCGCCGCGGAGCAGACGCCGGCTTCCCGGTCGCGGTGCACGCGATCGGCGACAAGGCGAACCGTGAGGCGCTCGACGCGTTCGAGCAGACCGCGGACGTCTGGAAGCCGCTCGGACTGCGCCACCGCATCGAGCACTGCCAGCTGCTCGCGCCGGAGGATCTCCCCCGCTTCGCCGAGCTCGGCGTCGCGTCCTCGGTGCAGTTCATGCACGCACCATCCGACCGCGACCTCGCCGAACGGTTCTGGGTGGGCAAGATCGACGGTGCGTACGCGTTCAAGTCGCTCGTCGATTCCGGCGCGGTCGTCGCGAACGGAAGTGACGCGCCGATCGAGGAGCTGGATCCGCTCGCGGGAATCAGGGCGGGCGTCCGGCGCACAATCGACGACCGTCCCGCGTGGCACGGCGAGCAGGCGCTGACGGTCGACGAGGCGTTCCACGCGACGTGTGTCGCGCCCGCGTGGCTCACGGGCGACGAACGGTGGCGCGGAAAGCTGATCCCCGGCTTCGCAGCGGATCTCGTCGTCCTCGACCGCGACCCCTGGGACGACCTCGACGCGCAAGTCGTCGCCACGATGGTCGCGGGCCGCTGGGTGCACAATCCGCCGCCCTGGTCCTAGCGCCTCGACCGGGGTCAGACCCCGCCTGTCCGCTCGAGCCGGCGTCCGCCCGCGAATCGCGCAGGGAGCGGAGAAATCCTGCGGCTTGTGGAGGAGAATTCACACTTCGTTTGCGGTTTGGACCGTCCGCTTCGGTCAGGACTGGGGTCAGACGCTGTCGTTTCGAGCCACGCCTTCGCCGGCGATTTTGCGGCGCGCCTGACATTTGACACGATCGGCACACAGGCGACCCAAGGAGGACATTCATGGAGGCGTCCGCCGCTCCCCGGCGCGAGTTCGACCACCTGCGCGAGCACTCGATCGGCCTGCCGGGCGTGCTCTTCCAGTCGATCACGCACATGGCGCCCGCTGCAGCCGTCGCGTACTCGATCTACATCTCGGTCCCGCACGCAGGCGCGGCGCTGCCACTCGCAGTGTTCCTCGCGCTGATCGCATGCCTGCTCGCCGCCAACTCGATCGGCCAGCTCGCCAAGGAGCTGCCGTCGGCCGGCGGGCTCTACACCTACGCCGCGAAGACGCTCGGGCCGTACGCCGGCTTCGTCGTCGCGTGGCTCTTCCTGCTCTTCGAGCCGCTCGTCGCGCCGTTCCTCTTCCTCGAGTGCGGCTGGGCGATGCACGAAGTGATGTCGTCTGAAGTGGGCTGGAACTACTCGGGCCAGTGGTGGATCTGGGTGACCGCGACCGCGTTCGTCGTCTTCCTGCTCACCTACCGCGACATCCGCATCTCGGCGAACGCCGGCGTGATCCTCGGCCTGTTCGAGATCGCCGTCTTCGCCGCGCTCGCGATCTGGATCCTGCTCTCGAACACCGGCAAGCTGAACCTGCAGCCGTTCAACCCGAACCACGCACCGGAAGGCGCGTTCACCGGTGTCGGCAAGGGGATGGTGTTCGCGATCCTCGCCTTCATCGGCTTCGAGGCGTCGGCGCCGCTCGGCGAGGAGGCGAAGAACCCGCGCCGCACGATCCCGCTCGCCGTCGTCGGCTCGTGCCTCGCGATCGGCGCCTTCTATGTACTGCTGTCGTACGCCTGGGTCTTCGGCGAAGGCGGTATCGGCAGCTTCGCCGCGAAGGCGGGCGGCAGCGCCGACCCGTGGCGCGACATGGCGAAGGTGTTCTGGGGCGCCGGCTGGGTGCTGGTGTTCGTGGCGATCATCAACTCGATCATCGCCAACTCGAATGCGGGCTTCAACGCGGCGACGCGCGTCTACTACGCGATGGCGCGAAACGGGATCGCACCCCGCGCGCTCGCGCGCACGCACCCGAAGTTCAAGACACCGCACGTCGCGATCCTTCTGAACACCGCGATCGCTCTGGTCCTCTCCTACGCGCTCGGCTGGAAGTGGGGACCGCTGAACGGGTTCATCATCCTCGCGACCGCGGCGACCGTCGTCGTCATCGTCGTGTACATGCTCGTGATGCTGGGGTCGATGGTCTACTACCTCGGCCCACGCCGCGAGGCGTTCAACCTGCTGCTGCACGGGATCTTCCCCGTGGCCGGGATCGTGCTGTTCGCGTTCCCGCTCTACCAGTACTTCCCGCTGCCGGCGTACCCGATCCGGTACGCCGTCTGGGTCGCGCTCGGCTGGATCGGCGCCGGGCTCGTGCTTGGGCTCGTGATGTGGAAGCGCAACCCGGAGGCACTCCGCGCCGGTGAGCGGATCTACGTCGCCGAGGAGCCGGATCCCGGCTTCGCCGGCCAGGTACACGGAGCCGAGGCGTCGATCTAGGTGGCGACAACCGCACAGCACCGCATCGGACGGGACGAGGTGATCTGGGCCTTTGGCCCGGATCTCTCGCCCGTCCTCGAGATCGAGCCCGGTGAAGTGGTCACGCTCGAGACGAACGACTGCTTCACCGGGCAGATCCGGACGGAGGCCGACCTCGTCACCGAGATCGACCTCGACCGCGTCAACAGCGCAACGGGCCCGATCGCCGTGCGTGGCGCCGAGCCCGGTGACTCGCTCGTCGTCGAGCTGCTCGAGGTGCGGCCCGACGACCGCGGCTTCGCGACGCTGATCCCCGGCATGGGCCAGCTCCACGAACTTGTCGACGCACCAGTGACGCAGGTGTTCCGCGTCGAGGGCGACACCATCCACATGAACGACCGGATCTCGTTCCCGCTCCGGCCGATGGTCGGCGTGATCGGCTGCGCGACGGGCGGCGAGACGCTCTCGAACGGCTTCGCCGGCGAGCACGGCGGCAACCTCGACAACCATCTACACGGTCCCGGCGCGACCGTGTACATCCCGGTGCGCCAACCCGGCGGCATGCTCGCGATCGGCGACATGCACGCGTCGATGGGCGACGGCGAGATCTGCTTCACCGGCGTCGAGATCGGCGGCGAGGTGACGATCCGCGTCGGCTTGCTGAAGGGCAAGCAGGGCACGTGGCCGGTGACGGAGCTCGCCGACCGCTGGGTCGTGCACGGCACCGCCGGGGCTGACTTCATGGAGGCGCTCGACCGCGCCTCCGAGGAGGCGGCGCGCTTCCTCGTCGAGCAGTGGGGCTTCTCGATGGAAGAGGCGTTCATCTTCCTCTCCGTCGCGTGCGACGCGAACATCTGCCAGGCCTGCCGGCCACAGCCGTTCTCGACGATCGCGCGCATCGCGATCCCGAAGATCGCCGCCGCGCCTCACCCGTTCAAGCGATAGCGGTTTTGCATCCGCCTTACGCGCGCGAAACCGCGCGCTGGCGGACGGCGGACATGTTCAGTGCGTCCCCAGTTCGATTCCAGGAGGCTCACCGACATGAAGCACCGCGCATTCAGCATCCTCGTCGTCGCAGCACTCGCGTGCGCGGCCCTCGCCGCGACCGCGTCGGCCGCCGGCAAGGGCCGCGCGTTCCAGTTCCGCGGCGAGCTCACCGCCGCGAGCTCCAGCTCCGTCTCGCTCCAGGTCGAAGGCGGCAACCACGCCGCGCTTCGCGCCATGCTCGGGCAGAGCCAGGACCAGAGCTTCGCGGTCACAGGCTCCACCGAGGTTCTGATCTGGTCGCACGGGATCCCGAAGGTCGGCACGGTCGCCGATCTCAAGCTCGGCGACTGGGTCCAGCTCACGCTGCACGACAAGGGCGGCTCGTCGCTCTCCGACCTCGAGACGAAGGGCGCCGGCGTCGTCGCCGACCGTGCGACTAAGGGCAATCCTTCGACGTTGCCGCTGTACCTGTACGTCGGCCAGGTCGCAGGCCCGCAGGCGAACGGCCAGATCGCGATGAACGTCAGCGGCGGTGACGCTCGCGCGCTCAGGACGATGATCGGCCAGCCGTCCGCGCAGACGTTCACCTATGGCGACAGCACCATCTTCCTGCTCTGGCAGGGGAAGGTGCCGACCGTGATCGACGCCTCGCAGCTCAAGGCCGGCGACCGCATCACGGTTCGCGTCCGCGCACCCCGCGCCTCGACGCTCGCGCAGGTCGAGGCGACCGCGGCCGTACACGTCGGCGACCACGAGCCGGCGAACGCCAGCGACAACAGCTAGCGGCGCTAGCGCCGGAACAAACCACGCCGCCGCGACCCCCGCTCGGGTCGCGGCGGCGTTGGTGTGCCGTCGAGGATCGACCGGGGCACGTCGTCGGTGAGCCAGTGCGCGAGCTCGACGTTGCCCAGCGCCTCGACTGCGTCGCGCAATCGCAGCTCACGTACATCCGCGGAATGCGCATCGCTCGCAACGAGATGCGCGAGCCCGCGCTCGAGCAGCGTGAAGGCGCAGCTCTGCGCACGTGAACCGGAGCTTCCGTCAACGGATGCGGCAGTGAGTTGCACGAGCGTCCCCGCCTGCACGATCGGCTCGAGGAGCTCCGGCCGCTGCTGCACGTCGCGGTTTCGCTCGGGATGCGCGAGCACGGCGTCGAAGCCGGCGAGCTTGAGCCGGAAGAGCTTCTCGGCGAGGTCGAGCGGCCAGCCCGTGTACGGCGTCTCGACGAGCAGGACGGCGGGATTGCCGGCGAGGCCGAAGCGACGCAGCTCATCGGGCGGGCGCTCGAGCTCGGCGAGGTCGAGCTCGCCGCCTGGCACGAGCCGCAACCGGTCGCCGACGGCTTCGCGCACCTGCGCGAGCGCACGTTCCATGTCGTCTGCCGTCGTCGGGTAGTCGGCGCGCACGTGCGGCGTCGCCGCGAGCACTTCGACGCCTTCCGACACCGCGGCGGCGCAGATCGCGAGCGCGTCGTCGAGGTCGGCCGCGCCGTCGTCCAGGCCTGGCAGAACGTGGCTGTGGAGATCGATCAAAGTTCCGCGAACGCGAGGTACAGCTCGCGCGCGGCGGCAATGCCTTTCGGCACGTACTCGGCGACGAGGCGCTCGTTCGGCGAGTGGATCTGCGCGTCCGGCAACGAGAAGCCGGTCACGATCGCGGGAATGCCTTTGTCGACGAGCGCAGCCACGATCGGGAGCGTGCCGCCGCTTCGGATCAACGCCGGCCGGCGGCCGAGCACGCGCTCGAACGCATCGAGACCGAGCTGAATCGCCTTCGAGTCCGGCGAGACGAGCCCCGGCGGCGACGACGCCCAAAGCTCGAGCTCGACATCCGCACCCTCCGGCGCAGCTGCGCGCAGGATGCGCTCGACCTCCGGCGCGATCTCATCGGGGGACTGCCCAGGCGCGAGACGGATCGACACGTTCGCGATCGCCTCCACCGGCAGCACCGTCTTCTGCAGCACCGCCGATCCGACCTGGATCCCGTTCACGTCGACCGCGGGCTCGGCGAACGTGCGCAGGTAGAAGTCGCGCGCGGCGTCGGGATCCTTCGGCCGCGCCCCTTGGTCCGAGAGCTCCTCGGCGCCGGGAGGCAGCTCGGCCCAGCCGGCGAGCTCTTCGGCGTTCGGCTCGGCGCGCCCCTTGCGGAGCTCGTCGACGAGCGTGCCGCCGTGTGCGATCAGCCCGTCGAGCATCTGGATGATCGCGTGCGCAGCGTTGAGAGCGGCGCCGCCGTACATGCCGGAGTGCAGGTCCCGCACGCCGGTGCGCACCGTCACGTGGAAGTACGCGATGCCGCGCATCGCGATGTTGAAGGCCGGGACGTCGCGGCGGATCATGCCGCTGTCGAAGATCACGCCGGCGTCCGCGCCGCGCTCGTCCTGCTCGACGAAGTCAACGATCGAGTGGCCGCCGGTCTCCTCCTCGCCGTCGCAGCAGAAGCGGACGTTGACGGGCAGCTCACCGCTCAGTGCGAGCTCGCGCGCGGCTGCGAGCAGCAGGTAGAGCTGTCCCTTGTCGTCGGCGACGCCGCGGCCGTACAGGTACCCGTCGCGGATCTCCGGCTCGAACGGATCGGACTCCCACAGCTCGAGCGGGTCCGGCGGCTGCACATCGAAGTGGCCGTAACAGAGGACCGTCGGCGCGTTCTCGGCGTCGGCGGAGGCGCGGATCTCGCCAATCGCGAGCGGCTGTCCGTGCCAGTCGACGAGTTCGCACTCGCCGCCGGAGGCGCGAACGAAATCGCAGACCCACTGACCAGCGCGCCGCACGTCGCCGGCGTGCGCGGCATCGGCGCTGATCGAAGGGATCCGCAGGAACTCCGCGAGCTCGTCGAACCACTCGGTCATCGGCGACCGAGCCTACCGCTCGCGGAGATGCTCCCGTCCGAGGAGCGCGCGCACGCCACGCGCAAACGTCAGCTCGATCGCCGTCCCGACGAGGTAGTCGTTACCCACCCTCGCCGGTGTTCGCCGAGGCAAGGTGGCGGACGAGCGCGTTGTACGGATCCTCCGCCGACGCGCCGTCGATCACAACGGCATCTGGACGACTCGCAAGCGACTCCATGAAGCGGTCGTACGCGTCCTCCAGCGAATTGCCTTGCCTGGCGACGAGCGCGCGGGCGCTAAACCCGCCTGTCTCCTGTCGATTCATCGCCCGTTCGAGCACAGCCGCTTTGGCATCGACGAACGCGACCTCGCGGAACGTCGCTCCGACCCCCTCCGCAGCCGTCCGCAGCTCGTCCACGAACTCTCGTCGTGTGAGCAACTGGGGAACGATCACGTCGTGTCCGCTCTCGAGGTGCGTCCTCGCCGCTCCCAGCGCAATGCGTCGCGCCGCGAGTCCCGAACGGTCCGGGTGATCGAGCCATGAGCCGATCATCGCGCGAATGACGTCTATTTCCAGCGCGAGCGTCATCGGGTGGTCCTCGGCATACCGTCGCGCGAGCGTCGACTTCCCGACACCCGGCGGACCGTTCAAGAGGACGAGCTTCGGCATCGCCGCAGATCGGCCGCGCCGGCCTACTTGTCGCACACGGGCGCCGTTGCCTTGCGGACCTCGCCGGCCTGGATCGACTCGGTCAGGGCGTCGTAGCTCTCGGTGCCACCGAGTTGGGCAGTGCAGGTCCAGCCGCCGCCCGTGACCTTGACGGTGATCACTCCCTGGTGGCCGGACGGTCCTTGCTTGGAGTGGTCGCAGTGGTACGGCGGAATGACGCCTGGGCTCGGGTGATGCCAGATGAACGGCGCCCCTTCGGAGGGAGCGAGCTCCTGCTCAAACGGCTTGGAGACACCAACGCCCGCGTTATCGCAGCCCGGGTCCTCATTCGGGGCGGGCTTCAGGTCCGTGCCCTGTGCCGTCCCGCAGCCGTGATCGACGCAGGTGATCTTCAACGTCCAACGAGCCGTGATCTTTGGCAGTGTCTTCTCGAACGGTCGCTTCGTCACGTCGACCGTGTACACCGTCTCGAACTTCGGCTGCTCGAACACGGCCTTCACTCGACTGATCGTGAACGGCGCGTTTGCGGAAGGCGCAGGAGTGGGTGTACCGATCAGATCTTCAAGGGCTTGGACCGCGCGCTTCTTCAGGCTGACTGCAATGGCTACCTGTTGCACGAGCCGGCCGTCGCGCAGATCCTTCTCTCCGTCGATTTTCTCCGCGCGGGCAATGTCGGAAAGCACGGGCGCGTCCGCCGAGACAAGGTCAACCGACGCGAGGTCTTTGTCCGCGCTTTCAAGCGCACGGATCGAAGTCTTGAGATTCTCCAAGGCGGCATCGTGGTAACCGCTGCGCTCCAGGTGCTCAGCATTCTGTTCGTCGCGAATCGCCGCTTTGAGGTTGAAGAGCGCGTCGTGCACGTGCCCGGTATCCGCGACGCGGTGGCTGCTGCCCGCGGAGCCGGTCACGACCGCCAAGGACACCACGAGCGCCGAGCCGAGAACGACCAACTGACCCACCCGGCCGCGGCGCCCAGACACGAACCTCATCGAGCGCCTCCTCCCTGGTCACTGCAACGGCAGGCCCGAGTGTCCGCCAGGCTGAAGGGGCGTGTCAAGCACGCAGCCTCGTCGGCCGGCCCGAGCGATCGCCGGCGGCGGGACGAGTCCGCCCTAACGCTTGATCGCCGAAACCGCGGCTGCCACGCGAGCAGCGAATGCCTTGTCGCGACCACCGTAGAAGACGGTGAGGTTCCCGAGTCGCGCCTGGTAGAGCGGTTTCGGTCCTGACGAATCGAACGTCACCTTGCCGTGCCGCGGGTAGACCGTCACGTCGAGGGCGTCGCCGACCGTCCCTGCTCGCGCGTCCCGGTACCCCGTGATTCCCGAGAGGACACGAACGCGCGTTAGCGGGATGCCCTGTGCAGCGAACTGAGCCTTGAAATCTGCAAGGACATAGTGGTGCTGGGTGGCCATGTCGATCGTCGCCGTCGTCGAGCTCGGGTGGTAGCGCGGTAGAGCGACAACGAAGAGAGTCGCGCCGCTGACGAGCACCACAGCTCCAACAATTGAGAGCACGAGATGTTGATGCAGCCACGCCATGCCGACGTGATCGGCTGATCGCTGCGTCGCCTTGAGCAGTCCGGCTCACCAGGACGACGGGCGGTCGCCTGGGCGAGCGGTCGGCGTGCCGGACATACGATTGCCGTATGGATGGGTGCGTGATGTGCGATCGGCAACTTCTCCGCCACGACGCCGCCGTGTACTTCGAGAACGACTCCTTCGTCTACGCATCGACCCGCGACCCGCGTGATCCTCCGGACGTGCTGCCTGGTTCAGGAATCGCCGTTCCCCGCGCCCACCTCGCCTCCCCGTTCGACTTTCTCTGCCGATGAATGGCTCGGGCTGCAGGACGTCCTGCTCAGAGCCAAGGCAGCCTGGGATGAGCGCCTCGCGCCCGACGGCTATTTCCTCTCCTGGAGTCCATATCCGTCCTCGGCAGAGGCGGTGCCCAGGATGCACGCGCATCTGCATGTCGTGCCTCGATTCGACGACGAGCCCTACTTCGATCGCGGTGGCCGAACCGCGATCAAGGATCCGGCGAATCGGCGCCCGGATCCGTTCCAACCCGGGACCGGGCGAGCACGCCTCTTCGGCCGTTCGCCTTCGTCCAGTTGACCGGTGGGATGCTCGCCCGGCCGGCGGTGGCGAATGCAGCCCGGGCCGTGGGACATTGTGTTGACTCAACACAAAGTGCAGTTCGGGGCGCCCCAAACAGTTTGTGTTGACTCAACACAAACTACGAGGTCGCTCGCCTGGCGCAGCCGGGTCAAGCGTCGTCCGTCTCGCGGGTCTCTTCGCACTCGAGACAGACCCAAACGCCTGCTCTGCCGGGCCGCGCACTGAGTCCCGCTGGAACCATCGTCACGCCGCACACGGGACAGATCGGCGGCCGGTCGTCGTCGTCCACATCGTGCAGTGTGCACGGCGTTGACATACTCGGCGAATGGGCCGGCTCGAGGGCAAGGTGGCGATCGTCACGGGCGCTGGAAGCGGGATCGGAGAGGCGACGGTGCGTCTGATGGCGCACGAGGGTGCCTCGGTGGTGGTTGCAGATCTCAACCGAACGGCGGCCCAGCGGGTCGCGAACGAGCTCGACCAAGCGATCGCCGTCGAGGTCGACGTCTCGGACGAAGCGAGCGTCAGTCAGATGATCGAGACAGCGGTCGCGTCGTTCGGAGGCCTGGATGTGCTCCACAACAACGCGACCGACTCGTCCCTGAACGCCGTCGACACCGACCTCGTGACGCTCGATATGGCGGTCTTCGACCGGCTGGTAGCCGTCAACCTCAAAGGCCAGTTCATGGGCTGCAAGCACGCGATCCCGCAGATGCTGGCGCGTGGAGGCGGCTCGATCGTGAACACCGCGTCCGTCGACGGCTTCGTCGGCCGCGGCGTGCGCGCCGCGTACGGCGCGTCGAAGGCGGGTGTCGTGCTGCTGACGAAGTCCGTGGCGTCCCAGTATGGGAAGCAAGGGATCCGGTGCAACGCGGTAGCGCCGGGCCTCACACTCACCCCCGGCGCCGTCGACAACGCGAAGCCGGAGTACCTCGACGACGCACTCGCGCTGTACCCAATGCCGAGGCTTTGCACGCCGGAGGACGTCGCCCGGGCTGTGCTCTTCCTCGCGTCGGACGAATCCGCCTACGTCAACGCCGCAACACTGATGGTCGACGGCGGCGCGACAGCGGTCATGTCGACCGCGTTCCGGCCGAGCTCGTAGCTCGAAGAGCGGGAGCTACGCGACGTCGCGGAGCTTCTGCGAGTCGGCAAGCGCGCGAAGCTTCTTCAGGCCCTGGTTCTCGATCTGGCGGATGCGCTCACGCGTCACCTGGAACGCGCGGCCGACCTCGTCGAGCGTGCGCGGCTGCTCGCCGTTCAGGCCGTAGCGAAGCTCGAGCACGCGACGCTCGCGATACGAGAGCGCGCCCAGGCACTTCGCCAGCGCTTCGGCGCGGAACGCGGTGTCAGCGGCCTCGTCGGGGAGCGGCGTGTGCTCGTCCTCGAGGAACTGCCCGAACTCCGACTCCTCCTCGTCGCCGACCGGCTTCTCGAGCGACACCGGCGTCTGCGACGTGCGGCGAATCGACTCGACCTCTTCGATCGTCATGTCGAGGTCCTTCGCGATCTCCTCGTTCGTCGGCTCGCGGCCCTGCTCGGCGCGCAGCTTGCGCTCGGTGCGCATGATCTTGTTCAGCTTCTCGACGACATGGACCGGCATGCGGATCGTGCGCGCCTTGTCGGCGAGCGCGCGCGCGACCGCCTGGCGGATCCACCATGTCGCGTACGTCGAAAACTTGTAGCCCTTGCGCCAGTCGAACTTCTCGGCGGCGCGCACGAGCCCGATCGTTCCCTCCTGGATCAGGTCGAGGAACGGCAGGCCCTGATTGCGGTAGCGCTTGGCGATCGAAACAACGAGGCGGAGGTTGGCCTCGACCATCTCCTGCTTCGCGCGATGGTCGCCGCGCTCGATGCGCTTGGCGAGCTCGACCTCCTGCGCGGCGGTGAGCAGGTCGACCTTGCCGACGTCCTTGAGGAAGAGCTGCAGCGAGTCCGCCGTGAACTCGGCGTCGGGCGTCTCCTCGACCTCCTCCACCTGCGTGGCGTAGAAGTCGGCTTCGGCGTCTGCCGCGGCGTCCAGCGGCGTGTCGGCGTCGGCGTCGTCTTCGTCGAGCACGGGCGCGACCACGGGGGCCTCTTCGTCGAACTCCTCGCCCTGCTCGAACTCGGTGACGCTCACAACGTGCCTCCTCGCTGGATGCGGAACCATCGCATCGGCACCGGACGGACGCATAGGCCGGTCGGCTCATCTTTTCGCGCCGTTAGTCCCACTCGGCACGAGACCCGTTAGAAGCTTAGCCGCCTGCTGCCCGAGCGCGGTATGCGGTCCCAGAGCAACCGCGTGCTGAAGCTCAGTCTTCGCCTGCTTCCCTTCGCCGATCCAGATGAGCAGCAGACCGAGGTGGAACCGCACGCTCTGACTCTTCGGGAAACGCTTCACGAGCGGGCCGAGCCGTGAGAACGACGCGTTCAGGTCGCTCATGTCGAAGCGGCCGACTGCCGCCGCGACCTGGGCATCGGGATCGTTCGGATGGAGCTTCGCGTCCCTCGCCCAGAGCTTCTCCGCGCTGTGCTGGTGATAGGCGCGCTGCTCGATCTGCCCGCGCAGGAGCAGCGGGTCGCTGCCCGTGTAGAGGAACGGCGGATAGCCGCCCTCCCCGTCGGAGCCCTGGAAGTACTGCGGGTGGAGCAGCACGTCGGACTCGACCTCGTAGTAGGTGTCGTAGCCGACCTTCTTTGCCTGCAGGAACGCCTGGGTCGCCTCGTTCGGGTACCCGGCACAGAACAGGGCGAGTGCGTCGTTGAAGACGACAACCGGGTCCTTCGGGCTCTCCTGCACGAGCGGCTCGAGCGCGAGCGCCGCCTGCTTCGGCGGCTTCGCGAACGCGGCCCGCACGGCGGCGATGCGCTTCGAGGAGACGCCTGCGACGATCTTCGGCGAGGGCGTCGCGCAGATCGCCTTCGGCTGGGACGGATCCTGCCGGGTCGCGAGCACGACCCCCGCCACGACGCCGGCTGCGACGAGGGCCGCGAGGCCCACGAGGATTCGCATGCGCTTCGCCGGGGACACCGACCGCGACGGTAGCGGGAATGAACCAGGGAGCCGCTACCGTTTTAGCTTGTGATGGCTTCCTATCGCGACCTTCTCGCCCAGACCAAGTCGGAGATCTCCGAGCTCGACGCCGCACAGGCGCGCGCGCTCGACGGCGCCGTGTGGGTCGACGTCCGTGAGCTCGACGAGTGGCAGGAGGGCCACCTGCCCGGCGCCGTCCACGTGCCGCGCGGGTTCCTGGAGAGCCGCATCGAGACGGTGGCGCCCGACAAGGAGCAGCCGGTCGTCCTGTACTGCGCCTCCGCCGCGCGCTCCGCATTCGCCGCGAAGAGCCTCTCCGAGCTCGGCTACGCGAGCGCGCACTCGCTCGCCGGCGGCTTCACCGACTGGAAGCGCAACGGGCTCGAGGTCGTCATGCCGCGCACGCTCTCGCCTGAGCGGCGCACCCGCTACTCGCGCCACCTGCTGATCCCCGAGATCGGTGAGGAAGGCCAGCTCAAGCTGCTCGACGCGCGGATCCTGCTGATCGGCGCCGGCGGCCTCGGCTCGCCCGCATCGCTCTACCTCGCCGCGGCCGGCATCGGCACGCTCGGGATCGTCGACGCAGACATCGTCGACGAGTCGAACCTTCAGCGGCAGATCGCTCACTCGCTCGACACGCTCGGCATGCCGAAGGTCGACTCCGCGAAGGGTGCGATCAACCGGCTGAATCCCGACGTGAACGTCGTCACCTACCGCGAGCGGCTCACCTCCGAGAACATCGACCGCATCCTCGACGACGGCTGGGATCTGATCGTCGACGGCGCCGACAACTTCCCCACTCGTTATCTGGTGAATGACGCGTCCGTGTGGCGCGGCATCCCGGTGGTGCACGGCTCGATCTACCGCTTCGAAGGGCAGGTCACCGTCTTCAAGCCGCACGAAGGCCCGTGCTACCGCTGCCTCTTCCCGGAGCCTCCGCCGCCGGAGCTCGCACCGTCGTGCGCCGAAGGCGGCGTGCTCGGCGTCTTGCCGGGCATCGTCGGCTCGCTGCAGACGAACGAGGCGATCAAGCTCGTGGCCGGGATCGGCGACTCGCTCGTCGGCCGGTTGCTGCTGCTCGACGCGCTCTCGACCGAGTTCAGCGAGGTGCGCATCGAGCGCCGCGCGGACTGCCCTGTCTGCGGCGACCACCCGACGATCACCAGCTACATCGACTACGTGGAGTTCTGCGCACGATGAGCGTCGTTCGGCTGCCACCGGTGCTGCGCGCGGAAGCGGGCGGCGCACGCGAGGTCGAGGCAAGCGGCGCGAACGTGCGCGAGCTGCTCGAGGACCTGAGCGTCCGCCACCCCGCGCTCGGCTCGCGCGTGTATGGCGAAGGCGAGCTGCAGTCGTACGTGAACGTCTACGTCGACGGCGAGGACGTGCGCACCCGCGACGGCCTCGACACACCTGTGCGCGACAGCTCGACGGTGATTCTCCTACCGGCGATGGCCGGTGGTTGCTAGTTCGCTCCTCGACCTGATCGGGAACACCCCGCTGGTCGAGCTGCCGCGACTCTCGCCGCCGGGCCGCACGATCTACGCGAAGCTCGAGGGCCAGAACCCGACGGGCTCGGTCAAAGACCGCATCGCGCTGCGCATGGTCGAGCAGGCGAGCCTCGAGCCCGGCCAGGAGCTGCTCGAGCCGACGAGCGGCAATACGGGGATCTCGCTCGCGCTCGTTGCGAAGCTGAAGGGCCTGAAACTCACCTGCGTGATGCCCGCCAACGCGACGCCGGAGCGGCGCGCACTGCTCGCGCTCTACGGCGCGACGATCATCGACTCGCCCGGCGAGCTCGGCTCGAACGGCGCAGTGCGCATGGCGCAGGAGATCGCCGCGCAGGACGACCGCTACGTGATGCTCTTCCAGTACGAGAACGAGGCGAACCCCGACGCGCACTACTACGGCACGGGCGCCGAGATCGCGCGCGACCTCGACCACCTCGACGCGTTCGTCGCCGGGCTCGGCACCGGTGGAACGCTGATGGGCACGGGCCGGCGGCTGCGCGAGGCGTTTCCCGGCGTGCAGATCGTCGCGGCGGAGCCGCTCCCCGGTGATCCGGTGATGGGGCTCCGCTCGCTCGACGACGGCTACGTCCCGCCCGTGCTCGACGTCGCGCAGCTCGACCGCAAGCTGCTCGTCTCGAACGAGGAGGCGGCCACCGCCGTGCGCGTGCTGCTCGAGCGCGAGGGGATCTTCGCCGGCGTCTCCTCCGGCGCGGTCGTGCACGTCGCGCGCCGCATCGCGGAGGAGCTGCCGGAGGGCGCCGTCGTCGCGTGCCTGCTCGCAGACGGCGGCTGGAAGTATCTGTCGGCGCCGTTCTGGGAGGGCGAGGAGATCGACGAGGCGGTGCTCTGGTGGTGATCCCCGCCGCGATCCGCGACGAGCTGCGTGCGCACGCCGTCGACGAGGCACCGAACGAGTGCTGCGGCGTGATCGTGCTGCGCGACGGCGTCGCCGAGCGCTACGTGCGCGGTCGCAACGCGCTCGCTTCGCCCTACCGCTACGAGCTGGAGATCGATCCCGACGTGTGGTTCCTCGAGGACGACGGCTTCGAGCTCGCCGTCTTTCACTCGCATCCGGAGACCGAGCCGCGCCCGTCGCGCACCGACCGGGAGAACGCGGGCCTGTGGTCGGGCAAGCCGTTCGTGATCTACGGCCTCGCGCTCGACGACCTCCGCGCGTGGCGTGTGTCGCGCGAGGAGGCCGTCGAGCTCGAGCTGACGTCCTAAGTGACCTTGAACGAGCCGTGCATGAACGACTTGTGCGGGTCGCAGACGTACGTGTAGGTCCCCTTCTTCAGGGTCACCTTCCACGTCGTGCTGCCCTGGAACGGCACGGTCGTCGTCTTGTTGACGCCGGGGCCGCTCAGATGGAAGTCGTGGATGGTCGACTTGTCGGCGATCTTGAAGGTGTAGGTGCCGGCCTTCAGCGACGTCACCTTCTTGCCGCCCTGGGTGAGCGTGATCGTGAAGCCGGGCCCTACCGTCCCGTTCAGCGTCGGCGTCGCGGCGAGCGCGGCGGGCGCCGCGAGAGCGGCGGCGAGGGCGGCCAGTGCTACGAGCTTCATGTTGCTCCTCGGTGTCGGGGTTGCAGCAGCCGACAGGGTACGCTCGAACTCGTGCCTACGGATTTAGCGTCGGTCATCCCAGCCGAGTCGATCGTCGAGCCGCAGGGCCGCTACCTCGCAGACCTGATGGGTCGCGGCGTACAGGGCTTCGCAGATGCGGTCGTGCTGCCCTCGAGCGCCGAAGAGGTCGCGGCGGTGATGCGCTGGTGCTACGAGAACGACGTGCCGCTGACGGCGCGCGGCGGCGGCACCGGGCTGGCGGGCGGCGCGATCCCGGTCAACGGCGGCGTCGTGATCGGGTTCGAGCGGCTGAACAAGATCCGCCAGTTCGACCCGCTCCTCTGGCGCATGCACGTCGAGGCGGGCGTGACGACCGGGGACGTGCAACGGCTCGCGCGCGAAAGCGGGCTGCGCTTCCCGCCCGACCCGGGCGCGTCGGAGATCTCGCAGATCGGCGGCAACATCGCCTGCAACGCGGGCGGGCCCCACGCGTTCAAGTACGGCGTCACCGGCCACTGGGTGACCGGGATCGAGGCAGTGATCCCGCCCGGCGAGATCATCAAGGTCGGTGGGCCGATCCGGAAGGACGTCGCGGGCTACGACGTGAAGAGCCTGCTCGTCGGCTCGGAGGGGACGCTCGGTCTCGTCACGGCCGCGTGGCTCAGGCTGGTCCCGGCACCCGAGCTCGAGCTGCCGGTGATCGGCCTCTATCGCGACGCGGAGGCGGGAGTCAGCGCGATCGAACGGGTTCTCGCGTCCGGCGTCGTGCCGGCTGCGATCGAGTATTTGGACCACGTGTTGCTGTCGTACTCGGGCGACGCGTATCCGTTCGGCCTGCCCGAGGACGGCGCGTTCATGGTCATCACCGAGGCCGACGGCGCCGCCGACGAGGCGCGCCGCGCCGCCGGCGAGCTCCGCGAGGCGCTCGCAGAGGACGCCGTCGCGGTGCACGCGCCCGAGAAGCCTTCCGAGGTCGCCGACCTCTGGCGCTGGCGCGGCGGCGCGGCGTTCGCGATCCTCGCGCAGCGCGGCGGCGCCTACAGCGAGGACATCGCCGTTCCGCTCGACAAGCTGCGCGATGTTGCGCGCGAGACGCTCGCGATCGGCGAGCGCCACGGCGTTCCCGCGCTCTCCTTCGGACACGCGGGCGACGGCAACATCCACTCGACGTTCCTCTTCACGCCGGACGATCTCGACGAGGAGCAGCGTGCAGACGACGCGTGCCATGAGCTGTTCGAGCTCGCGTTGCGCCTCGGCGGGACGGTGAGCGGCGAGCACGGCATCGGCTGGCTGAAGCGCGGCCAGCTCGAGCATCAGCTCGGCCCGGTCGGCTACGACCTGCACCTGCGCGTCAAGCAGGCCTTCGACCCGAAGAACCTGCTGAATCCCGGCAAGAAGCGGTAGCCCTCGTGCGCGAGTCGTTCGGCGCGCTTCGCGAGCGCGAGTTCCGGCTGCTCTTCACGGGCCAGCTGATCTCGCTGCTCGGCGACTCGTTCACGTCGGTCGCGCTCGCATTCGCGGTGCTCTCGCTGGGCTCGGCGACGAGCCTCGGCCTCGTCTTCACTGCGCGCTCCATCCCGCTCGTCGGCTTCCTGCTCGTCGGCGGCGTCTTCGCCGACCGGCTGCCGCGTCGTACCGTGATGCTCGTCGCCGACGTCACGCGGATGGGCTGCCAGGCGGGAACGGCCGCGCTTGTGCTCACACACACGGGGCGCATCTGGGAGATCGCGGTGCTGCAGGCCGTCTCGGGCGCGGCGACCGCGTTCTTCAACCCGGCGTCAACCGGGCTGACGCCGATGACGGTCAGCGAGGAGCTGTTGCAGCAGGCGAATGCGCTGCGCGGGATCTCGATGTCCGGCGCGGGCCTCGTCGGGCTGGCGCTCGGCGGCCTCGTCGTCACCGCGGCCGGGCCGGGCTGGGCGCTCGCCGTCGATGCAGCGACCTTCGGCGCGAGCGCGCTCTTCCTCTCGCGGCTCCGCCTGCCACCGCACGTGAAGCTCGCCCCGCAGTCGTTCCTGAGTGATCTGCGCGACGGCTGGCGCGAGTTCACTGCGCGTACCTGGGTGTGGGTGATCGTGATCGCGGCGTCGCTCGGGAACATGTTCACGTCGTTCTTCGCCGTGCTCGGGGCCCTCGTGTCGAAGGAGTCGCTCGGCGGCGCGCTCGCCTGGACGTTGATCCTCGTCGGCATGTCCGTCGGCTCCCTCGGCGGCGGTTTCATTGCGTTGCGCGTGCGCGTACGCCGGCCGCTCCTGTTCGGGGCCTCGCTCGTGTCGTTGGTCGGCCTGCCGCTCGCGCTGCTCGCGCTCCGGTTGCCCGCGCTCGTCGTGGCAGCCGGCGCGGTTCTCGCCGGCGGCGGGAACATGGTGTTCAACTCGCTCTGGGAGACGACGCTGCAGCAGCGCATCCCGCGCGCGTCGCTATCCCGCGTCAGCGCCTACGACTGGTTCGGCTCGCTCGCGTTCCAGCCGCTCGGGCTCGCGATCGCCGGGCCCCTTGCGGCAGGGCTCGGCCTCTCCACGACGCTGTGGATCGCCTTCGCCGGCACGCTCGTCGTGTCCGGGATGTGCCTGGCGACGCCGAGCGTGCGCCAGCTCGAGAGCAGCTGAACCGACCTACCCGGAACCGTCGCGCGTTTCCCTTGTGCGCGGCGGATGAGGTCGTCCCGCAGGCGGTCAAGGTGCTCTTCGGGCACTCGACGCTGCTGCACGGGCGCCGGCCACATGGTGATCGTGCAGCGCCAGGTCGCTCCCGGCGTCTGGACGAAGGTCGCGCAGGTCGCGCTCAACCGCAACTCGAGCGCGATCGTGCACCTGACGCTGCCGGCGTCGACGATCCGGATCGCAATGAGCGTCAACGAGTCCGGGCCCCGGGGCGGCGACGCCCCGGGGCCGCGGCTTAGACTCGGCAGGGTGAGGGCGCTCGTGACAGGTGGTGGGTCGGGCATCGGCGCGGCGGTCGCGCACCGCTTTGCCGACCATGGCTTCGACGTGACGGTCGCGGACCTGCGGCCCGAGCGCGTCGCGGAGGAGCTCGGCGCGACCGCGATCGCGCTCGATGTTCGTGACGAGGCTCAGGTCGAGGCGGCGATGGACGGCGTCGAGGTACTGCTGAACGTTGCTGGCATCGGGTCGACGACAAGCGCGCCGGACACGCCGGTCGAGGTGTGGGACGACGTCTTCGCCGTCAACGCGCGCGGCACGTTCCTCTGCTGCAAGCACGCGATCCGGGGGATGACACCGCGCGGCGGCGGCTCGATCGTCAACGTCGCCTCCGTCGCGGCGCTGATCGGTCTCCGGAACCGCGCCGCCTATTGCGCATCGAAAGGCGCGGTCGTCGCGCTCACACGCGCACTCGCCGTCGACCATGTCGGCGACGGCATCCGCGTCAACGCGGTCTGCCCGGGCACCGTCGACTCGCCGTGGGTCCACCGGCTCGTCGAGCAGGCGGGCGAGTCGCTCGACGACCTGCGCGCGCGGCAGCCGATGCGGCGGCTCGGCACACCGGAGGAGATCGCGGACGCGGTGCTCTACCTCGCGACGGCCGAGTTCGCGACCGGGACGATCCTGACCGTCGACGGCGGACTGACGGCGGCGTGAAGGCGCTCGTCGTCGACCCGGGCGTCGCGCACTCGACGCGCGTCGACGACGTGGCCGAGCCCGACGGCGACGGAGTGCGGATTCGGGTGCTCGAGATCGGCGTGTGCGGCACCGACCGCGAGATCTCGGAGGGGATCTTCGGGTTCGCGCCCGAGGGCTCGAAGTCGTTGATCATCGGTCACGAGATGCTGGGGACCGTCGAGCGCGACGGTCACGGCTTCTCGCGCGGCGACCTCGTGTGCGCGACGGTGCGCCGCTCGTGCGGGCACTGCCTCGCCTGTGCCGAGGGCGCGCCCGATTCCTGCTTCACCGGCGACTACGTCGAGCGTGGGATCACGCGCCTCGACGGCTTCGCGCGCGAGCTCGTCGTCGAGGACCCGGCGCAGATCATCCCCATCCCCCGCTCGCTCGGGCGGCTCGCCGTGCTCGGCGAGCCGACATCGATCTGCGCGCGCGGCGTGCGCCACTCGATCACGATCGGCGGCCGGCAGCCCTGGGAGCTCCAGCGCGCGCTCGTCACCGGCGCAGGCGCGGTCGGGCTGCTGACGACGATGCTCCTCCGGCTCGAAGGGCTCGAGGTGTGGACGGCGTCACTCGAGCCATCGAACGAGATCGTGGACGCGCTCGGCGCGCACTACGTGCAGATCGAGGACGGCGCGCTCGCCGAGCTCGGGGCGTTCGACCTGGTCGTCGAGGCGGCCGGCGACGCGCAGTCGATGGCCGACTCGCTCGGCCTGCTGCGCCGAAACGGAGTCGCGTGCCTGCTCGGCATCGACGGGCGCGACCAGCAGGTGACGATGAGCGGCCGCGTGATCGGGCTCGACACGGTGCTCGAGAACCGCGTGCTCTTCGGCAGCGTGAACGCACATCGCGAGGACTGGCTCGCGGGCGTCGAGGCGCTCGACCGAGCGAAGCGCGAGTTTCCCGGCGCGCTGGAGGAGCTGATCGGCCTGCGCGTCCCGCTCGACCGCTTCGCCGACGCGTTCGCGTTCAAGGGCGGGAAGGCGACGCTCGTTTTGGACGCGTCCGACTAAGTAACAGACTGTTACAAGCGGTCCTGAGCGCCGCTTCGCACCTGGGATCCGCGCCCCCGGGCTTGTAACAGACTGTTACTTGCTCAAGCGCAGGTCGAGAAGCGCCGGGGTCGAGCCCGTGCGGCCCGGCACCTCGCGCAGGTCGTCGAGCGCGAAGCCCGCCCCGAGGAACGCGCGCACGTACTGCTCGATCGTCCGGTGCTGGTGCGCGACGTGGCCGTGGCCGAGCTGGATCGGGTGCTCCTCGGCCGCGAAGTAGCGAGTGACGCGCAGCTCGTCGCGCTCTTCGTCGTACGTTCCTGCTTCGGCCACCGGATGCACGAGGCCGACGACCGCCACGCCGCCGCTGCGCAAGACGCGGGCGAGCTCACCGACGGCGCGGTCGAGCTCGACGACGTGCATGAGCATGTTCACGCAGACGACGAGGTCGATCGATGCGTCCTCGATCGGCAGCGACGTCGCATCCCCGACCGCGTAGTCGCCCGCTTCGTCGGCCTCGCGGGCAGCGGCGACGAGCGCCTCGGAACGGTCGACGCCCGTCGCGTGCCAGCCCGACGCAGACAGGTAGCGCGTCCAGCGGCCCTCACCGCAGCCGACGTCGAGAGCCTCACCGCCGGGTGCCGGCAGCAGCTCACGGAGCACGGTGTCGTGGGCGGCGCCGTGCTCGGCGCCGCGGACGAGCTTGACCCATTCCTCGGCGCCCGCGTCCCAGGCGCCGGCCTCCACG
>DATAUN010000134.1:0-2242 GCA_036268235.1 Gaiellaceae bacterium
TCGGCGCGACGCAGTTCGTCGTGCACGAGGCGTTCGAGATGATCGAGTGCTGGTCGGCGTCGTACTGGTCGTCGTTGACGCCCAGGACGATCGTGATGTCCGGGTCCGTCGCGGGCGCCGAGATGATCACCTTCTTCGCACCGGCGTCGAGGTGCTTCTGTGCGCCGTCGCGGCTCGTGAAGAAGCCGGTCGACTCGATCACGACGTCGACGCCGAGGTCCTGCCACGGCAGGTTGGCCGGGTCGCGCTCGGCGAGGCCCTTCAATTCCTTGCCGTCGACCTTCAGCGAACCGCCCGATACTTCGACCTCACCGGGGAAGGTGCCGAGCGTCGAGTCGTACTTGAGCAGGTGCGCCATCGTCTCGACGTCGCCGAGGTCGTTGTACGCGACGATCTCGAGATCGCCGCCGCGCTCGCGCGCCGCCCGATAGAAGTTGCGGCCGATCCGGCCGAATCCGTTGATTCCCACGCGTGTCTTCGCCATGGCGAGGACTCTAACGACGCTAGGCGTAGACGCCGGCGAGCTTCGTGCGCAGGTAGCGCACGTACGGCTCGGGGTCGATCTCGCTCGTGCCGCACACCCGCTCGAGCGTCTCGCCCGGCGTGTACTTGCGCCCATGCCGGTGCAGATGCTCGTGCAGCCAGTCGCGGAGCGGGGCGAATTCGCCCTGCTCGAACCCTGCTTCGAGGTCGGGCAGATCGGCCGTCGCCTTCTCCCAGATCTGGGCGGAGATCAGGTTGCCGAGCGCATAGGTCGGGAAGTAGCCGATCGAGCCGCCCGACCAGTGGACGTCCTGGAGCACGCCGAGCGTGTCGTTCGGAACCTCGATGCCGAGGTACTCGTAGACGCGCCGGTTCCACTCTTCGGGCAGCTGCTCGAGCGGGAACGCGTCGGCGAGCATCGCCTGCTCGAGCTCGAAGCGCAGGATGATGTGGAGGTTGTACGTCGCCTCGTCCGCCTCGACGCGGATGAACGACGGCTCGACGGCGTTCACCTCCCGGTACCAGCGCTCCGCGTCGTAGCCGGCGAGCGCCTTCGGATGCAGCTCCTGCAGGCGCGGGAAGAAGCGGCGCCAGAACGGCAGCGAGCGTCCGACCAGGTTCTCCCACATCCTGCTCTGCGACTCGTGCATGCCGAGCGACACACCGCGCGCGAGCGGCGAGCGCTCGAGCGCCCGGTCGATCTGATGCTCGTAGAGGCCGTGCCCGAACTCGTGCATCGTTCCGAAGAGGCCCTCGAGCCGGTCCGGGAAGTAGCGCGTCGTGATGCGGATGTCGTCGATCCCCGCGCCGGATGCAAACGGGTGCACGGTCAGGTCGAGCCGCCAGGCGTCGTCGGTGAAGCCGAACTCGCGGATCACCTCGAGCTCGAAGATCTTCTGCGCGGCGATGTCGAATGTCTTCTCCGACTTCTCGATCGCGCCGTTCTCCGCGGCTTCCTTGACAAGTGGCGCCTGATGCTCCTTGAGGTAGTCGAAGATGCGGCGGACCTCCGCCGTCTTCATGTCGCGCTCGTAGTCGTCGAGCACGATGTCGTACGGCTCGTCGCCGACCTCGAAGCAGTCGATGTACTGCTTACGCAGGTCGAGGTTCTTCCGCAGCACCGGCAGGAAGCTCGCGAAGTCGTTGTTCTTGCGCGCGTCCACCCAAACCTGGTTCGCGAGCGCGGCGGAGCGCGACATCTCGGCGCGCAGGTCGGCCGGGACCTTGCTCGCCTTCTCCCAGTCGCGCGCGGCGACGCGGATGAGGCTCGCCTCGAACGAGTCGTACTCGTGCTGCTCGCCGAAGCTGCGAAGCGAATCGATCAGCGAGCCGACCTCGGCGGAGGTGAACTTCACGTGCGCGATGCGGCCGACTGTTGCAAGCTGCTCGGCGCGGATCGCGGCGCCGCGCACGGGCATCATCACGTGCTGGTCCCACCCGAGCACGGCAGCCGTCTTCACGAGATCGGAGATCTCGGCAAGCCGCGTGCGGAGCTCGTCGAACCGGGCCTGGCTCATGAGAGCGGAAGGTATATCAGGGAGAACCCCGGCCGTACGGCGGCCCGGGGGGAGGCTCCGAGGACGACCCTCCCCCCGGTTGACCGGGACCTGAGCGACGACGGTGGACGGGGTCTGTATCCACCGTCTGCCGGGCCCGGCTCCGCCAACGAGGAGTATGGGAAGGGGATTCCGGTTTCGCTAGAGCAATTGCAACCCAGGCAACACTAGGTTTCAACGAGCTTCAAGACCGCTCGTAGCCG
>DATAUN010000135.1:0-2194 GCA_036268235.1 Gaiellaceae bacterium
GTCGGCGCGCAGGAGCGCGTTGTTCAACCGGCGCACGACCTGCGGGACGGAGTTCGCCGGATAGAGGCTCTGATCCGGATAGGTCGCGCCCGCGAGGTTCGCGTCGGCTGCGACCTGCCAGCCCGACAGATAGATCGCCCGAAGGCCGGCCTTCACCATCTGCACCGCCTGGCCGCCGGTCAGCGCGCCGAGCGCGCTCACGTAGCCCTCCTCGGTCAGAAGGCGCCACAGCCGCTCGGCGCCGAGCCGGCCGAGCGTGCACTCGGGCACGACCGACCCGCGGAGGCGCACGACCTCCTCGGGCGTGTACGGGCGGGCGATCCCCGCCCACCGCTCGTCCTGCGCCCACTGGCCCGCCAGCTGGGTCGCCTGTTCTTGGATCCGACTATTGGGGTTCATCGCGGCGCTCCTGCGTCGTGGTGGCCTGCTGTCGCGACTCTACCACAGGTTTCGGATCCGAAACCTGTGGTACGTTCACTCCATGACCGACTCAACCGTGATCGAACAGGAGCAAGAAGAGAGCGAGCAGGTCGAGCCGCAGTGGGAGCGCGCCGAGTGCACCTGCCCCGACTGGTGCGAGCGCGACCACGAGCTCGACTGAGCGCGGCTAGCGGTAGTAGCGGAAGATCGTCTCGGCGACGCAGACCGGTTTGTCGCCGCCCTCGCGCTCGACCGTGGCCTTCATCGTCGCCTGCCCGCCCCAGTCCTGCTCGTCGAGCTCGACCACCTCGAACGTGGCGCGCACGCGCGAGCCGACCGGAACCGGCGCGGGGAAGCGCACCTTGTTCAGGCCGTAGTTGATCCCCATGCCGCCCTGCCGCGGCACGACCTCGTATGAGGCAACGGGCAAGAGCGAGAGCGTGAGATAGCCGTGCGCGATCGTGGTGCCGAACGGCCCCTCTTTCGCCTTCTCCGGATCGACGTGGATCCATTGATGATCGCCGGTCGCCTCCGCGAAGCCGTCGATCTTCTCCTGCGGAACGTCGATCCAGCTCGACGGCCCGTAGACGTCGCCGACCTTCATCGCGCGCCTACGCGGACTCTTCGGCGAGCTCTTCGGGCTCAGCCGAGGCGCCGCCGGCACTCGTGACGAGCGTCGGCTTGAGGCCCTTCTCGATCGTCTCCTTGGTGATCACGCACTTGGAGACGTCCTTGCGCGACGGCAGCTCGAACATCACGTCGAGCAGCGCGTTCTCGATGATCGAGCGGAGGCCGCGGGCGCCGGTCTCGCGGTCGAGCGCCTTGTCGGCGATCGACCACAGCGCGTCCTCGGTGAACACGAGGTCGATGTCGTCGTAGTTGAAGAAGCGCTGGTACTGCCTGGTCAGCGCGTTCTTCGGCTCGGTCAGGATCTGTACGAGGTCCTCGCGCTTCAGCTGGTGCACCGCGGAGAGCACGGGCAGGCGCCCGATGAACTCCGGGATCAGGCCGAAGTTGAGGAGATCCTCGGGCATCACGTCGCCGAGCAGCTCTGCGCTCTCCGCGTCGCGCTTCGACGAGATCTCGCGGCCGAAGCCGACCGCGTTCTTGCCGATGCGCTTCGCGATGATCTTGTCGAGGCCGGCGAACGCGCCGCCGCAGATGAAGAGGATGTTCGTCGTGTCGATCGACAGGAACTCCTGGTGCGGATGCTTGCGTCCGCCCTGCGGCGGGACCGAGGCGACCGTGCCCTCGAGGATCTTCAGCAGCGCCTGCTGCACACCCTCGCCGGAGACGTCGCGCGTGATCGACGGGTTGTCCGCCTTGCGCGCGATCTTGTCGACCTCGTCGATGTAGATGATCCCGGTCTCCGCCTTCTTGATGTCGAAGTCGGCGGCCTGGATCAGCTTCAGGAGGATGTTCTCGACGTCCTCACCGACGTAGCCGGCCTCGGTGAGCGCGGTCGCATCGGCGATCGCGAACGGGACGTTGAGGATGCGCGCGAGCGTCTGCGCGAGGTGGGTCTTGCCGCAGCCCGTGGGGCCGAGCAGGAGGATGTTCGACTTCTGCAGCTCGACGCCGCCCTCCTCGACGCCCATCTGCACGCGCTTGTAGTGGTTGTAGACCGCCACGGAGAGCGTGCGCTTCGCGTCTTCCTGCGAGACGACGTACTCACCGAGCTGGGCGCAGATCTCCTTCGGGCGCGGAAGGTTGTCGAGGTCGAGTGTCGAGGGAGTGGTGAGCTCCTCGTCGATGATCTCGTTGCAGAGATCGA
>DATAUN010000136.1:0-12675 GCA_036268235.1 Gaiellaceae bacterium
CAGCCCACGCTCGGCTTCGGTCTCGTGGCTCTGCTCGTGCTCGGCGTGACGCTGCTGCACGAACAGGTCGGAGCACGGGAGCTCGGCGGCACGCTCGCGATCGTCGTCGCCGTCGCGGCCCTCGCCTTCGCCGTGCCGCCCGGAACCGGTGCGTTCACCTCCGGCGGCACGTGGGCGGTCGGGCTCGCGCTGATCGTCATTGCTCCCGCCCCGTACCTGCTGCGCGCCGTGCGCCGGGGTGGCGGCCTGGCGACGAGCGTGATCGCCGGGCTCGGCTGGGCGTGGACGGGCTTTGGCACGTCGCTCCTCGACGGCGCGATCGCCGATCGGCACTGGCTCGCGGTGGCCGGGTGGGGGATCGGCGTCGGGCTCGCGACGTGGGGCGCGCTGCTCACCGAGATGACGGCGCTTCAGGTCTGGTCGGCCACCCGGGCGATTCCGATTGCGTTCGGCATCGAGATGCTCGTGCCGGCCGCACTTGCGCCGGCGCTCACCCGCACCTCGCCGCTCCATCCGGTGCTGTTTGGCGCCGCCCTGGCCGTCGCAGCGTCCGGTGCCGTCCTGCTCGGCGGCTCGCGCGCGGTCGCGCGGGCCGCCCAGCCCATTACAGCGCCGTAATCAGGCCTCTTTACACTCCCGCGCATGGCCGACGAGCCGACGGACGTCGCCGCGCTCTTTGCGCGCCTGAAGGAGGAGATCCGCGCTGCGGGGCCTCGCGGCGACGGCGTGCCGCCCGCGCAGGTGCGCCTCTCCGTCCGCGACCAGGCCGAGCGCCTCTGGCCGATCTCGGCGGAGCGCCCGATCGTCGGCAAGGGCGGCCCGCTCAAGAACGTCCTCCGCCGCCTGATGCGGTGGTACGTCGAGCCCGCCTTCGCCGACCAGCGCGCGTTCAACGACGCCATGCTGAAGCTGATCGACGACCTCGACGAGCGCATCCAGCGGCTCGAACAGAAATGAGGGTCGCCGTCGCGGCGCCGCAGGTGCCGTTCGTACGGGGCGGAGCGGAGGTGATGGCCGACGACCTCGTCACGGCGTTGCGCGAGCGCGGGCACGAGGCGGATCTCGTCACGGTGCCGTTCAAGTGGTACCCGGGTGCGCGCGTTCTCGACCAGGCGTTCCTCTGGCGGCTCGTCGACCTGACCGAGTCTGACGGCCGTCCGATCGATCGCGTGATCGCGACGAAGTTCCCCGCGTACTGCGTGCGCCACCCGAACAAGGTCGCGTGGGTGCTGCACCAGTTCCGGCAGGCCTATGACTATGACCGCACCGAACTCGGCCAGTTCGACGAGTCGCCCGAGGATCGCGCGACGCTGCAGGCGGTCGCACGGCTCGATGCCGTCGCGCTCGGCGAAGCGCGCCGCGTGTTCGCGACGTCGCGCAACGTCGCCGACCGGCTGCGGCGCTTCAACGGGATCGACGCCGAACTGCTGCCGCACCCGCCCCAGTCGCTCCCGTACCGCGAGGCCGACCCTGAGGGCTTCGTCGTCTCCGTCAACCGCCTCGACCGCGCGAAGCGGATCGACCTCCTCGTCGAGGCGGCGAAGCTCGACCGGTCGCTGAAGGTGGTCGTCGTCAGCGACGGGCCCGATCGCGAGCGCCTCGAGCGGCTCGCCGAGGGATTGAACGGCCAGGTGCGGTTCGTCGGCCGCGTCGACGACACCGAGCTCGCCGACCTGTACGCGCGCTGCTCCGCGCTCTACTACGCGCCGGTCGACGAGGACTTCGGCATGGGGCCGTACGAGGCGTTCCTCTCGGGCAAGCCGGTCATCACGACCGCCGATGCAGGCGGCCCGCTCGAGATCGTCCACGACCGCGAGACGGGGCTCGTCGTCGCTCCCGAGCCGGCCGCGGTCGCGCAGGCGTGCTCCTACCTGACGACGCACGTCGACGAGGCGAGGGCCTGGGGGCGCGCCGGCCGCACGATCGCAGAGCGCGTCACCTGGGACGCCTGCGTCGACGCACTGCTCTCGTAATGAAGGTCGCCTACTACTCGCCGCTGCCGCCCTCGCGGTCCGGGATCGCGGACTACTCGACGCTCCTTCTGCCCGCGCTGCGCGAGCGCGTCGAGATCGTCGTCGCGGAGCCGGGACGGCGTGCGCCCGATGCGGACGTCGCGCTGTACCACGTCGGCAACGACCCCGACGCGCACGGCTGGATCGTCGACGCGCTGAAGAAGCGCCCCGGCGTCGTTGCGCTCCACGAGTACGTGCTGCATCATCTCGTCGCCGGGATGACGATCGGCCGCGGCGACGGGCGCGGCTATCTCGACGCCATGGAGCGCGAGCTCGGCGTCGCCGGCCGACTGCTCGGGCTCGGCGTCCTCGACAACCTGCTGCCGCTCCTCTGGGAGACGCAGCCCGAGCGCTTCCCGCTCTCGGGCGTTGTGCTCGACCAGGCGCGCGGGCTGATCGTGCACTCCGGCTACGTCGGCGAGCGTGCGCGGCTCGCGGGCTACGACGGCCGGCTGTGGCGCATCCCGCACCCCGCGTGGCCGATGCACGACGTCGTGTCGGCGACGGACGTGCAGGGCGATCCGCTGATCGGCTGCTTCGGCTTCCTGAACATGAACAAGCGGATCCCCGAGCTGCTTCGTGCCTTCGCCGCGTTCCGCGCCGACCGCCCGGGTGCGCGCCTGCTGCTCGTCGGCGCGGCCGGCGAGCGCTTCGACGTGCAGCGGCGGCTCGAGCGCCTCGGCCTCACCGACGGCGTCGAGCGCCTCGACTACGTGCCCGAGGAACGGCTGTGGTCGCTGATGGCCGCCTGCGATGTGCTCGTCAACCTGCGCTATCCGACGATGGGCGAGACGTCCGGGTCGGCGATCCGCGCGATGTCGCTCGGCAAGCCGCTCGTCGTCTCCGACGTGGGCTGGTTCGCGGAGCTTCCCGACGACGTCGCGCTCAAGGTTCCGGTCGACGAGCACGAGGTGGAAGTCCTGCGCGCCGCGCTCGAGGTCGCAGCGGATCACGGTGATGTGCTCGGACGCGCGGCGCGCGCGTACGTCGAGCGCGAGCACGCGCTGCCGAAAGTCGCCGACGCGTACGTCGCGGCACTCGAGGTCGCGGCCGGCGGCGACGCGGTCGACGACGCGGTGCTCTGGCGGATCGCCGAGGCGGCGGCGGAGGTCGGGATCGACGACACGGCCGCGCTCGCGCGGGCCGCGCGCGACGCGGGGATCGTCTCGTGACGGCCGCAGCGGCATCGGTGCGCGCACGCGCGGTGTCGGTGCCCGCCTGGGTCTGGCTCACGGCGATCGTCGTCTGCTCGATCGCGTTGCGGCTCCTGCTCGCCCGCCGAATCGTCGCGCCGTGGATCATGGTCGACGAGCTCATCTATTCCGAGCTCGCCAAGTCGCTCGCGGCGCACGGGACCTATGCGATCCGCGGCGTGCCCGCGCACGGCTTCGGCTTCCTGTACCCGATCCTGATCGCGCCCGCGTTCCGCTTCGCGTCGGTGCCGACGGCGTACAGCGTCGCGAAGGGAATCAACACCGTCGTCATGTCGCTCGCGGCCGTACCGGCGTACTTCCTCGCGCGCCGTGTCGTGCGGCCTTCGCTCGCGCTCGTCGTCTCGCTGCTCACCGTCGCGGTCCCGTCGATGGTCTACACGGGCATGCTGATGACGGAGAACGCGTTCTATCCGCTCTTCCTGACGTGCGCGCTGGCGCTCGTCGCAGTCCTCGAGCGGCCGACGTTGAAGCGCCTCCTGCTGCTTGCGCTCGTCTCACTGCTCGCGTTCCTGACGCGCGCGCAGGCGATCGCGCTCGCGCCGGCCATCCTCACCGCGCCCCTGCTGCTTGGTCGTGCACGCCTGCGCGAGTTCCGCCTGCTCTACGGCGCCGTGGGCGCAGTCGCCGTCATCCTGCTCGGCTGGGAGGCGGTGCGCGGCCATTCGCCGCTCGACCTGCTCGGCGCCTACCGAGTGACGAGCAGCGCCCACTACTCCGTCGGGAGTGTCCTGCGCTGGCTCGTCTACCACGTCGGCGAGCTCGACCTCTACGTCGGCGTCGTGCCGTTCGCGGCGCTCCTCTTCCTGTTGACCACGCGCAAGCGCCGCTCGCCGTTCGTGGCCGCTGCGGTGTCGATGACGGTGTGGCTGCTGATCGAGGTGGCGGCGTTCGCCTCGACGCAGAGCCAGCGCATCGAGGAGCGCAACATGTTCTTCGTCGCGCCGTTCTTCTTCATCGCGCTCGCGTGGTGGATCGAACACGGCCTGCCGCGTCCGCGCGCGGCCGGCGTCTGCGCCGTGATCGCCGCGGCCGGCGTCGGCGTCGTCCCGTACAGCGGGCTGATCAACGGCAACGCAACCTCGGACACGCTCGCGCTGATCCCGCTGTGGGAGCTCCAGGACACCATCACGACACTCGACGAGATCGGCGCAGTCGTGCTCGGGGTCGCGATCGTGCTCGTTTTGCTGCTGCTCGTCCTCCCGGCGCGGTATGCGCTGGTGCTCCCGGCGATCGTGCTGCTCCTCTACGCGATCGCGCTCTGGCCGATCGAGGACGAGCCGCATGGCGGCATCCACCATGCGTCGGTCGGTGCGCTCTACGGCGGTACGTCGAAGCCCGACCGTGACTGGATCGACGCGGCGCTCGGACACGACGGGCGCGTCGCAGCGCTCTTCGACTCGCGCACGATGGACAAGTTCACGGTGTGGACGAACGAGTTCTTCAACCGCTCTGTTCGCACCGTCTACGACCTTGCGGGCCCCACGCCGGGCGATCTCCCGGAGACCAAGGTGAATGTCGATCCGGCGACCGGCCGCATCTCGGGTATCGCGGAGCCGTACGTGCTGACCTCGCTCGCCGTGCAGCTCGACGAGCCGGCCGTCGTGACCGACGACGTCAAAGGCCTCGCGGTCTACCGCATCGTGCGGCCGCTCGGCGTGACGAGCCTCACCACGGGCATCTATCCCGACCACTGGGCCGGCCCGAGCGCGAGCTACACGCGGTTCAACTGCCGCACCGGCCAAGCGCTGCTTGCGACCGTGGCTGCCGACGCGCGCCTCATCCGCACCGACTCGACGGTGATCGCGACCGTGGACGGCCGCTCGAAGACGTTCGTGGTTCCGTACAACGCGACGAGGACGCTGCGGATCCCGCTGCGCGCGACGAACGCCCGCTGCATCGTGCGCTTCCGCATCGCGCCGGTGGCGCAGCCGGCCGCGGTCGAGCCCGGCTCGACCGACACGCGCGTCCTCGGCATGCGCTTCCTCGACTTCACCGTCAAATGAGGATCGCCTTCGACGTCAGCCCGCTCTCGCACGAGCGGACCGGCGTGAACAACTACATCCGCGGCTCGCTCGCCGGCCTCGCCGAGGTCGCGCGTCCACGGGGACACGAGATCGTCGCGTTTGCGCCCACGTCGCCGGCCGGCCGGCGCGCGATCCCCGATGCGCTCGCCGGGATCGACGTCGAGCAGCGGCTCTTCGTGCTGCCGGGCGCGCACGGGTGGCGCACCGTGTGGTCGGCACTCGGACATCCGGTCGCCGAGCGTTGGCTCGGGCCGTTCGACGTCATGCACTTCACCGACTGGATGTACCCGCCACAGCGCGCGGGTGTTCGGGCGACGACGATCCACGACATCGTCCCGCATCACCATCCGCAGTGGACGACGCGGCGCACACGCGCGATGCACGGCCGCAAGTACCGGAACGCAGCGCGTACGTGTGACGTCATCTTTGCCAACTCGTCGTTCACCGCCGACGACTTCAGCACCGCGTTCGGCTTCCCGCGCGAGCGGGTGCTCGTCGCGCACCCGGGCATCGGCGCAGAGTTCACGGTCGACGGCGGGCACGCCGACCTCGGGCGTCCGTACATCCTCACCGTCGCGACCCTCGAGCCGCGCAAGAATCTCGGCACGCTCGTCGACGCGTTCGCATCGCTCGCGGACACCGGGCTCGCGCTCGCCGTCGTCGGCGGCGCGGGCTGGGGCGAGCAGCCGCAGCTCGACCGCCCGGGCGTGATCCGGCTCGGCCGCGTCGATGACGACGAGCTCGCGCGCCTGTACCGCGGGGCCGCGGCCGTTGTCTATCCCTCGCGCTTCGAGGGATTCGGGATGCCGATCACCGAGGCGATGGCGTCGGGCGCTCCCGTCGTCGCCTCGTCTCACCCGTCGCTCGACGAGGCGGCGGGCGATGCAGCCGTCCGCGTCGACCCCGAGAGCCCCCCTGCGATCGCGGCAGGGATCCGCGAGGCGCTCGCGCGCCGCGACGAGCTGGGTGCGAAGGGACTCGCGCACGCGGCGGGCTTCTCGTGGCGACGCACCGGCGAGGTCTTCCTCGAGGGGTACGAGCGATTCGCGTAGCGCTCGACACGACGCCGCTCCGCCAGACGCGCGCCGGGACGGCGCGTTACGTCCGAGGGCTGCGCGACCACCTCGCAGCGGACATCGAGGAGGTGTCGTTCCCCGCGACCTCGCGGGCGCGCAGCGTTGCCGCCGACGTGCTCTGGTACCCGCGCCTGCGCGCGCCGGCGGGCGCCGACGTGCTGCATTGCCCGTCGTTCCGCGGGCCGTTTCGCGCGCACGGGCCGCTCGTCGTCACCGTCCACGATCTCGCCGTCCTGCGCCATCCCGAGTGGTTCAACCGCTGGACGCGGACGTACTCGCGTGTCGCGGTGCCGCGCGTCGTCGCGGCCGCGCACCGCGTGATCGCCGTCTCCGAGTTCACAAAGCGCGAGCTTGTCGAGCTCCTGCACATCGCGCCCGAGAAGATCCGCGTCGTGCCGAATGCAGTCGAGGACGTCTTCAGACCCGACGGGCCGCGCGCCGAGGGCGACTACGTGCTCACCGTCGGCACGCTCGAACCGCGCAAGAACCTCGCCCGGGTCGCGCAAGCGGTCGACGGCGAGCTTCGCGTCGTCGGCGCGCGAGGCTGGGGCGGCGTCGAGCCGCCCGCGAACGTGACCTGGCTCGGCAGCGTGCCCGACGAGGAGCTGGCTGCGCTCTACCGCGGCGCGCGCTGCCTCGTCTATGCGTCGCTGTACGAGGGCTTCGGCATCCCGGTTGCGGAGGCGCTCGCGTGCGGCTGCCCGGTTGTCACGACTGCAGGCTCGCCGATGACGGAGCTTGGCGACGTGGTCGCCGTCGACGCCACGGACGTGGACGCGATCCGCGCCGGCGTCGCCGCTGCGACGAAGCACGCGCCGCGCCGAGCAGCGGGCTGGGCCGACGTCGCCGCACGAACGCTCGCCGTGTACGAGGAGATCGCGTGATCGTCCTCGACGCTGACGTGCTCGGCCGCAACCGCACCGGCGAGGAGACCTACGTCCTGAACCTGCTGCGGCAGCTGCCCGAGGTCGCCCCCGATTTCGAGCTTGCCGCCGTGACGCGCCACCCGGAGCTCGTGCCGGAAGGGGTGCGCCCGCTCGAGCTCGCGGCGCGCTTGCAGGAGACGCGCATGGCGTGGTCGCTGCCGCGGCTTCTGCGACGTCTCAGCCCCGAGCTCGCGCACTTCCAGCACGCGCTGCCGCTCGGCTATCGCAGCCGTAGCGTGGTGACGTTGCACGATCTGCACTTCGAGCGCGACCCGTCCGCGATGGGGCTCGTCGACCGGCTCACGTTCAAGGCGGTCGTCCCACGCGCGGCGCGGAACGCTGACCACGTGATCGCCGTGTCGGAGCGGACGAAGCGCGACGCGGTCGAGCTGTACGGGATCGATCCGGAGAAGATCACCGTCACGCCGCACGGCGTCGACCCGGCATTCTCGCCCGGTGACGCGTCGCACGACGACTACCTGCTCTTCGTCGGTGCGGTGCAGGCGCGCAAGGATCCGCTTGCCGCGCTCGCTGCCGCCGACTCCGCCGGCTTACGCCTCGTCGTCGCCGGGCCCGAGAAGGACCGTGCGCTCGCGCGAGAGCTGCGCGCCCGCGGCGCCGACGTGCGCGGCTTCGTCGAGCGCGAAGAGCTCGCGGCGCTCTACCGTCGTGCGGCGGCGCTCCTGCTCCCGTCGCGGTTCGAGGGCTTCGGCATCCCGGTGCTCGAGGCGATGGCGAGCGGGACTCCGGTCGTCCTCTCGGACGACCCTGCGCTGCGCGAGGTCGCGGGCGACGCGGGCGTGTACGGCTCGGTCGCCGACGCGCTCCGAGACCGAGACCGCTACCGCGCAGCCGGGCTGGAGCGCGCGAAGCGCTTCTCGTGGCGGCGGACGGCCGAGCTGACCGCCGAGGTCTACCGCAAGGTGCTCGCATGAAGGTCGCCGCCGTCGTCGTCTCGCACGGCCATCCGCGCGAGCTCGAGGAGTCGCTGCCCGCGCTCGAGGCGCAGGTCGACGAGCTCGTCGTGATCGCGAACATCCAGGGCTCTGTCCCGGCCGGCGTCGAGGCGGTGCACAACGAGCGCCCGCTCGGGTTCGGCGCGAACGTGAACCTCGGCGTCGCGCGGACGACCGCGGAGCTCGTCGTCTCCGCAAACCCGGACGCGGTCCCGCAACCCGGTGCGGTCGAGGCGCTGCGCGCGTTCATGGCGGCGCACCCGAGCTGCGGCGTCGCGGGGCCGCGCATGGAGTTTCCCGACGGGGGCTGGCAGCCGTCGCGCCGGCGCTTCCCCACGGTCACGGGAACGATCGTGCGCCGCACGCCGCTTCGCCTCGTCCTGCCGCAGCGCCGCCATTTTCACCTCGACGAGCGGCCGCCGCTGGAGCCGGTCGAGGCGGACTGGATGCTCGGCGGCTTCCTGATGCTGCGCCGCGCGATGCTCGACGAGCTCGGCGGCTTCGACGAGGGCTACCGCCTCTACGGCGAGGACATCGATCTTCAGTACCGCGCGCTCCGCGCCGGTTGGGAGCGGTGGTACGTGCCGGCCGCGGTGGTGCGGCACGAGCACAAGGCGGAGACCGACAAGCGCTGGCTGACGCGCCGCACGCTGTGGCACTGGGCCGGGATCGCGCGCTTCGTGCGCAAGCATCCCGAGCGGCTGAAGTCGCTCTAGGGCTTCTTCGCCGGCTTGAACGCGAAGCCGACGCGTGCGCCGAAGAGACGGCTGTCGGACACGCCGTAGTCGGTGCCGCGCGCGAGGCCGTCCACGTGAACCTGCACGGCAACCGGTGGCGTCGCCGTGACCTTGAACGTGCGTGCCGCGCAATCGGCGAGGTGGAAGCGGTAGACATGCGTCGGCTGCGAGACCTCGGGCGCTCGCTGCTCGTTCAGCGCGACGGGGCCGATCTTGACCGTCACGTTCGTGCCGGGCGACTGCGGCTGCGGGCAGAAACTGGCGCGGTTGACGTCGACCGTCAGCACGCCGGGGCCCTTCGCCGCTTCGAAGTACGCATACGCGGCGTCGGCCGTGGTCGAGTCTCCGGTCGCCCCGGAGACCCAGCCGTCGTACGCGGCGCCGTACGTCGCCTGGCGGAGGCGCCATGGGTGCGGAGTCTTGACGAGGGTCAGGCCCGGCCGCGACGCGACCACGCGCCCGACCATGTCGACGGCGCTCGTCTCCAGGACGTACGGCAGTCCGGGGTCGTTGCTGAGCGTTCCGTCCGGCTTCAAGAGGTCCGGCGTGGTCACCGGGCCGGGCGGTGGTGCGCTGCCGTCGAGCGACCAGATGTTCTTCAGCGAGCGGTTCCAGAACTCGATCAGGTTCACGCCGAGGTCGTCTCCCTGCGTCAGCGCCTCGCCCATGAACGTCGCACCTGCACCGTGGTCGGCGTCGTCGACCCACCACGGCGGCTGCGTGAGGTTGTCGTAGTACTGCTTCGCGCCGACCGCCGCTCCCTCTGCGCTTGTGATCTCGCCGGCGAGCATCCAGGTCAGCGTCGTCAGCGCGACGACGGCGAGCGCGGCTTGCGTCGCGCGTGGGGGCAGGCGCTTGGCGTATGGCAGGAGCACGGCGAGCGTCATCACCGCGCAGGCGGCGACGAGCCCGAGCCGGATGTCGTGCTGGTCCCAGTGCCACCAGCGGTTCGCGAGTGTCGCGATGCCATATCCCGGCGAGTCGAAATAGGGGTACGCGAGCTGGTAGCCGTAGTGGATGACGAGCCACCAGGTGATCGCTGCCGCGGCGAGCGTTCCGGGGAGCCATGGTCGGCGGCTCGTGAAGTAGACGACCGTCCCGACGATCAGCAACGGCCCGAGATAGATGAGGTTGCGCTCCTCGACGCGTGTGAACTCGGTGAGCGACAGATACGCAGCCTTCATCGCTGTGTACACGCCTGCGATCAGGATCGCCGACCCGAGGTAGGCGGCAAACGCGCGCCACGCCGGATCATGCCTCCGTTCGGGGAGCCAGAGCGATGCGAGCCCGCCGATCAGCGGTAGCAGCCCTAGTCCCAGCGCGAGCGCCGAGAACGACTCGAGTCCGAGCGTCCACATGCGGTGCACCCAGCCGTGCGTCACGTCGTCCCACTGCGACACGTGCGGGCTGATGATCGCGTTGACGACGATCAGCGCGCCCACGAGCAAGATCGCCGCCCCGGCGTGGTCGAGCCGCGACCAGCCTGCGCGCAGCCGCTTCCCCTGGGGGCCGACGACCCAGAGGATCACCGCCGCCAGCACCAGGGCCGCGCCGGCGAGCGCCAGCTCGTCGCGAACCTCCTTCGCCACGAGGCAGAGCACGATCGCGGCGACGATCCAGCGGCGGCCGCCGCCCGCGAGCGCGCGGATCGAGACGTACGCGCACAGGCCGAAAAACGGATACGCAAGGGTCTCCGGCAGCAGGTAGCCCGCGTAGAAGAGCGCCGACGTGCAGATCGAGGCGAACGCCGCGAGCAACGCAAGCCGGGGCGCGACGAAGAGCCTCGCCGTCAGGTATGCCGGGATCGCGGCCAGGCACATGACGAGCGTGCCGAGGTACTTGGCGAATGCGTACGCCCTCTGGGTCGAGTGGATCCACCAGACGGGCGCGATCATGAACGCGTACAGCGACTTGAACGAGATCGGCTGGCCGCGGCGCGCTGCGTGGCCGGTCGCGGCGATCGCACGCGAGATCTGTGTCCACTCGAGCTCGTCGCTGAAGATCGTGGGCGCTTTCCGCGCCGATGCCTCCCAGAAGAAGAGCGCAAGGAGCGCAAGCGCCGCGATCGCCACGGGGACGACGGCGAGGAACCGGTCGAGGAACGTCCTCTGGTTCACTCGGCCGCTGAGCCGAGAATGACGCGCGGATCGAGATCGATCTCGCGCCGGACGAATCGGCAGTCGACGCCCGCGGCAGTGCAGGCGGCGACGATCTCGTCGAGGCGCTCACGGGGCGCGTCGGGAATCGTCACGAGGACGATGTCCGCCTGGTGCCGCGCGAGCAGCGCCGCGAGCTCGTGCGAGCCGCCGAGCACCGGGGCGCCCTGCACGCGCCGCCGCCGAAGCCGCGAGTTGTCGTCGACGAATCCCAGTACGCGCTCACCGGCAGTCTCCCGCAGCTCGCGCATCAGGCTCCGGCCGGTACGGCCTGCCCCGACGATGATCGTGCGCCGGCCGGTGCGGTCGCGAAGCGTGCGCCGTCCGCCGATCAGCGCGCGTTCGGCAAACCGCGACACGCTGACGAACGCCATGCAGAAGATGGCGTCGATCACGAAGAACGACCGGGAGAAGTCGCCCCACGGGTAGTTCAGGGAGATGTACGCGAGCCCGGCAATCTCCGAGACCGTGACGGCCGCCCCGATCGCGAAGAGATCTCGTGACCCGGCGTAGCGCCAGATGGAGCGATAGAGGCCGAACGGGATGAACGCGAGGTAGCGCGCGGCGATCACGACCGGGATCGTCACCTCGGCGATGTGGCGCTGATAGACGGTTCCGGGCCAGCCGAACCGCACCGCGTACGCGGCGGCGAACGCGCCGCTGATCAGCGCGAAGTCGACGAGCACCTCGATCAAGCGCCGCCAGTGCACGGCGAACGCGTCGAGCAGGTGCGGATCGACGCCCGGCTCGGCGCGTTGCTCTGCGTCGGCCAGGAAGCTCGCGAACTGCACGAGCAGAACGAACGTCACGAGCACGCCGACCACCGCGAGCCGCTGGTCGGAGAGGACGTTGTACGCAAGGCTCGTGCCCCCGATCGCGGTTGCGATCAACGCGAGCAGCAGCACGGCGTGCTTCTCCGACAGTCCGAAGCGCACGAGACGATGCGACGAGTGGTCGCGCCCGCCCTGCGAGACCGGCCGGCCCTCGAGCAGGCGCACGACCGTCACGAGCGTGGTGTCGAGCATCGGGACAGCGAGCACGAGGATCGGCAGCAGCAGCGTTGCGACCGTCGAGCCTGCGACGTTCCAGCTGGCCGCGAGCCCAAGCGAGGCGAGCGAGAAGCCGAGCATCTGCGAGCCCGAGTCGCCCATGAAGGCGAGCGCCTTGCCGCGCGGGCGCAGGTTGTACGGCAGGAAGCCGCCACACGCGCACGCTCCTGCGAGCGCGAGCACGAGGTGCATGTGGTTCGGGTGGATCGTCACCGCGTCGATCGCGAAGAACGAGAACGCGATCGCGGCGAGCGTCGCGGCGAGGCCGTCCATGTTGTCGAGCAGGTTGAAGGCGTTCGTCATCCCGACGAGCCAGAGGATCGCGAGCGGCCACGCGACGAAGTGCGTGTGGATCAACTGCACGCCGGTGCCGGTCGCAAGTACGACGACCGCGGCCGCGAACTGGATCGCGAGCTTCAGCTTCGGCGAAAGCGCGTGCAGGTCGTCGACGAGCCCCGCGACGAAGAGGATCGAGACGCCGCCGTAGATGCCGGCGAGCTGGTGCGTCACGGGCATCGCGCCGAC
>DATAUN010000137.1:0-3662 GCA_036268235.1 Gaiellaceae bacterium
CGCGCGCGCTGCGCGATCGTGATCGAAAGCGTGTTCGCAATCACGAAGATGCCGACGAAGAGCGCGATGCCGCCGAACGCGAGCAGGAACTTCTGCAGGACGCCGGTGAACTCGCTCGTGTCCGACGTCTGCTTGGCGGCCTCCTCCGCGCCGCTTCGCACCTGTGTCGCCGGCGGCAGGATCGGCTTGATCTCCGCCACGAGCTTCGCAGGCGACACGCCCTGCTTCGCAGCGACGTCGATGTTGTCGTAGCGCCCCTGCTTCCCGAAGATCGTCTGCGCCGTGGGCAGGTCGAAGATCGCCATCGTCGCGCCGCCGATCGACGAGACGCTGCCCAGCTTGACGATGCCGCTGATCGTGTACTGCTGCACCGGTCCGCGCGCGATCGCTCCGATCCTGTCGCCCACCACGTAGTGCTTCTTGTCGGCCGTGCTCTTGTCGATCGCGATCTGGTGCGGCCCCCTCGGCCACGTGCCGGCGACGAGCACGAGCGGGTTGAAGTGCTGGTCGCCGTTCGGGTGGACGCTGAAGGCAAGCCCGGGCGCGAAGCCGTTCGAGACGACCTTGCCGTTGCGGCCGACGAGCTGCGCGCTGTCGCTCACGCCGCCGTCCGCCTCCGCGACGTCGGGGAGCTTCTGGATCTTCGACAGCAGGGCCGCGGAGAACGAGGGCGCGATGCTGCCGTTGCCGTTCCCGTTGCCGATCGCGCTCTTGCCCGTGATGACCGCGTCCGTCGACTTGTAGACGCTGCCGAAGATCTGACTGAAGCCGGCCTTCAGCGTGTCGGTGAGCACGTACGTGCCGCTGATCATCGCGACGCCGAGCACGATCGCGAGCCCGGTCAGCAGCGCCCGCAGCTTCCTGCCGGCGAGCCCCTTGAGCGCGACCTTGAACATCAGCTGTCGAGCGTCTGCATGAGCGACACGACGTCGGCCGCCGAGAGGTCTGTGCGCTCCTGGACGATCAGGCCGTCCGCAAGGAAGAGCACGCGGTCCGCGATCGCCGCCGCGCGCGCGTCGTGGGTCACCATCACCGTCGTCTGTCCGAGCGTGTCGACCGAGTCGCGCATGAGCTCGAGGATCTCGCCGCTCGTCTTCGAGTCGAGATTGCCGGTCGGCTCATCCGCGAACACGATTGCCGGGCGCGAGACGAGCGCGCGCGCAATTGCGACGCGCTGCTGCTGGCCACCCGAGAGCTCCGACGGTCGATGCGTTCGCCGATCCTTGAGGCCCGTCTTTGCGAGCAGCTCGTCGACCCACTTCTGGTCCGGGTGCTCGCCTGCGATCGCGAGCGGCAGCACGATGTTCTCTTCCGCGGTCAGCATGGGCAGCAGGTTGAAGAACTGGAAGACAAAGCCGATGCTGCGCCGCCGAAGCTTCGTCAGGTCGGTGTCGTTCATCTTCGTGATCGACTGGCCGTCGACCTCGACCTCGCCCGAGGTCGGCATGTCGAGCCCGGCGAGGATGTGCATCAGCGTCGACTTCCCGGAGCCGGACGGGCCCATGACGGCCACGAGCTCCTTGGACTGGACGCCGAGCGACACGCCACGCAGAGCGTCGACTGCGGCCTCGCCCTCGCCGTAACGGCGAGTCAGGTCCACGGCGCTGACAACTGCCCCGTTCGCATCCATGACCCCCACGCTATCGATCCTAGATGCGTGCGCCGGCGAATCGCGGGATGATCCCGTCGCCGTAGGCCTGGAGCGTGTCTTCCTGGCCGTGAGTCATCAAATAGATGTTGAACTGGTCGACGCCGATGTCGGCGAGCTCGTCAAGCTTTGTTGTGCACTGCTCGACTGTGCCGATCACGCAGAAGCGGTCGCAGATCTCGTCGGTGACGAACTCGCCGTGCTTCGCGCCGACGCGCGAGTGCTCGTTGTAGTCGTAGAACTTGCGCGCCTGGACGTAGTCAGTGAGCGCCTTCGGCACAGAGCTGCCGTCGGTGCCGTAGCGGTCGATCAGGTCCTGCACGTGGTTCGACACCATCGCCGGGAACCAGCGCACCTGCTCGCGCGCGTCCGCAAGATCGTCGGTGACGTGGCTCGGCGCGCTGACGATGCACTTCAGCGCAGCCGGATCGCGCCCGGCCTCTTCGGCGGCCTTGCGCGCGGTCGCCATGATCCACTGGATGATGTCGGGGTCTGCGAGCTGGATGATCACGCCGTCGCCCTGGCGCCCCGCGACGGCGAGCGCCTTCGGGCCGTAGCCCGCGACGTGCATCTCGATCTCGGGCAGCTCCGGCCGCACCCACTTCAGCTGGAGCTCCTTGTTGTTCCAGTCGACCTCCTTGCCGTTCATGAACGGCTTGATCATCTTGAGCGCGTCCTCGAACTCCGCGACCTTGACGGGCTGCTGGCCGATGTAGCGCCGCGCCGAGTCGCCGCGACCGATGCCCATGATCATGCGGCCGTTCGAGATGTCCTGCAGCGTCGCGTACGCGCTCGCGAGCACCGTCGGATCGCGCGTGCCCGGGTTCGTGACCATGTGGCCGAGCTTGATCTTCGACGTCCGGTCGGCGGCGAGCGCGAGCGTCGGCATCGACTCCTGCCAGAGGACGTGCGAGTCGTACGTCCACGCGTACTCGAACCCGTGTCCCTCGGCGATCTGAATCAGCTCGATCATCCGGGTGTACGGCGGATCGGGCAGAACGGTGACCCCGAAGCTCAGTGACACACAGGCAAGCCTAGTCCGTCAAGATCTCGCTGTGAAGATCCCATGACCGGACTGCTGCTCGTCCTCTTCGCAGTTGTCGCAGGGGTGTTCCTGCCGTTGCAGGCCGGCGTGAACACGCGCCTCGCGCAGTTCGTCGGCGGGCCGGTCCGCGCGTCGATGGTCTCGTTCGGCGTCGGTGCGATCGCGCTGTTGATCGTGGTGCTGCTCTTCTACCGCTCGGGCGGCGTCGACGCGCGGCACGCGCCCTGGTGGGCCTGGATCGGCGGCTTCCTCGGGGCGTTCTACGTGACGGCGACCCTCGTCGTGCCGGTGCGCATCGGCGCGGCGGCCTTCTTCGGCATCCTCGTCGCCGCGCAGCTCGTGATGGGCGTGCTGATCGACCGCTTCGGCCTGATCGGCTTCCCCGAGCGAACGACGTCACCGCTGCGCATCGTCGGCGTCGTCCTGCTCGTCGCGGGCGCGTTGCTCGTGCGTCTGTTCTAGATGGAGCTCCGAGGTCTGACACGACTAGACGTCCGAGACCTTGCGCGCCGCGCGCAGCTGCGCTTCCGCGCGACCGAGCCGCGCGCGCTGTTCCGCGATAGGGCGGTCCTCAGTCAAGGGTGCCGGCGTCGTTGAACCGACACCACTGCAGTACGCAGTTCCGGCCGTGTCCGAGTGCGTAACAGACTGTTACAACCATCGGCATCCGTCGAGGAGCAGAGCGGTTCCGCTCCGCAACGGAGCTTGTAACAGTCTGTTACTTGGGCTTACGCGCCGATGCGCGCGAGCGCCTTCGACGTGAGCGTGTCGAGCGCGCGCACGCTCAGCTCCAGGTGCTCGCGCTTCGTGTCCTCGAGCTTCGTGTGTGAAAGGCCGCGCAGGCTCTGCACGAAGAGCATCACCGTCGGCACGCCCGCGCGCGCGACTTCCGCGGCGTCGTGCAGCGGCCCGGACGGCAGGCGGTGCGACGTCCCTGCGACTTCGCGCACCGACTCGTCCGCGAGCTCG
>DATAUN010000138.1:0-6883 GCA_036268235.1 Gaiellaceae bacterium
CGACCTCGAGCAGCACGTCCCGGATCGCGTCGGGACGGAGGTGCATCGCGAAGTGCCGGGCGTGTTCTCGGAGCACGGCGTGGATGTCGTGGCGGACACGCGCCTCGGCGCGGTGCTGGACGGCGCTCCTCAGGTGAAGTCACATCACCATCAGGGCTTCGGCACACTCGGCACCGGCCTACGAGTCGCGGCCCACGCCCCGGACGGGACGGTCGAAGCGCTGGAGGACCCGTCGAGGCAGTTCACCGTGGGCGTCCTGTGGCACCCCGAAGCGGGCGATGATCTCGCGCTCTTCGAAGCGCTCGTCGAGGAAGCGAGCGCGTATCGCGACTCGAAGCGCCGGTAGCTCCTCTCTCCTTCGGACAAGGCGACGCGAGCCGCGTCTCGTGGTCAGACCACGGTAACGGGACTGCAACATTTCTTGCACAGACGATGCGGCAGGCCCATCACGTGGGCACGCTCTCTCAATGGCTCCGTTGCGCGTCGTCGATCCGCAAGGCATCTACCACGTGATGTCCCGCGGGAACTACCGCCGCACGATCTTCCCGGATGAGGCTCACTACAGACGCCATCTCTTCCTTGTGCAGCGTGTCTCGTTACGCAGAGGCTGGGTCGTGCTCGACTGGTGTCTGATGCCTAACCACTACCACCTCGAGATTCAGCTCACGGATGGCGGCCTGTCGGAAGGAATGCGCGAGCTCAACGGTTGCTTCTCCCGCTGGAGCAACGCAGTCCACGCGCTGACCGGCTATGGCCACCTCGTGCGCAACCGCTTCAAGAGCAAGCACGTCGAGACCGACGAGTACGCGCTTCAACTTGCTCGCTACATCGCCCGAAACCCTGTCCAGGCGGACTTGGTCAAAGAGCCGGCCGACTGGCCGTGGTCTGGCTACCGGGCTTTCGCGGGACTCGAGCACCCGCTGCCCTTCCATCGACCCGAGTGCGTTCTGCGCCTGTTTCACGAGGACCCACGACGCGCGCGGCGGCAATATCGCCTGCACGTCGAAGGTGGACCCGTCTCCGACGGTCTCGACCTTTGGTCAGACCACAGGTTCGACGTGGTTGAATCGCCCTCGTGACTGTCACCGTTCTCAACCCGGCGACTGAGGAGACGATCGCGACTCTCGCTTCGGCCGGGGTCGGCGAGACCGACGCGGCGGTGGCTCGCGCGAAGGCCGCTTTCCCCGCCTGGCGCGCGGTGTCGCCCGCCGACCGCGGACGGCTCCTTCGGCGCCTGGCGACGCTCGTCGAAGAGCACCACGAGGAGCTCTCGCGCATCGAGTCGCAGAACGTCGGCAAGCCGATCTCGGGCGCGCGCGGCGAGGTGGGAATGGTCGCCGACGTCTTCCACTTCTACGCCGGCGCGGTCGACAAGCGCTACGGCGAGACGATCCCCGTCGCCGGCGGGATCGACATGACGTTCCGCGAACCGCTCGGCGTCGTCGGGCTGATCGTCCCGTGGAACTTCCCGCTCAACATCTCCTCGTGGAAGCTCGGCCCGGCGCTCGCGTGCGGCAACACCGTCGTGCTGAAGCCCGCGGAGCTCACGCCGCTCTCGGCGCTTCGGCTCGCGGAGCTCGTGCTCGAAGCCGGCATCCCGGAAGGCGTCGTCAACGTCGTCGTCGGCAAGGGCTCCGTCGTCGGCCAGCGCCTCGTCGACCATCCCGACGTCGCAAAGATCGGCTTCACCGGCTCGACCGAAGTCGGGCGCGGCGTCATGCAAGGCGCCGCTGCGACGATCAAACGCGTCACGCTCGAGCTCGGAGGGAAGTCGGCGAACGTCGTCTTCGCCGACGCAGATCTGGAGAAAGCCGCCGCCGCCGCGCCGTACGCCGTCTTCGACAACGCCGGCCAGGACTGCTGCGCGCGCTCGCGCATCCTCGTCGAGCGAAGCGCCTACGACCGCTTCGCGGAACTGCTGATCGACGCCACGCGCAACGTCAAGGTCGGCGATCCGTCGCGCGACGACACCGAGATGGGCCCGCTCGTCTCCGCTCAGCACCGCGAGTCCGTCGCCGCCTTCGTCGACAAGGAGCCGCTCTACCGCGGCGACGCGCCCGATGGGAAAGGCTTCTGGTTCCCCTGCACGCTGATCGAGGCGACGCCCGAGGATCGCGTCGCGCGCGAAGAGGTCTTCGGCCCGGTCGCGGCGCTGATCCCGTTCGACGACGAAGCGGACGCGATCCGCATTGCGAACGACAGCCCGTACGGCCTATCGGGATCCATCTGGACACAGAACGGCGCGCGCGCGCTGCGCGTCGCGCGCGCGGTCGAGGCCGGCGTCCTCAGCATCAACTCGAACAGCTCCGTCCGCGTCTCGACGCCATTCGGAGGGTTCAAGCAATCCGGCTTCGGCCGCGAGCTCGGTATGCACGGGCTCGAGGGCTACTCGGAAGTAAAGAACGTCTTCTACTCGACGGAGGGCTGATGGGTCGTCTCGAAGGCAAGGTCTGCGTGATCACCGGTGCGGGCGGCGGCATGGGCCGCGACGCCGCGCACCTCTTCACCGAAGAAGGCGCGCGGGTCTGCGCCGCCGACGTGAACCTCGAAGCCGCTGAGGAGACCGTCGCAGGATGCACCGGCAACGCGTTTGCCCAGCAGGTCGACGTCGCCGACGAGGTAAGCGTCGCCGCGATGATGCAGGCGGCCGCCGACCGCTTCGGCGGCATCGACGTGCTCTACAACAACGCAGGCATCTCGCCCGCCGACGACGCCTCGGTGCTCGACACGAGCGTCGAAGCGTGGGACCGCGTCCAGGACGTGAACACGAAGGGCGTGTTCCTCTGCTGCAAGCACGGGATCCCCCATCTGCTCGCGCGTGGCGGCGGCAGCGTCATCAACGTGGCGAGCTTCGTCGCGCTCGTCGGTGCCGCGACGAGCCAGATCTCGTACACCGCGTCGAAGGGCGCGGTCCTGAGCATGACGCGCGAGCTCGCCGTGCAGTTCGCGCGCGAGGGCGTGCGCGTGAACGCGCTCTGCCCCGGACCGGTCGAGACACCCCTGCTGCTCTCGATCTTTGGCGACGACCCGGCCGCGCTCGAGCGCCGCCGCGCACACTGGCCGACCGGCCGGCTCGCGAAGCCCCGCGAGATCGTCAACGGCGCGTTGTTCCTCGCATCCGATGAGTCGTCGTACGTCACCGGCGCGACATTCCTCGTCGACGGCGGGCTGACCGCCGCGTACGTGACACCCGAGTAGGCACCTTGCGGCTGCTCATCGTGTCGACCCCGCGCAGCGGGAACATGTGGACTCGGCGACTGCTTCGCCAGCTCTACGCACTGGAGGAGCGCTCCACGCACTATGTCGACGCGCTCGAGTGGGATGAGCTTCCTGAACGCTGCATCGTCCAGTTGCACACCGAGCGAACCCCGGAGCTCGAAGAGCTGCTCGCGACACACGGCTTCCGAACCGTCGTGCTCGCACGTCACCCGCTCGACGTCCTGATCTCGATTCTGCATTTCGCGCGCCACGAGCCGCAGACAGCGCAGTGGCTGGGTGGCCGCTCCGGTGACGAGTCGACGATCCTCGACGCAGACCCGACGTCGAGGGCGTTCGTGAAGTACGCGACGGGACCGCGCGCGAAGGCGCTCCTCTCCGTCACGCCGGACTGGTGGAATGCCGCCGACGTTCACCTCAGATACGAGGAACTGACGGGCGATACCCGGCACGGCCTGGAGCAGATCGTCGAGGCGCTGGGTGAGGCGCCGGTCGCGAGCGTCGAGGAAGTCCTCACCGACGTGACGTTCGACGCACTTCAGCGTGAGGCGACGAACGTGCACTTCTGGCAAGGCCGCGCGGACGGCTGGCGTTCACTCCTCACACCGCGGATCGCCCGCAAGATCGAGCAAGCGCATCGGGAGGTGTTCGTGACCCTCGGCTACGAGGTCGACCCCGATCCGGACCTGAGCAAGCGAGCGGCCCGCGCGCGGTGGGGCGAGCTGCTCGTCCGGCCCGGCTAGGCTCGAGCCGTGCGCATCTGCCTGATGATCGAGGGCCAGGAGGGCGTGTCCTGGGAGCAGTGGGTCGCCCTTGCGCACGCGGCCGAGGACGCGGGCCTCGAGGGCCTCTTCCGTTCCGACCACTACCGCTCGATCGGGCGTGGCGACCCGGCAGGCTCGCTCGACGCGTGGGCGACGCTCGCCGGGCTCGCCGCCGTGACCAAGCGCATCCGGCTCGGGACGCTCGTCTCGCCGGTCACCTTCCGCCGCGCGCCCGTGCTCGCGAAGGTCGTGACGACCGTCGACCACATCTCGAACGGCCGCGTCGAGCTCGGCCTCGGCGCGGGCTGGTTCGAATCCGAGCACCAGGCGTACGGGTTCGCGTTCCCGCCGCAGCGGGAGCGGCTCGACGAGCTCGACCGGCAGCTCGCGGAGATCGTGCGCCAGTGGACGGAGGCCGACGACATCTGGCCGAAGCCCGTGCAGAAGCCGCACCCGCCGATCATCGTCGGCGGCTCCGCGAAGCCGCGCACGGTGCGCGCCGCCGTCGCCTGGGCCGACGAGTACAACACCGTCTGGCCGACGGTCGACGAGGCGCGCGAGCGCAAGGCGCGTCTCGACGAAGCTGCCGCCGCCGCCGGCCGCGACCCGCTCCGCTTCTCGATCATGATCAAGGTCGAGGGCAGCCTCGACGAGTTGGAGGAACGGCTGCGCGCGTACGAGGCCGTCGGCGTCGACCGCGCGATGCTGCAGCACCTCGAGCACGAGGACCTCGAGTTGGTCGCCGCGCTGGGCGAGCTCGCCGCGCGTCTAACCTAGCCGCGTGCGTCTCTTCCTTGTCCGTCACGCCGAGGCCGCGCCCGGCGAGCCCGACGAGCTGCGCAGGCTGACGGACGCGGGCCGCGCGGCGGCGCGCGCACTCGGCGAGCAGCTCGCGACCGAGAGCCTCGACGCTGTCGTCTGCAGCCCGCTGCTGCGCGCGCGCGAGACCGCCGAGGCGATCGCGCGCGCCGCCGGCCTCACGCCCGAGCCCGACGAGCGGCTCGGCTTCGAGGCGACGGCTGACAGTCTCCGCGCGGCCGTCACGGGCAAGGGCGAGACCGTCGTCGCGGTCGGCCACCAGCCGAACTGCAGTGAGATCGTCGCCTCGCTCAACGGGCGTGAGGTCACGTTCGCACCCGGAGACGTCGAGGAGCTTCAGCTGTGACCGCCGTCTCCGTGACCGGGCTGCGCAAGCGCTACGGCGACCACGAAGCGGTCCGCGGAATCGACTTCGCGATCGAGTCGGGCGAGGTCTTCGGCCTGCTCGGGCCGAACGGCGCAGGCAAGACGACAACGGTCGAGATCCTCGAGGGCTACCGCAAGCGCGACGCGGGCGACGTCCGCGTGCTCGGGATCGATCCGCAGCAGAGCGGCACCGCGTGGCGTGAGCGGATCGGCGTGATGCTCCAATCGTCGTCGCTCTACCCGAACCTCACGGTGCGCGAGAGCCTGCGCGTGTTCGCGGGCTACTACTCGCACCCGCGCGACCCGGAAGAGGTGATCGGGATCGTCGAGCTCGGCGAGAAGGCGGAAGCGCGCGTGCGCACGCTTTCCGGCGGCCAGCAGCGGCGGCTCGACCTCGGCCTGGCGCTCGTCGGCGACCCCGAGCTGATCTTCCTCGACGAGCCGACGACGGGCTTCGACCCGGGCGCGCGCCGCGCCGCCTGGCAGACGATTCGCAACCTGCACGCCCTCGGCAAGACGATTCTTCTGACCACGCACTACCTCGACGAGGCGGAGCAGCTCGCCGACCGAGTCGCCGTGCTCCGGGACGGTGTGATCGTGCGCGAAGGCACCCCCGCCGAGCTGACGGGCGGCGCCGTCGAGACGGAGATTCGCTACCGCCGCGGCGGCGAAGAGGTCGTCGAGCGCACACGCGACGCGACCCGGCGCTTGCACGAGCTGACCGCCGAGGCGCTCGCGCGCGGCGAGGAGCTCGACGAGCTCGAGGTGCGCCGCCCGACGCTCGAGGACGTGTACCTGGAGCTGACCGCGGAATGAGGCTGTTTCTCCATGAGCTCCGCACGGAGCAGGTGCTCTTCTGGCGCAACCGAGAAGCCGCGTTCTTCACGTTCTTCCTGCCGGTGATCTTCTTCCTCGTGTTCGGGTCGATCTACGGCAACGACCGCATCTCGGGCATCCGCGGCGCCGCGTTCCTCGAGGCGGGGATGATCGGCTACGGCGTCGCGTCGACCGCGTTCGCGGGGCTCGCGATCACGATGGTGATCCGGCGCGAGAGCGGCGTCCTGAAGCGGATCCGCGCGACGCCGCTGCCGCCGTGGACGTATCTCGTCGCCGTGCTCGTCTCCACGTTCATCACGTTCCTCGTCGAGGCGGTGATCCTGATCGGGCTCGGGCGCGTGCTTTTCTCGGTCGGCCTGCCGAGCCGGCCGTTCTCGCTGCTCTTCGCGCTCGTGATCGGCGCCGCCTCGTTCGCCGCGCTCGGGCTCGGGCTGACGGGCTTCGTCCGCTCGGCGGAGGGCTCGTCGGCCGTCGTCAACTTCGTCTACCTGCCGATGGCGATCATCTCCGGCACGTTCTTCTCGCCGGAGAAGTACCCGGGCTTCCTGCGGGCGATCGCCGACGTGCTGCCGCTCACCTATTTCACGAAGCTGACCCGCGACATCATGGTGCGCCACGATCATGTCTGGTCGCAGGGCGGCTCGATCGCCATCGTCCTCGTCTGGGGCGCGATCGGCCTGGCGGCGGCGATTCGCGGCTTCCGCTGGCAGCCGCGCGAGGGCTGACGGAACTGGAAACGTCTCTCCATCGTTCTAGCTATTGATGGATCCCGCGATGGCATTCGCCGTGCACCGGCACGACCCGCCCGCGATCGAGGTGCGGATCAACTTCGGCGTGTTCGCGGGCCGCGAGGCGACGCTTGCCGAGATCGACCGGCTGGC
>DATAUN010000139.1:0-5371 GCA_036268235.1 Gaiellaceae bacterium
AGGAGCTCGTCGCCCGGAAAGAGCTCACGCAGCGCCTGGTCGATCACGGCGATGTCGGCCGGGTCCCCGGACAGCACGGCCCAGCGAAACGGCCCGATCCCGCGACAGAAGAGCGGTCGGATATAGGCCGGGACGAAGCCCGGGTATGAGAAGGCGTCCGCTACCCCAGCGGCTTCGGCCTCACCTCGCAGGTTGTTGCCATAATCGAAAACATAGCTCCCGGCCCGGACGTACTCGAGGAGGCCGCGGACGTGCTCGGCGATCGCCGTTCGCGCCCGCCGTAGGTACTCGTCCGGATCGGACACCCGCAACGCGTTCGCCTCGGCCAGCGTGAGTCCGTTCGGCACGTAGCCGGTCAGCGGGTCGTGCGCGGCCGTCTGGTCGGTGACGAGATCGAAGTGCTCGCCCCGCCGCGCGAGCTCCGGCACGACGTCGGCCGCGTTGCCGAGCACGCCGACCGAAAGGGCGCGTCCTTCGGCGGCCGCGGCGCGCACACGCGCCAGCGCATCGTCGAGCGAGTCGCTCGCCTCGTCGAGGTACCGCGTCTCGAGCCGCCGCTCGATCCGCGCCGGATCGACCTCGACGCAGAGGATCGCCGCACCGGCGAGCGTGGCCGCGAGTGGCTGCGCGCCGCCCATCCCGCCGAGTCCGGCGGTGAGCACGGTGCGGCCGGCGAGCGTCGGCATACCGAAGTGCTCCTGCGCTGCCGCCGCAAACGTCTGGTAGGTGCCCTGCAGGATTCCCTGCGTGCCGATGTAGATCCAGGAACCGGCGGTCATCTGGCCGAACATCGTCAAGCCCTCCGCCTCGAGCCGGCGGAACTCCTCCCACGTCGCCCACTTCGGGACAAGCAGCGAGTTGGCGATCAGAACGCGCGGCGAGGCTCGCGTCGTGCGGAACACCGCGACGGGCTTGCCCGACTGGACGAGCAGGGTCTCGTCGTCGCCGAGCTCGAGCAGCGCGCGCACGATCGCCTTCAGTGCCTCGTGCGAGCGCGCCGCGCGGCCGCTGCCGCCGTACACGACGAGATCTTCCGGCCGCTCGGCGACCTCACGGTCGAGGTTGTTGAGGAGCATGCGAAGCGGCGCCTCCGTCGCCCACGAGCGCGCGTTCAAGGTCGAGCCGCGCGGCGCGCGGATCGACGAGAGGTCGCCCGCGAGCTGTTCGACGAGCGCGTCGATCGAGGGTGCGACCGTCACGGCTCGCGTCCCGCGTCGGCCTGCTCGCGGAGCTCCTGCCGGAGCCGCTGGCGCCAGCGAAAGATGCTCCACGCCGAAGCGCCGACGAACACGAGCAGCGCAACCGGGATCGCCTTCCGCACGCTCCCGCCGCTGAGCCACGCGAACAGCACGACGACCGCGGCAAGTGCGGCATAGACGATCAGCGTGTCGCGATAGGGATGCTTCGGCGTCGGCTCCTCCGGCAGGCCCCACTGCAGACGCCTCGGGCTCATTCGAGCTCACCCACCTCGTGCTCGACGGCGGCGAGGAGCGAGCCGTCGCGCACCGCGTCGGCGACTGCCTCGATGTCCGCGGAGAGCGAGCGGTCGTCACGCAGGCGCGGCGAGAGCGAGCGCACGAACTCGTGCACGACGCGCGGCCCGCGGCCCGGCTCGAGCGGCGCGAGGAACTCGACCGCCTGCGCTCCGGCGAGCAGCTCGATCGCGAGCGCGCGCTCGGAGTTCGCGACGACCTGCCACGCCTTCAACCCCGACGCGTTGCCCATCGACACGTGATCCTCCTGCCCCGCGCTCGTCGGGATCGAGTCGACCGACGCGGGATGGCAGAGCGACTTGTTCTCCGAGACGAGCGACGCGGCCACGTACTGCGGGATCATGAAGCCCGAATTCAGGCCGCCGTCGGTTGTGAGGAACGCGGGCAACCCGTCGCTCAGGTTCGGGTTGACGAGCCGCTCGACGCGGCGCTCGGAGATGCTCGCGAGCTCGGCGACGGCCATCGCAAGCGCATCGAGCGCGAACGCGAGCGGCTGCCCGTGGAAGTTCCCGGCCGACACGAGTATGCCGTCGTCGACGAGCACGAGCGGGTTGTCCGTCGCGGAGTTGAGCTCGGTCGTGACCGTGTAGTCGACGTAGTCGAGGAGGTCGCGCGACGCGCCGTGCACCTGCGGCGCGCAGCGCAGCGAGTACGCGTCCTGCACCTTGTCGCACCAGCGATGCGACTCGATGATCGCCGAGCCGTCGAGGAGCCGCAGCACATTGCGGGCTGAGGCGGCCTGACCGCGCAGCGGGCGCAGCGCGTGCACCTGCGGGATGAACGAGTCGCGCGAGCCCTGCAGCGCCTCGAGCGACAGCGCGCACGCGCAATCCGCGACGCGCGCGAGCCGACGCGCGCGTACGAGCGCGAGCGCGCCCTGCGCGGCCATGAACTGCGTCCCGTTGATCAGCGACAGCCCTTCCTTCGCGAGCAGCCGCACCGGCTCGAGCGCCACCCGCGCCAACGCGTCGTCGCCCTCGAGCAGCTCGCCCTCGACGTACGCTCGTCCCTCACCGACGAGCGGAAGCGCGAGATGTGCGAGCGGCGCCAGGTCGCCCGACGCGCCGACCGAGCCGCGCGACGGGACGTACGGCAGGACGCCGCGGTTCAGGCAATCGAGGAGGAGCTCGACCGTCTCGACGCGCGCGCCCGAGTTGCCCTTCGCCAGTGCGTTCGCACGCAGCAGCATCGCCGCGCGCACGACCGCGTCCGGATAAGGATCGCCGACACCGCATGCGTGCGAGCGGAGCAATCGCAGCTGCAGCTCCTCCGTCAGCTCCTCGGGGATCTGCTTGGAGACGAAGCGGCCGAAGCCGGTGTTCACGCCGTAGGTGTGCTCGTGCGCGCCGTGCGCCGCGTGCTCGACGACCTCGCGCGCCGCGCGCATCCGTCCGCGAGCGGTCTCGGAGAGGGGCGCGGCCTCGGCGCGCTCGACGGCGACAGCCCATACCTCGCTCAACGAAAGGTCGTCGCCGGTCAGCGCACGCGTCGCGGTCACACGCGGCATCGTAGTCCTGTGTCCGATCCGGTCTTCGACGTCCCGCGCGAGCTCGAGTCCGTGCCGCCGCGCCAGCGCGCGAGCGACCTGCTTCGCCTACCGGACTTTCGGCGCGTCTTCCTCGCCGTCTCGGCGAGCGAGCTCGGCGACTCGCTGCACTACATCGCCCTGATGTGGTTCGCGTTCGACGTCGGCGGCGCCGGCGGCGTGATCGCGGTGCGTGTCGCCGACAGCGTTCCGGCGCTCCTCTTCGGGCTGCACGGCGGTCTTGCCGCGGACCGCTTCAGCCGGAAGCGGCTGATGGTGAGCGCCGATCTCGCGCGCGGGATCGTCCTCGTTCCGGTGGCAATCGCTGGGGTCAGCGGCCACCTGCCGCTCTGGGGCCTCATCGTCGCGTCGTTCCTGCTCGAGGCTGCGACGAGCTACTTCGAGCCGGCGTACGGCGCGATGATCCCGACGCTCGTCGAGCGCGCGAACGTCCAGCGTGCGAACGCGTTTGTGCAGTCGACCGTGCAGACGCTCTCGATCGGCGGCTGGGCGGTCGCAGCGGCGTTGCTGACGTTCATGCCCGTGAGCGTCTTCTTCGGCGTGAACGCCGCATCGTTCTTCGTCTCCGCCGCCCTGCTGGCTGGGCTCCGCCGCGGGCGCGAGCACGACCGACACGCCGAAGCGCCGCACCTGCGCGCGGGCATCGAGGCGCTGCGCCCGCGGCGCATGCTCGCCGCGGCGGTCGTGGCACTCGGCGTCGCGGTGACAATCACGTCCGGCACCTGGATCGGCGGCGTGCCGAAGCTCGTCAGCGACACGCTCCACCACGGCGCGGGCGGCTTCTCGATCGTGATGGTCGGCTACGCGGCCGGCTCGATCGCAAGCGGCGTCCTGCTCGCGCACGTGCACGTCCGCCGCAAGGCGCGCTGGAGCATGCTCGCGTGGCTGATGTACATCCCCGGTTATGGGCTGATGGCGGTCGCCGGCTCGTTGCCGGTCGCCGTCGCGGGTGCGTTCTTCGCCGCAACCGGACAGAGCACCGCAGTCGTGCTCGTCAACTCCGCCGCGCAGGAGGAGGTGCCGGACCATCTGCTCGGCCGCGTCTCCGGACTGATCTCACTGACGCACCGCGGCGCACATGCGACCGGGCTGCTGTTCGTCTCGCCGCTCTTCCTCGTTGCGAGCGCGCCGGCCGTGTTCGGCGGCGCGGCGATCGCGGTGCCGCTCGTCGGGCTGCTCAGTCTAGGAGTCGCAGCTCGAGCACACGGGACGCGTCGAAGCCGTCGATCCTGAGCATCGCGCCGGCCGCGGCCGCAGCGGCGCCCGCCGGCATCAGCCCGACGAGCTCGGAGCCGACGACCTCCGCCCCGCGCGCGGCTGCCTCGGCGGCGATCCGGTCGACGATGTCGTGCAGGGCCGCCGCCTCCCAGTCCTCGACGTTCATCGACACCTGCACGAGGCCGGCGCGCGGCAGGTCGAGCCCGAGCGCGCGCACGCCGGGGAAGCCGCCGCCCTTCTCGCGGACGACCGCCGCGATTTCGTGCGCGGCCGCGAGCTCACCGCGCAGGTTCACGTTGAACGCGATCAGCGGCCGCCGCGCGCCGACGATCACGCCGCCCGCGCTCTCGTGCAGCTGATGCGGGCCGAAGTCGGGAGCGAGCTCGCCCGCGTCGAGCCGCCGCTGCAGCTCGGTGACGCCGCCGCGCCGGTAGAACGCCGGGCCGCGCTCGGGCGGCGCGTAGAGGAAGACCGGCAAGCCGAGCTCGCCGAGCCTCGCGCCGATGAGCTCCGCCGCGGCGCGGGCGCGGTCGAGATCCTCGGGCCGGAGGGGCACGACCGGCACGACGTCCGCGGCACCGATCCGCGGGTGCGCGCCCTCGTGCGCGCGCAGGTCGATCCGCTCGACGGCGACCGCAACGCCGGCGGCGAGCGCATCCGCGAGCTCGTCGGCCGAGCCGACGAGCGTAAAGACGGAGCGGTTGTGGTCGGCGTCCGCGTGCACGTCGAGGACGCGCGCATGCGCCGCGAGCGCGTCGCCGATCGCGTCGATCGTCGCGCGGTCACGGCCCTCGCTGAAGTTCGGAACCGACTCGAGCGGCAGCACTCTCATACTGTACGAGCGGTGAAGGAGTACTACGACACCCGCGCGCCCGAGTACGACGACTGGTGGCTCGGCCGCGGACTGTGGGCTGGTCGCGAGCGCCCTGGCTGGGAGGACGAGCTCGCGGAGATCGCGACCCTGCTCGGCGGACTGCCGCCGACGCGGACGCTCGACGTCGCGTGCGGCACCGCGTTCATCACGCAGCATCTTCGCGGCGACGTCGTCGGGCTCGACCAGAGCCCACGCATGCTCGAGGAGGCGCAGCAGCGCCTCCCCAGAGCCACCTTTGTG